>JAHDFX010000134.1:0-10976 GCA_020627965.1 Saprospiraceae bacterium | reverse complement strand
GAAGAAGGGCAAACCTGGAATTATGAAGACTTAAAAGCACCATTCGATTTCCCTATCCTCAAATCAGCATCAGAAAAACGAGAAGACATAGATGATTTTGATGCTGATTTTAGCCCATATTACAAATGGCTCCCTGAAGCTGAAGCCAATGCTTTTCTAAATTTTGAAGTGTTACTGAACAACAAACTATCCACTCTTGATAGCCTTGAGCAAATAGGTGCAGAAGAAAACCGAAATTTATATGATAGTTTTGGGCGAGCTATATTAGAGCATATTTATGACAATGGACTTATAGAACTGGACACCACTCATTTAAACAAAGACGGCAATTTCAAAGTCCGTGTAACACACAAAAATACAGTAGAGCAATTTGCCAGTAGCTTTATGAATAGTCGCACTGCAACGGCTTTTATCATTGACACTTTATATAGCAGTGGACTGGAAAATGCCAAATACCTGACCAATCCTCTACAAGAATCCCTGACACCTAATATCGTTTATGACAAAACCACTACCCTCAAAAATTATGAGCAACAAAAAGGTGAAAGCATTGGTAACTACAGAGGTATGGTAAAAAAGGGGCAATATATTGTTCGTAAGGGCGATATTATCACCAATGATATCTACCAACAACTCAACTCTCTAAAAACAGAACATACAGAAAGTATCGCCAAAGACAAGAATTTTTATTGGGTTTGGGGAGGCTATTTCTTACTGACTGCTTTGATTATGAGCGTCTTTATTGGCTTTCTGCGACTCAATGAACATTATATTTTTGCCGATTTTCGTCAACTTTTCTTTGTCTTATTTTGGATAGGTTTGTACAGTTACATTGTCTACCTGGCAGTATCTACAGGTATCAACAACCTACTCTATGCGATTCCATTCTGCATCGTACCTGTGGTGATTAAAAATTTCCACAATGCCCGACTTGCCTTATATACCCATATTGTAATTATATTGATAGCCAGCTTTTTATCACCACTAGGTTACGAATTCACCTTTGTACAGATCCTTGCAGGTATAGTCGCTGTACTGGCTAATGTCCGTACACGTTATATCAATACCTTTTTCATTTCTATACTTTACATCCTACTTGTTTATAGTCTCGCCTTTTTTGGCTTATCACTCATCAAAGAAGGCTCCTTACTCAATTTCACTAATGCTAACCATGGTGTACCCCAGGCTCTCCTATTGGTTAATGTTTTCCTGACACTACTCTCCTATCCTCTTATACCGCTGCTGGAAAAACTGTTTAGCTTTACTTCAGAGATTACCTTGCTGGAATTATCTGACATGGACAGACCACTACTTAGGGACTTATCAATGAAAGCTCCAGGAACAATGCAACACTCTCTTCAGGTCGCAAATTTGGCCGAAGCCGCTGCCAAAGCTATTGAAGCCGACAGTTTGCTGGTAAAAGTAGCTGCATTATATCATGATATTGGAAAAATGAAAAACCCAAGTAATTATATTGAAAACCAAAATGGCATCAACCCACATGATGATATGTCGGAATTAGATAGCGCAAAAGCCATTATAGCCCATATTACAGAAGGTGAGAAAATGGCTAAAAAAGCTGGCTTGCCTAATATCGTTATCAATTTTATCAAAAGCCATCATGGTACAACACGGGTAGAATATTTTTATAGAAAACACATAGAAGGGAAACCAGAAAATGAAAAGGATGAAAAACACTTCATTTATCCTGGCCCGAAACCGCAAACCAAAGAGGAAGCTATTTTGATGGTAGCCGACTCAATAGAAGCTGCTTCAAAAAGCCTGAAAGCTCCTACAGAACAAATCATCAATGATCTGGTAGAGAATATAACAGCCGGTAAGATCGCTCAGGGGCAGTTTGCAGATAGCAAACTTAGTTTTAGTGAATTGGAAACTTGTAAATCTGTTTTCAAAAAATTACTAAAAAGTATCTACCATGTTAGAATTGAATATCCAGAGGAAAAGAATTGAGTAAATTGTGTTGATGTGTTGATGAACAAAAACCCAATACGACGTATTGTAAAAGAAAAAACCGCCTCAAATCGTTAAGATTGGAAGCGGTCCACACTATGAGAACACCATCTTTATTCCCTTTCGGGAAAATTTCTTTATTTTTGGAATTTACTTTATTAAAAGCATATATCGTGCCAAGTTTTTATTTCGATTGAATTTTATTTTAAAATTCATATTTTGGGATTTGATTTTTTGGGCACTTGTATTTTTAAAATCAACTCTTTAGCTAATTTTCACTTTTCAGACGAGAAAAAATAAAAAAGTTACATCCTATGCCTATTTTTGATTGTTATAATTTTCTTAAAACGATTATAACTAAGCTTATATAAAGAATGATTAGTCAGAAATCTATACAGGAAATTCGTGAGGCAGCAAAAGTCGAAGATATTGTAGGTGAATTTGTTACGCTCAAAAAACGAGGCGTCAATCTCATCGGTCTTTGTCCTTTTCACAACGAAAAAACGCCTTCCTTTACTGTTTCTCCTGCTAAAAATATTTACAAATGTTTTGGTTGTGGAGAAAGTGGTGGTCCTGTCAATTTCGTTATGGATCACGAAAATCTGACTTATCCCGAAGCTTTGCGTTACGTAGCAGAGAAATATAGTATTGAAATAGACGAAACTGTTCCTTCCAGAGAAGCCCTTGAAGAAAGACAGCGCATTGACAGCCTTTATCTTATCAATGAATATGCTCAAAAATATTTCGCCAAACATCTTTTCGAGACAGAAGATGGCAAAATGATTGGTCTGCCCTATTTCAAGGAAAGAGGTTTTAATGAAGACACCATCAAAAAGTTCGGTCTGGGTTATGCACCTAAAGGCTATAAAAACCTGACAGAAAAAGCAAGCAAAGAAGGATATAAACTCGAATCCCTAAAAAAAGCAGGTATCACCTCCCAAAAAGGTTTCGATTTTTTTAGAGATCGGATGATGTTTGTCATCCACAACCTTACAGGTAAAGTCATAGGCTTTGGTGGGCGTACACTTTCCTCCGACCCAAAATCGCCTAAATATATCAATACCCCAGAATCAGAGATTTACATAAAAAATAAATCTCTGTACGGAATCTATTTTGCCAAAACAGCTATTCGTAAAGCCGATGAGTGTATTCTTGTAGAAGGTTACACCGATGTTATTTCTTTGCATCAATCTGGTATTGAAAATACAGTAGCTTCATCAGGTACATCACTGACTGTCGGGCAAATTGGACTGATAAAGCGTTATACCCCCAACATCAAGATACTATATGATGGAGACCCTGCCGGTATAAAAGCAGCCATGCGGGGATTGGATATGGTGCTGGAACAGGATATGAATGTAAAGGTCGTCCTGCTACCTGATGGAGAAGACCCCGATTCTTATTTGAAAAAAGTAGGCGCAGACGCTTTCAAGCAATATATTCAGGGTAATGCAAATGATTTTATCCTCTTTAAAACGCAGTTGCTACTTGACGAATCTGCCAATGATCCGGTAAAACGTGCCAGTCTGATTCAGGATATTATAGATAGTATTGCTAAAGTAAGAGACCCGATAAAACGTTCTGTATATCTAAAAGAATGTGCAGTTCGACTACAGACAGACGAACAGATATTAATTACTGCTGTCAATAAAATATTATATCGTAGTCTGCAAAAGAAGCAGCAACAGAGAGAAGCAAAAGAAATAAGAGAAACCGCACCGCCGCCTACTGAATTTCCTGGCGAAGCCGCTCCAAAAGAAAAGACAAAAACCAAGGGTGATACCTTCCAGGAAAAAGATATTGTCCGCCTGATTGTAGAACATGGTGATAAAGTATTTGAAGGAGACACAACTGTAGCCACTTATGTTCTATTGAATATTGAAGAAGTACTAGAAGAATTTGACGATGATATTTGCCAAAAGATCATCACAGAATCTTATGATTTGCTACGCAGCAAAAAGCCCGTAGAACCTCAGTATTTTCTAAACCATCAGGATACCCGCATACCAGATCTGGCTATCTCTCTCACCCACTCTCCCCATGAATACAGCCTAAACTGGGAGGAACGCTTGTCTAATCCGATGCAAACCCAGCCTATGCCTGAAAGCAATTTTAAAAGAGATACTATAGCCGGAGTAAGTCGTTTCAAATTCAGAAAAATCACTCGACTTTGCGAAAAAAATCAGGAAAAATTAAAAACAGCACAAGACGAAAAAAACACCGAAGAATTGATGCATCTCTTAAAAATTCAGCAAAAACTTATTCAGATTAGAGAAGAACTAGGTAAAGAAATAGGTACAGTTGGAGCTATCAAATACAAATAATCCAAAAATTGTCCGACAAACCTTAAAACTATTCAAGAAATTCGGGACTCGTAATACTTTCCATTGGTTATATTCAGTCAATTCACTATATTCACATATATCTATTTCTAAAAAGCTATTCAAATAGCTTTATCCCTCTTTACAAATACATCGTAATACCTTAAAGATTATGTCGAATAGAGAACTCAAAACACCCCTGTCATGGCTTTATCATTGGGAAAAAGAAAGACCAAATGCTCTATTTCTATCCCAGCCTATTGATGGTAAAAGCATCACCATGACCTGGAAAGAAGCAGGACAGGAAGTGCGTAAACTGGCTGCTGCTTTAAAAGCTAAAAACCTACCTCCACAATCCAAAATTGCTTTAGTATCCAAAAATTGTTGTTATTGGGTACTTTGTGATCTTGCTATCATGATGGCAGGTCATGTCTCGGTTCCTTTGTATCCGAACATCAATGATAATATGCTCTTCTATGTCTTAAATCATAGTGAAGCAGAAATACTTTTTGTCGGGAAACTGGACGATTGGGCCAGTATGGCAGAGGGCGTACCTGAGCATGTTTCCTGTATCTCTTTCCCTAATTATGGCCCAAAAGAATTTGAACAGTGGTCTGACCTTTGCAACGAACACGAAGCATTGGAAGGCGAGCCTAATCGCGATCTTGAAGAAATGATGACCATCATCTATACTTCAGGAACTACAGGACGCCCGAAAGGCGTAGTACATAAATTCGGCTCACTGGCTTATGCTATAGAAGGCGCAAAAACTCAAATAGATGTAGGCGGAGTTGAAGGCAGGCTTTTCTCTTATCTGCCGCTCTCTCACATTGCAGAGCGCATGCTGGTAGAGATGGGCGCTATTTATATGGGGACATCTATCTATTTTGCTGAATCGCTAGATACTTTTGCACAGAATTTAAAAGATGCAAAACCAACTGTATTTATGGCTGTACCTCGTATCTGGACGAAATTTCAGATGGGTATTTTGGAGAAAATGCCTCAAAAACGCCTTAATACTTTATTAAAAATTCCTTTTATTTCGGGGGTTATCAAGCGTAAAATTAGGGAAGGTCTTGGGCTGAATGAAGCACTTCACTGCCTTACCGGAGCAGCTCCTACCCCACCCAACCTGATCCGTTGGTATAATAAACTCGGCATTAATTTGCAGGAAGTTTATGGTATGACAGAAAATGCTGCTTATTCACATTATAATAGAGTTGACAATGTAAAAATCGGTTCGGCAGGTCAGGCAATGCCTGGTGTAGAAGTACGCATCAGCGAAGAAGGCGAAATTTTGATGAAGTGTGATGCTTTGATGACAGAGTATTATAAAGAAGATGAAATGACTGCCAATGTCTTTACAGATGGTTTTTTCCACACAGGAGATCAAGGTAAAGTTGATGAAAATGGTTTTCTGTTTATTACAGGCAGAGTGAAAGATATTTTCAAAACGGCTAAAGGAAAATATGTTGTTCCCAGCCCTATTGAAATGAAAATTTCAAAAAATCAAAATGTAGAACAAATCTGTGTATCTGGAACTACAGTTCCGCAGCCTATTGCTCTGATTGTTTTATCAGAAGAAGCACGTTCTAAATCTTTCGAAGACGTGGCTGAAAGTTTACAAAACACTATTCAGGAAATTAATCCTGGCTTGGAAAAACATGAGCGTATCAAAAAGGCTGTCATTGTTAATGACGAATGGACTATTGAAAATGAGATACTTACGCCTACAATGAAGATTAAGCGTAGTAATGTAGATAAAAAATACGGAGATCGTTATGAAGCTTGGTATGAGAAAGATGCCCTAGTCTTGAAGGAATAAACTCAAAAGCCAAGCATATCTGACATGGTAAAATTACCTTGTTTGCCCCGAATCCATTCGGCTGCCATTAAAGCTCCTAGAGCAAAACCCTGGCGGCTCCTGGCGGTATGTTTGATTTCTATTTCATCAATATCTGAAGTATAAGAGATGACATGCGTACCAGGTGTGCTATCAATTCTCGAAGAAGTAATAGGTAGTATATCCTGCGAAGCAACCCGGTCGGTTTCTAGGGCCTGCCATTTTTTTAGTCGCTGAATATTTTCCAAAATACCCTGCCCCAGGCTTATGGCGGTGCCACTTGGTGCATCTAGTTTTTGTGTATGATGGATTTCGTGAATTTTTACAGAATAATCTTCCTGCACATCCATCATTTCTGCAAGTTGGCGATTGATCGCAAAGAAGATATTTACACCTACACTAAAATTAGAAGCATATAAAAAAGCGCCTCCTTTATCCTTGGTCAATTGTTCGATCTCTGCTTTACGGTTGAGCCAGCCCGTTGTACCGGAAATGACCGGAATACCGGCTTTTATACAGGTTTCAATATTTTTATAAGCGACTTCAGGTCTGCTAAATTCGATAGCTACATCAGCTTTTTGAAGGTTTTCCGATGTAAGTTTATCTAAATTTTGTCTTGAAATTCGCAAAACAATCTCGTAATTTCGCTGTAGTGCAATATTTTCTATTGCCTTCCCCATTTTCCCGTACCCTATAATAGCTATTTTCATAATTCAACGTATATTATTTTGCAGATTGACACCTTGTGGTTACTTTTGATTGGCAACTGCGTCTTATGGAAAGCTTAATGTATATAAATCTGTATTAACTTAGTATAAATTTAACTAACTAATTTTAACAACCTAAATTCTTTTTTTATGAAAAAGTACATTGTAGAATTTATTGGAACATTCTTCTTGGTGTTCACTGTCGTATGTGTGGTAAACGGAATGCCAGACAATAACTTCCTTGCGCCTGTAGCTATTGGTGCTGCGCTGATGGTTATGGTATATGCTGGTGGACACATTTCTGGTGCTCATTATAATCCTGCGGTAACGTTGGGTGTTTTGATGAGAGGTAAAGTCGCTAGTGGTGATGTTCCTATGTATATGATCGCTCAAGTTTTAGGAGCTATCTTAGCAGCTGTTCTTGGCGCTACTGTAATGGGTAAAGGTGCAATAATGGGTGCCGAAGGTGGCATGCCTGCCAATACAGCCGGAGCTTTTGTTGCTGAAATGCTCGGAACTTTTGCCCTGGTATGGGTAGTTCTTCATACTGCGACAACTAAAAGCACTGCTGGCAATTCCTATTATGGTCTTGCTATCGGTCTTACTGTTACTGCGATGGCTTACGCCCTAGGTAGCTACGCTGGTGGATTTTTCAATCCTGCCGTAGCCATTGGCTGTGCTTTCAACGGATTAGCAAACTGGGCTACTGCCGGACTTGGCTTAGTAGCTGATTTTATCGGTGCAGCATTAGCGGCTGTTGCTTTTAAAGCAGTTTACACTAGCATGGATTCTACTGATTAATATTACGATCAGTTTAAGATACAAAAGTCTCTGCGACACATCGCAGGGACTTTTTTTATTGTATTAATTCCCGCTCAAAGCTGTATGAGAAAAACAAACCCCAAAGGTTACTCTTCAAATATTCAATAGCAGTCTTGTAGAGACAAAATATCGGTAGATTTCAAGGCATAATATTGATTTTCACGTGCCATAGGTACGTAATATGATGAAGGTTATTTTAATTGCACAGCTCGCCTTTAGCCATGCTAAATGAGTGATTCTTCAACGCATTACAGACGAAAAAAAAGAAAGTAAAAACTGTCAAAGACCTGTGACTTGAACCACTAGTGTTCAGAAATAAATTCGGAATGACACTCTATCTTTTAGTATCTTCAGAATTTATACTTTCAATTGCATAACCTGAGTACAGGACAAAACTCTATTTCCATAATATGCGTAGAAGACATAGCGTACTTAACAGCACGCAAATTAATGTTTAAATACTTATCTACCTATATGTCGTCCCTAACGGGACGGGAGAACAAACAGTCTCATTCCCAAGAGGGATGGTTATATGTACAACACTCTGTTTTAATTATAAACAACTAATTACCAATGGCATACTATTCACTCATTGCGCCGTTAGGTGCTAAATATTGGTAGATAGAAGATATGGAACAAATTTTCATGTGCCATAGGTACATCATGTGCGAATCGTAAATTGTGATTTTATGTAATTTGATAAATACATTTCAATTTTGTCCTGTACTCCGTTGCATAACTTAACAAAGACACTGGCACCATAAATAAAAAAGGCTAACTGCGGTGCAGTTAGCCTTTTTTATTTATTCTATTCTTCTTATTTAAGAAGCGTCACATCTCCTGAATATGGAATGACTTCCCCATCGCTGAAGACAACTTCCACATAGTAAGTAAATACACCTGGATTCATTTGTTGTCCACGGAAAACTCCATCCCAGCCAAAATCCGGATCATTAACTGGTGCATCACTGACCTCAAATACAGCCTCACCCCAGCGATCAAATACTCTGAAAGCTTTGAGTGTTTCTGCCCCTGAGCCACCATGTACCATAAATACATCATTCACATTGTCACCATTTGGCGTAAAGCCACTCGGTATAAATACCGGACGTTCTTTATTAATATAAACGATAACATCTGCTTCAGCTTCACAACCTGTATCTGTTGTAACAGTTACATTATAAGTCGTCTGAGCAGTTGGTGTAGCCACCGGGCTTGGACAATCATCACAATCCAGATTTGTAGTAGGTGTCCAGCTATAATTAACCGGAATGATCTGATTCACGCTTGTCTCCAGTATAATACTGTCACCATAATTAATTCTTGTATTATCAATAATATCTACAATTAACTCAGGTGGCTCATTAACCGTAATGATCTCTGTTTGAACACAGCCATTATCATCCTGAATATAAACAGTGTACTCACCTGCCGTCAAGCGAATGAATTGATCGCTGAATATATAATCAACTCCATCAAGAGAGTATAAATAAGGTGGTGTACCACCTCCAACATTCATAGTGATCGTTCCATCATCTCCGCCAAAGCAATTTACATCTGAAGAAGAGAGTGCTAACTGCATAGAATTCGGTTGAGCAATAGTTACACTTTCTACTACCTGACAGTTATTAGCATCAGTAATCGTCAATGCATATGTACCAGCGAAAGCATTACCAACACCATTACCCGTATCGCCTGTACTCCACTGATAAGTATAAGGAGGCGTACCGCCATTCGTCTGTGCCTCAACATTTCCATCATCAAAGCCAAAGCAAGAAGGCGCATTAGAAACAAGACTCGTTGCCAGTTCATTATTAGGTTGTTCTACCAGAACAGTTTCTTCCACAGAACAACCATTTATGTCAGTTACAATAACCGTTTGACTCCCTGCTGTCAGTCCAGTAGCTACATCTGTTGTCTGACCATCGTTCCACAAGTAAGTATATGGTGGTGTACCGCCATTAACATTTATTGTAGCTGTTCCATCATTTCCACCAAAACAAGCTGCTGGTGTACTACTTAGAGCAGTAAATATCTCAGCAGGTGCACCTACAACTACTGTTGCTGTAGCTTCACAGCCATTCGCATCAATACCTGTAACTGTATGCGTACCCGGCGAAAGTCCGACTGCCGTTGCTCCTACTTCCCCATTATCCCAGGTAAATGTATAAGCACCAGCACCGCCACTACCTGTTACAGTAGCTTGTCCATCTACAGTATTAAAACAAGAAGCATCTGAATCTAATGAAGTAACCAGTGTAACTTCTGATGGCTCTGTAAGCGTTACGCTTGTTTGCTCAACGCAGCCGTTAGCATCAATAACATCAACCGTATATGTTCCAGCGTTCAAGCCATTCACATTCGCTCCGGTATCACCTGTTATCCAGTCGTAAGTATAAGGAGCTGTACCACCACTGGTCACTGTTACCGTTGCGGCACCGTCTCCCGACTGAAAACAAGTCAGATCTGTACCCGCAGCACTTAATTGTATCTGTGCAGGAGCATTTATCGTTACTGTTGCCTGTGCAGTACAACCATTGGCATCTAATATATTAACAACGTGCAAACCAGCCGACAGTGTTGTCGCTGTTGCTGTCACCTCTGCGTTATCCCATGCATATGTATAAGGTGGTGTACCGCCTGTTGGCACTACACTTGCTCCACCGTCATTAGAATCAAAACAAGAAGTTGTGGTAGAACCACTGACTGATGCAATTAATTCAGCCGGTTCGGTAATAGTAACTGAAGCCTGAACGATACAACCTGCACCATCTGTAATAATTACAGAAACTACTCCACCGGATAAACCTGTAGCCGTTGGCAATGTTTGTCCGTCACTCCATGTATATGTATATGGAGTTGTACCTCCGGTTGGTGTTACTGTTGCAATACCATCATTTCCGCTAAAACAAGAAACTGGTGTAGTGCTTAAACTTATTGATACAGCATCAGGAGCTGTAATACTTGCTACATCAGTAACAAAGCAGTTATTTGCATCATATACCGTTACGTTGTAGGTGCCAACTCCAAGACCTGTTGGGGTTGAGACTGGTGCTGCACCATTATCCCAAACATAAGTGTAAGGTGCTGTACCTCCTGTAACTGTAACCCCTACACTACCATCAGCACCACCATTACAGGCAACAATACCATCTGTGGTCGAAATTAAAATAGGATTCACAACATCAATCACCGCAGATGAAACTGCTGTACAGCCATTACCATCTGTTACCGTTACATTATATGTTCCTGTTCCAAGGTTACCTGGATTCTGAGTAGTTGCGCCATTATCCCAAGTGTAGGTATACGTAC
>JAHDFX010000384.1 GCA_020627965.1 Saprospiraceae bacterium | reverse complement strand
AAAAAAGCGGCAATATCCTCTAATACAGTCTGCTTTATTTCAATAGGTATTTCATGCTTTTCTTTATCTCGTTCAAAGCTTTTGTGGATCATTCTTTCATAAACAGTGGCGGTCGTTATCATTTTTTGATCCATGACCAGCGATTCTATTTCATCTATGATTTCTACCAGGAAATCCAGTAATACAGGACGAGCCGAGAGTTCTTCCAGGTTATGTATTTCCTGGAACATTTGTATTGTTTTATCTGCACTTTTGTCTTTCGGCAGTACTTCTGTCAGGTAAGAATACACTTGTTCTGTATTAAAAGGGAGTAAGACACAGCAGGCAAAATCTTCATCCGGGCTGATGTGTTCGCGGTTTTGTCTTTGAAAAAAGGAAGTTTGTTCTGCTACTGTTTTGAAATAGTCGGTACGACAAGTCAGTAGCATTTTTCTTTTGGGGCTGTCCTCTTTTTTCTTCTTTATTTTATTCTGAAAATTGGGAATTAATTTAAAAATTTCCCCCAAAAACATAGCTTCTATCTTAGCATCCCCAATGTGAGTAATCACCTCATCCAAGCCATCAAAGATGATGATAGTGGGGAAATTTCTCCATATTTCTTTAATATCTGCGACTTGCAGCGGCTCGTCTTCTTCAGCTGTTTTTCTTCTGTTCAATACCGCTTGTATAATATCCCAAATATCGAAGCCTGGCTTTTGTAAAATTCGGTGTTCAAAATCCCGGAGGTCGAAATGTAAGGGTATATAGGAAGATTTTTTTTCTTTGTATTGTTGTATTTGAGCTTTAGCAAATACCTTCGAAGTAAAGGTTTTTCCCATGCCGTATTGTCCTAGTAAGGCGAATACGGGTATTTCGGTTTCTTCCAGCCAGTTGTGTAGTAGGTCCAGAGCTTTTTCCCGTTTGCCGGAGTGGGTATCGTGTTTTAGTCCGGCGAGCTTTTCTATAGTGGCTTCACTGGGTTCGTAGTACGCTCTTTCCAAAATGAGCTGCTTGTCGAGCTGCTTGAGGTGCTGTTCGTGTTTTTGCTCTTTTGTGAAGGCCTCTATCACTTGTTTTTTCTCGATTTTTTTGACAATGACTTTTGCTAGTTGTTGTGCAAATTTTGTTTGTGAAACAGGTTTTAACTCACTGTAGCTTTTTCCGTCAAGGGTAAAAGAAGCACTGTTTTCCAAAACAGGACGCATTTCTTTGTCAAAAGGATCAATTGCAGCAATGCAAACTCCAGGCGGAGTGATGGAGGTCGCTAAAACCTCATTTTTTATCTGTTTATCATTATACAAACTGGCGGATTCCAGTAGTAGAATGAGATCGGATTCTTGTAAATTATGCTGTATTTCCTGTTGAATACTGTCACCAGAGAGTACGTCATTGAATTTTTTGGTGCTGAAGCGATAGGTTTTAATGAGGTTGAGGTTGTTGGTTAAGACTTCGGTAAGGGATTCCGCATGCCTGGCATCTTTTTCTGCAAAACACACACAAATCTGTATGGAAGGGCGATGAGAAGTTGCATGATTTTGAATGACAGAATCCGGCTGACTTTCCAGTGATTTTTCCTGCTCTTTAAGTACTCTTTCGGTTTTGAGGTCATTACCTTCCAGCCATAAGCTGCGCTCTTCCAATGGTTTTTTTCTGAAGTTGTCTCTAACGATCTTTAGTTGGAAGTTTTTGGTGTCAGCCTTGGCTTCTATGTCATCCGCCATTTTAGTCAGGGCATTAAGCGGGTTTGATGCATCTGGAAAAACCTCGTCTATAACAGTTTTTAAACTGACGTGACCTTTTTCGTCAAGCAAATCCACAATAATCTCCAGTCGGCGGGCATTAATAGATTTCGCCAATTTAGGATAGGAAAGGTATTTTTCTAGTGTTTCCTTTGCGTCTCTTTTATTGAGTTGAATTAGTTTGTTCATCTTTAGCTAGTTGTTGCTGGATAATATTTGTCGAATTTGCGTTTCATGTCCTTTAGGAGTGCCTGCACGAACTTAATACGTTGATTTTTACGAACCAATTGGTCAAAAAACTTAGGGTCGGCACCAGGTTTATTTTTATACCGGAAAATTTGAGTTTTTTCCAATCCCAGTAAATCTCCACCCAGGTCAAAGGTTTCCAATCCTACAGGAACCATTGGGGCAAGAATCTCTCCTTTAGGTTTAATGAAGTGTGCTAATTCATCTTCTCGGATATATCTGCGAGTGAAATAAGTGGCAGATAGTAATAGTAAGCCAAAATCACATTCAGCAATAGCTTCTTGGATTTGTTGATTCCAATCTTCACCAAGTATGATGTCATCATCTATCCATTTTTCATAAATATAGTTCCTGGAAAGGCTGGCATGTTCTTCGAAGATTTCCAATAATAATTTGGCTTGTCTGTCGGTTTTGTGTGCGTAACTCACAAAGTATTTAAGCTTCTTTTTCATTTTTAATACTTGTTTTTACGCCAATATATGGGCTTTTTAGGGTTTTGTCAATTTTTATTTCATTTTTTTCACTTTAATTTCACTTTAAAAAAAGAAACGTTCTAGGCACTAAAGAAACGCTGGAAGAAAGGAGGCTTTAAGGCTTTATTTATAGAAGAAGATTAAAATACAAATTTCTTAAAACCCCAAAAGAGAATGTCATTCTGAACTTGATTCAGAATCTCCGCAAGCGTCGAAGCGGTATTTGATTCAGTAGATATTGATTAAAATTGTGCTAAACTCCAGTGAGTCCCGATAATTATCGTGGAGGATCAAGTCCGGCATGACGCTTGTTTTTAGCGTTTTTTTAATTGCAGAGCTTGCCTAAAGGCCTGTACGAACTACCTACCAATCCATCTCCCGTTCCCAGGAATTCTGATTCATCACTCCGTCCATGATACT
>JAHDFX010000133.1:6896-17964 GCA_020627965.1 Saprospiraceae bacterium | reverse complement strand
GGTTCTGAGGTATCTGCCCTTCTAGGACGTATGCCTTCAGCGGTAGGTTACCAACCAACACTGGCAACGGAAATGGGACTGATGCAGGAACGTATTACTTCTACTAAGCGTGGTTCTATTACATCTGTACAGGCGGTTTATGTACCTGCGGATGACTTGACAGACCCTGCACCTGCAACGACTTTCTCTCACCTTGATGCAACTACGGTACTTTCTCGTAAAATTGCCTCTTTGGGTATCTATCCTGCAGTGGATCCTCTGGATTCTACTTCTCGTATCCTTGATCCAAAGATCATTGGTGAAGAGCATTACAACACAGCTCAGCGTGTGAAAAATATCCTACAGCGTTATAAAGAATTACAAGATATCATTGCTATCTTGGGTATGGAAGAGCTTTCAGACGAAGATAAACAGGCAGTACACCGTGCTCGTCGTGTTCAGCGTTTCTTATCTCAGCCATTCCACGTAGCAGAGCAGTTTACTGGTTTGAAAGGTGTGATGGTTTCTATCGAAGATACAATCCGTGGTTTCAATATGATTATGGATGGAGAAGTTGACGAATATCCTGAATCGGCTTTCAACCTTGTAGGAGGTATCGAAGAAGCTATTGAGAAAGGTAAGAAAATGTTAGCTGAAGCTAACGCATAATATAATTGATTATGAAATTAAGTATACTGACACCCGAAAAGCAGCTTTTCGACGGAGAAGTAACTTCCGTAAAAGTGCCGGGTTCCAGAGGCCCTTTTGAAATATTGAATAATCACGCTCCTGTAGTATCTTCACTTGCAAAAGGAGAAGTACTTATTAAGACAAGTAATGGAGAGGAAACTTTCAATATTGAAAATGGCTTTGTAGAAGTACTGAATAACAACATCTCGTTATTGGTACAATCTGCTGTTGAAAAATAAGAACAATATCAATAACAATGTCAGTGACAATTTCAATTAATATTGATAACGAATACTGAAATTGGAATTGTAAAGTTATTGTACAATAGGTGAATAATTGCGAAGGGGCAAGCCGGACAACGGTCTTGTCCCTTTGTATTTATAACCTAAGTCCCCACCCAAATTGCTAATTCTTAGCTCAAAATTGCTAATCGCCCAAGAGTTATAAAGATTATCTTTGTATGGTATAACCTATATACTGAAGTTGATTAAATACCAATCAAAATGAAAAAAATAATAATATTATTTGCGCTGACCATTCTATCCAAGGCATCTGTTATAGGACAATGCAGTTGTTATACTGTAGAAGGCCTTAGTATTGTAGGACAAGACTCCATGGAACTGGTTTTAAGTAATGCCTGCGATGGAAATGCTTATCTGAATCTTTATGTAATTTCGTCGATTGCTCCTTATGATACCTTAGGAAGACAAGAATTCTGGGATGCTGCTATTTTTCCCTATAATACAAACGTTTCTAATATTCTAAGTACGAACTTAACGACTACGCCTACATTGGGAACCTACCGGGTAAGTATTACAAACCTTACTCTGGAGTGTGATTCCTTACAATTCTCGACTGTACTGAATAACACAAATATTCAATACGCTAATTTCAATAGCATTAGCCCTAATCCATTTGATGTTGAAACAACTATAACCGTCGATAAAACCCTACAAGGCGCATCACTTAGTATTTATAATGGCAAAGGACAAATAGTAAAACAGATCAATGGCATTTCCGGACAGACAATTAGGCTTAAACGAGATCATTTAGTGAATGGCGTATACTTCATGGCATTAACTCAGGACAACAAGTTGATCGCTACGGATAAAATAATTGTTAAGTAAGTGATCAAAATAAGTTTAGCTTGTGATAATTATTATATTCATGAATCTAAAAGAATAAAATGCACATAGAATGGCTTTTTAGCCTACAGTCAAACCCTATGACAAACTTAAAAAAAGAACAGTTTGAGAAAGTATATCCTTTGTTTACACATCTACATAATATCAGTCTGGAAAGAAGCAATTTTAGCGAACATGCTCTTAGGCATTACTTTTTTTATACGCTTTTTCATGTTTTGGAAATCCTTAAAGCTAAAATCACTAAAAAAGTAAGCAATGCAGCCATAGTATTTTTAAACCTTGCAGAAAGTCAATTCAAAGAAAACAGAACGATAGCTAACTATGCCCAACAAATGAACATGTCCGTCAAAAAATTGAATTTGACTATAAAATACAGTTTTGGAAAACGCCACTTCAACTTATACACGATTTACTGGCTACGGAGATTAAACGATTGATCTTAGTAGATAATTTTACTCAAAAAGAAATTGCTTACGAACTGAATTTTGACAGTCCTGCGTCCTATACCCGGTTTGTAAAGAAATATTTCAATTGCAAACCAACCGAACTGAAAGCTCTTTCACAGTTGTAAGAGATAACTCTAAAAGTGTATATTTGTTACCATAATAATGACGAACGAAGATTACAAGAGACTCTCACCAACTTTTCCCAAACAGCCAGGTATCTATAAATTTATAGATGCTTCTGATACTGTTTTATATGTCGGTAAAGCTAAAAACCTGAAAAAACGCCTGGCCTCCTATTTTGGTAATAAAAAACATCAGATCAAGAAAGTTCGAGTATTAGTTAAGAACGCTTCTCGTATTGAATACACCATTGTAGAAACCGAGCAAGACGCCTTATTGCTGGAAGCAACCCTTATCAAAAAATACCAACCTCGTTATAATGTGCAGCTTAAAGACGGTAAAACTTACCCTTATATCTGTATCAAAAAAGAACGTTTTCCAAGGGTATTTGTCACCAGAAGAATTTATAAAGACGGGTCAAAATATTTTGGACCATATACCTCCAAACGCCGTGTAGACGTAGTCATTGAACTGATCAATAAATTATTTCAATTACGAACCTGTACACTAAACTTATCAGAGCAAAACATTGCCAAAGGCAAGTACAAAGTCTGTCTTGAATATCATATCAAAAACTGTAAAGGTCCTTGTGAAAACAAAGAATCAGAAGAAGAATACAATGCAAAAATTGAGCAGATCAAGAATATGCTCAGTGGTCGATTTGCATCAGTACGCCGGCATTTAAAGGAAGAAATGCAGGTTTATGCAGAAGCAATGGAATTTGAAAAAGCACAGCAAATCAAAGAAAAATTATCTGCCTTCGAAGATTATCAAGGGAAGTCTACCGTAGTGAATCCGTCGATTAAGGATGTTGATGTATTTACCATTGATATGGATGAAACACATGCTTATGTCAATTATCTAAAAGTTGTCAATGGAGCCATTATCAATACATTTACCTTAGAAATGGAGCAAAATTTGAATGACAATGAGCTGGATTTACTGACTTATGGTATTCGTGAACTAAGAGAAAAATTTAGAAGCTTTTCGGAGGAATTGGTTGTGCCTTTTGAAGTATTTATTCCTGAAGAAAAAGAGTTAAAAATAACCGTCCCCAAAGTGGGGGATAAACGCAAACTATTGGATCTGTCACAAAAAAATGCAACATATTTCAAGTTACAAAAGAAAAAACAGGAAGCCTCAAGAACCAATAAGCAAACACCTGTCGAACGGCTGCTAAACGTTATGAAAGACGAGCTTCAGATGGATGCCTTACCTATGCATATAGAGTGTTTTGATAATTCAAATATTCAAGGTACACATCCGGTGGCTTCTATGGTCGTTTTCAGAAATGCAAAGCCTGCAAAGCGAGATTATCGTCATTACAATATTAAAACAGTAGAAGGCCCCGATGATTATGCCTCTATGGAAGAAGTCGTTTTCCGCCGGTATCGCAGATTATTGGAAGAGGAACAGCCACTGCCCCAATTGATCGTCATTGACGGAGGAAAAGGCCAACTAAGTTCAGCCTTTAAAAGTTTAGAAAAACTGGACATTCAGGATAGGGTAACTATCATTGGTATCGCCAAAAGGCTGGAAGAAATTTATTTCCCTGGCGATTCGGTTCCGCTTCATCTGAGTAAACGATCAGAAAGCTTGAAAGTCATTCAGCATATTCGGAATGAAGCGCACCGCTTTGCTATCAATTTCCATCGAGATCAGCGTTCACGTCATTTTACACAAACTGAATTGACAAAAATACCAGGCATTGGTGAAAAAACAGCACAAAAACTACTCTCCCACTTTGGCTCGGTTAAAAAAATAAAAACTGCTAAGATCAAACACCTTGTAGAAATAGCAGGCAAAGCCAATGCCGAGAAAATTATTCGCTATTTTAGAGAACAGGAATTGAAAAAATAACTATTCCTTCAATAAGTTCAATAAATAATCTCCATAACCGCTTTTGCGTAAAGCATGTGCCTGTGCCTTGAGTCCTTCATCATCAATGTAGCCCATTTCATAAGCCACTTCTTCCGGGCATCCAATTTTCAAGCCTTGACGCTCTTCAATAACCTGAATAAATTGTCCGGCCTGCATCAAAGACTGGTGTGTACCTGTATCCAGCCAGGCGGTTCCTCTATCCAATAAGCCTACGCTAAGTTTGCCTTTTTCAAGATAATATTTATTAACATCAGTAATCTCGTATTCTCCACGAGCGCTAGGCTTTAGGTTTTTAGCAACATCAATAACAGAATTGTCATAAAAATACAAACCCGGAACAGCATAATTGGACTTAGGAGTAGCAGGTTTCTCTTCTATAGAAATAGCCTTCAAGTTTTCATCAAATTCAACAACTCCATAACGCTCAGGATCAGAGACAGGATAAGCAAAAACAACACCACCATCCGGATTAGAACTATTTTGTAATAATTCTTTAAGTCCCGTACCATAAAAAATATTATCACCAAGAATTAAGGCAGCTTTATCGTTTCCAATAAAGTCTTCGCCTAGCACAAAAGCCTGTGCCAACCCATTAGGTACTAATTGTTCTTTATATTGAATGTTACAACCAAATTGTGAACCGTCTTTTAACAGTTTTTGAAATCCTGGTAAATCATAAGGAGTGGAAATAATCAGAATGTCATTGATCCCTGCCATCATTAATGTAGATAGCGGATAATAGATCATTGGCTTATCATAAACGGGCATCAACTGCTTACTAACAGCTAATGTAAGTGGATAAAGACGGGTTCCCAAACCGCCTGCTAATATTATTCCTTTCATGTTCAGTATTTATTTGAGTTTTGTATCAATGCGCTGCAATGTATTTCTTTTTGAGGAAGTGTACAACTTGAAAACTATTTTTAAATTTAAAGTAATGTAAAATGATTAATTTGAGAAACTGATTTTTAAGAAAAAACTAATTAGAAATATTTTTTTCTAAAATAGGTGCAACCAAAAAGCGAACACTAGCGTCTAGATTTTTGTACGTTTTAATATTTAGACGATAAAAAACCAAAAAGACAGGTTTCAAAATAAAATCGATATACTTTATCATAAACCCCGATAATGTAAAAATAAAATGGGTTTGATTTCGAGGCAATTCAATTTTTTCCTCAGAATTGTCTCTTTTTAGGCAAGGGTGGCCCGCTGGAATAGTCTGGCGGGCTTTTTATTTGTACAAGCTCTAAGCTCACCAAGCAATTCCAAGCATAATTTCGTAATTTTGCAAAATGTTTCCAGAATATGATGTCATAGTGGTAGGAGCCGGGCATGCCGGTTGTGAAGCGGCAGTAGCAGCAGCCAACATGGGCTCTAAAGTCATGCTTGTTACCATGAATATGAATACGATCGCTCAAATGTCTTGTAATCCTGCTATGGGAGGAGTAGCTAAAGGGCAGATCGTGCGAGAAGTCGATGCACTTGGTGGTTATTCCGCCATTGTTACAGATCACACGATGATACAGTTCCGAATGCTTAACCTTTCGAAAGGACCCGCCATGTGGTCTCCACGGGCACAGAGCGACCGAACAGAGTTTCACCTCAAGTGGCGCATGATGTTAGAGGCTAACCCAAATATAGACTTTTGGCAGGAGATGGTCACAGGACTTCTAATAAAAGACAATGTGGTAAGAGGCGTAAGAACAGGTATGGGCGTTGAAATTCGTTCAAAATCAGTTGTTATAACGAGTGGAACTTTTTTAAATGGCTTGATTCACGTTGGAGAAAAACAATTTGGCGGTGGAAGAAGTGGAGAGAAAGCCTCCAAAGGAATTACAGAGCAACTGGTGTCATTGGGTTTTGAACACGGACGTATGAAAACCGGAACACCGCCCCGTATTGATGGGCGTACCATTGACTGGGATGTGATGGAACTCCAGCCAGGAGACAGCGATGTAAGTAAATTCTCTTATACGGATACACCACAATTAGAAAATCAGATTCCTTGCCATATTACTTATACAAGTAAAGAAGTACATGATATCCTAAAAACAGGATTTGATCGTTCGCCTTTATTTAACGGACGTATACGGGGCATGGGACCACGATATTGCCCATCTATTGAAGATAAGATCAATCGTTTTGCAGAAAGAGATCGTCATCAGTTATTTGTAGAACCGGAAGGTAGAAATACGGTAGAAGTTTATGTAAATGGCTTCTCTTCTTCTCTACCCGAAAGTGTTCAATACAAAGCTTTACGTAAAATCAAGGGCTTTGAAAATGCTAAAATGTTTCGTCCTGGCTATGCGATTGAGTATGATTTTTTCCCGCCCACCCAATTGAAAATGTCTTTGGAAACCCGTCTTATAAAAAACCTGTTTCACGCTGGGCAAATTAATGGTACGACAGGTTATGAAGAAGCAGCTTCTCAAGGCTTAATGGCGGGTATTAATGCACATTTAGCCATTAACGATCAGGAACCCTTTATCCTAAAACGCTCTGATGCTTATATTGGTGTATTAATAGACGACCTTATCAATAAAGGCACAGACGAACCCTATCGTATGTTTACTTCAAGGGCTGAATACCGAATTTTACTGCGTCAGGATAATGCAGATATCAGGCTTACGCCAATTGCTCAAGCTTTAGGTATGAGTGGTCTGGAAGAACGTATGGAACGCGTCAATGAGAAAATAGAAAAAGCCAAAGAAGTAGAACAATACTTCCGTAAGACCAGTGTTTCTCCCGATGATGTAAATGGCTTTTTAGAACAGAAAAAATCAGCTAAACTAAAACAAAAGGTCAAATTACATAGTGTACTGTTACGTCCACATGTAAGCTTACCAGAATTGAGTAATATACTACCGAATTTGACTGAATTTGCAAATGAATACGATAAAGAAACGCTGGAAACGGCTGAGATCAATATGAAATATGAAGGCTACATTAAAAAAGAACAGGAAATGGTAGCCAAAATGAATCGCCTGGAAGGTGTCAAAATTCACGAATCTTTTAATTACCACAAATTAAACTCATTGTCGGCAGAGGCACGTGAAAAATTGACTGCCATAAAGCCAATGACTATTGGACAGGCCAGCCGAATAAGCGGTGTTTCACCGGCAGATATTTCAGTATTACTCATTCATCTGGGGCGTTAAAAATAAATAAACACACAATGAAAAAACCATTAGTCTCCCCTATTGACAGGAATGCAAATAAAGAAGCCAAAGAAATGGCTGACTTCTATGAAGAAACTTTAGGCTTTACGCCAAATAGCTTATTCACCATGATGCACCGTCCACGAATAGCTAAAGCTTTCCTGGAAATGAATCAATCCGTCATGGAGAATAAAGGCAGAGTCACTAGTGCATTAAAGCGCCAATTAGCTTATTTATCCAGTATGACGGCAGGTTGCCGTTATTGTGAAGCACATGCTATTCGTGCTGCTGACCGCTATGGCTCGGAGCAGGATAAACTCAATAATATCTGGGAGTATAAAACATATTCAGCCTTTAGTGATGCGGAGCGTGCTGTTTTCGATTTTGCTATCGCAGCTTCTACCATTCCCAATGCGGTGAATGATGAAATTGCTGATAATTTGAGAAAACATTGGGATGATGGCGAGATCGTGGAAATCCTGGGTGTGGTGGCTTTATTTGGCTATTTGAATCGTTGGAATGATAGTATGGGAACGCAATTGGAAAAACCTGCTGCGGATGATGGTGATAAATACTTAGCTAAAAATGGTTGGATAATCGGCAAACATGAATACTAGTGAAGATTATAGCTGTTTTGCACGAGGCATTAGGTGCCAGTAAAGTATTATCGGGTGAAGCCTTGCAAAACCGATATTGCCATATCTGGCAGATGGATGAAACGTTCAAAGCTAAAGCAGTTATATTGCCCCATTCAACCGAAGATGTATCAAAAACCTTGAAAATATGTCATGAGCATCGGCAATCTGTTGTTGTTCATGGTGGACTGACAAATCTGGTTGGTAGTACAGAAGTCAACGCCGATAATGTGGTTATTTCAATGGAGAAGATGAATACCATTGAAGAATTGGACGAAAAGAGCCGAAGCATTACAGTACAGGCTGGTGTTATCGTTGAACACATTCAAGACACGGCTAAAGAGAAAGAACTCTTATTTCCACTTAATTTCGGTGCAAGAGGTTCTGCTCAAATTGGTGGTGCTATATCGACCAATGCAGGAGGGCTTAGGGTGTTTCGTTTTGGTATGACCCGGAACCTTGTTCTGGGTTTAGAAGCGGTATTGGCTAATGGAACTATTGTTTCCTCATTGAAAAAAATAATCAAAAACAATTCTGGCTATGATATAAAACAGCTTTTTATTGGGTCTGAAGGAACGCTTGGTATTGTAACGAAAGCCGTTTTAAAACTGGTTGAAGCGCCCAAAAGCAGAAACAGTGCTTTTGTTGCTTTAAATGATTTTGACAAAGTGATTTCCTTTCTTAAATATGCTGATAAAATGTTGGCAGGTACTTTAAGTGCCTATGAGTTGATTTGGGCAAGATCATATCAGCAGATGACCAGTGAAAAAACAGGAAAAAAACCACCGATCTCATACGGTTATCCCTTTTATGTATTGTTGGAAAGCTTGGGGAATGATGTAGAAAAAGACCGTTTAAAACTAGAAAAATTACTGGAAACGGGCTTAGAAAAAGGACATATAACAGATGCGGTACCTGCTTATAATGAAGCCGACTTAAATTGGTTTTGGAGTATTAGGGAAGACACTTCGGTTCTTGGAAGAGATATGCCGTATTTTCAGCGCTTTGATGTTAGTTTACCTATCGCTCAAATAGGAAATTATGTGGAAGAAGTTCAAGGAAAATTGGCAAAGATAAATGGTGTTGTGCCAGCCTGTGCTTTTGGACATGTTGCTGATGGAAATATCCATTTTTCTATAGGTAAGCAAAGCAATAGCATGGAATTAAAAAACAGGATTAACGAAATCGTTTATACACCTTTAAAAGCTTTAGGTGGTTCTGTTTCCGCAGAACATGGAATTGGACTGGACAAAAAAGCTTATTTATCTCTTTGTAGAAATGAAGCAGAGATACAATTAATGAAAAGCCTAAAAAAGACGCTTGACCCCTATAATATCCTGAATCCTGGAAAAGTATTAGATATTTGAGATAATTGTTTACCTCAATACCATTTCTATATAATCATGTTTGTTCGGATAATCTGTAGTATAATGCAAGCCACGACTTTCCCGACGCATTTGGGCAGAAGTGGTAATTAGATAAGCAATCGTGATTAGATTGCGTAATTCACAAAGTTGCGGAGAAATAGTTGTTGTAGCATACAGGCGCTCTGTTTCTCCGAACAACAACCAAAGTCGGTCAGCAGCACGTTTCAAACGCACATTAGAACGTACAATCCCCACATAATTACTCATGATTTCTTTGAGTTCTTTCCAGCTTTGCGTGATTAGTACCATTTCCTTTGGGTCACTAGTGCTTTCAGCATTCCAGTTAGGTATTCCTGTTTGTACTTTAAGGTCATCAATTTCTACTATAACTTGCTCATAAATACGATGTGCAAACACCATAGCCTCAAGTAAGGAATTAGATGCTAGACGATTAGCGCCATGCAAACCGGAACTGGTACATTCTCCGCAGGCATATAGGGTTTTTACGGAAGTCCGACCAATACTATCTGTCTTTACACCACCACATACATAGTGCGCCGCAGGCACCACAGGAATCAAATCCTTAAAAGGATCAATTCCCAAACTCATACATTTTTCGTAAATAGTTGGGAAATGAGCAGTAAATTTTTCTTTATCTAAATGAGAGCAATCCAGACACATATAATCATCTCCTCGTTTTTTGATCTCATTATCAATAGCACGAGCAACAATATCACGAGGAGCCAGTGACTTTCGTTCATCGTATAAATGCATGAACTCTTCGCCTTCTTTGCTTTTCAATATAGCGCCAAAGCCACGAACTGCTTCAGACACTAAAAAAGCCGGGTTTTCGCCTGCTGGATTGAATAATGAAGTGGGGTGAAATTGAACAAATTCCATATTTTCCAGCCTGCCCTTCATACGATAAACCATGGCAATACCATCCCCCGTGGCAATGACAGGATTGGTTGTGCTCCGATAGACTTGCCCTGCGCCACCGGTTGCCAAAATTGTAGTTTTAGCCAGAATAGTTTCAATAGAATTGGTTTCCAAATCGAGAACATAAGCACCATAACATTCTACATCGGGTGTAAGTCGGGTGACTACACGACCAAGGTGGTGCTGGGAGATCAGATCAATAGCAAAATAATGATCGTGAATATGAATATTGGGCATGGTCTTCGCCTTTTCCAACATGGCGCGAAGGATTTCCCAGCCAGTATAATCTTTAAAGTGTAAAATTCTGTTTTCGGAATGTCCGCCTTCCCTGCCCAGATCATAATCAGGACCATGTTTGTCAAATCTCGCACCCCATTCTATAATTTCTTTTACGCGCTCGGGCCCTTCTTTGACTACAATTTCAACAATTTTTTCATCACAAAGTCCATCACCTGCATCGAGAGTATCTTCTATATGTTTTTGATAAGAATCTGTTTCAAAATCCCATACCGCTGCCACACCGCCCTGTGCATAACGAGTGTTGCTTTCTTCCCGATTTGTTTTGGTGAGTACAGTAATATGAAGATCAGGTCTTTTGTTGGCTGTTTTTAACGCAAAGGTCAATCCTGCTATACCAGCTCCTATTACGAGTACATCAGTCTCTTTCATAGATAAAATTTTAACACTTTTAAGCTACATTAAGACGTG
>JAHDFX010000133.1:0-6796 GCA_020627965.1 Saprospiraceae bacterium | reverse complement strand
CTAAGCTGCCCGAGGGAGTTTGATCGTAAAAACAGTTCCTTTATCAAGCTCAGAATCTACATTAATATCGCCACCAAGACGATGAACAATGTCTTTGCAGGTCGCCAGACCGATTCCATGCCCTTTATACGCTTCATCTATATCGGCACGATTACCTCGCTCAAAAATATTGTGCAGTTTTTCTTTTGGGATACCAATCCCATTGTCACTAACCTTAATGTAATAAGAACCGTTGAGACCAGATGTAGTTATTTCTATTTTAGGAAGCGTTTCCGGTTTTTGAAACTTAATACTATTGCTGATTAGGTTTTGAAATAATTGGATGTAAGCCGTTGAATAACCCATAACTTCGGGCAATTCAGAATAGCTAATAGAGGCATTTTTTTCTCGAATGGTAGTCGATAAATTATTGATGACAACAGGCATAATATCATCAAGCCTGATAAGTCTTTTATCTTTATCTTCATTTCTTATGTCTTCCAAAACACAGGAAATCATGTTTTGCATACGTTTTACTCCATCAGAGACAAAATATAGGTACTCATCAGCACCGTGATTATTACATTCTTTTAGTTTTTTGGAAATCAGTTGTGTAAAAGAACCAATAGTTCTAAGCGGTTCTCGAAGGTCATGTGATACGATAGAGGCAAATTGACTCAAATCTTCATTCATTTTTTTGAGTTTGCTTTCCTGCTTACGCAATGTATCTGCCTGAAATTGTATTTCGGCTTTTTGTTGCATCAGCATATTGCGTTGAGCTCTCAGTTCTTTAATAAATCTGTCTTGACCTGATTTAAAAACGTAGATCATCCCTAAAATGAATAAAAATAGAAAAATATAACTGACAAAAATATAGGTAGGGTCTATACCTGCACTACTTTGATATTGACTAGGATCACTCAATGCTAATGTATAGAGATAAATATGGAAACTCATTGTCGCTATAGACCATAAAACACCCCAAATTCTATCCGTAAAAAGGAATGCCAGTAATGCTCCTGTGTATAGCCATAGCATGTTATCGGAATAAATGCCGCCTGTTTTTGCAACTTCAAATATCAAAACACCTACAGGCAGAGAAGCAATGAAATTCCCTGAAATAGAAAAATTTCCCCAGCGTTTGAAAATAAATAAAGCTACAACACATCCTAAGGCACCAATTATGGCCGGTAATGGATTAGAGCCTTCGACAAAAGTTGTTGTTAAAGCAAGTACAATACCAATAAAGATGATCAGGAAATGTATAGATACAAGAATCTTTGCTTTTCTGAGCAATTCATTTTGTGCCAGTACATGCTGCGGAATAAACGAACTAATAATTGCGTTTATTTTTTTTGTTATTTTTCGTAACATGATGAGTTTTAGGTTGATAATGTTACGATACTTTAGTCTAATGGTTAAATTGGGTCTTCTATTGATCGATGTTCAAAAACAACCGTCATAAATGACCTAATTTGTTAAGTGTACAGTCGGAAAGGATGTTGTCACTTTATAAGATACGAGTATAGGATAGAAAAGTTTCAAAGATCGATAGAAAAAAGAAACATGGTATAGACCAACTTCCAGCAAAGAGATTCAGACTTTTGATACTTTAACAGTGTACCAGGCATAGGCAATTTTTATGTTTAAAAAATAAATGCCTGCTTCTAAATTTGAGAAATCAAGTGTTCCTATATTATCATAAATTTTCCCCGACCTTATTGGTTGCCCAATAACATTATATAACTGAAACTCCCATTCATCTGACAGGCCGTTCCATAAGCGTATACTCAGCTCATATCTCACAGGATTGGGATAAATATCGAAAGGCTGATCAAAAACTTCTTTCAGATCCGCTAATAAAGTAGCTGGCCTTAAAGCAGCAAACTGACGTAAATGATCAGTTGCCGAATGATAACCCTGCATTGTAGAAGGATAGCCCCATCGCAAAATATGCTCTGGCATTAAAGGATCATAAACAGCTTGTAAAGAATCTATTTTATGTAAAACATTTTTTGGGGCTAAAGTATGGTTTAAATGATATAAAAAATGCTGATAGAAGTTTTGTTTGAAATCTTCATTTTCCAACAATTTTCTAAATAATAAAACCAGCGGGTTGGCTTCGCTTTGCTCCGAACGAGGAGATATAATTTCCAGCATTTTACTTTTCCAATATTCATGCATCGCAGAATCTCCATCGTTGAATAACCACTGCCAGGCACCATTTGCATCTTGCGAACGCCAAAACTTTAAGTTGCCTTCTGGGAAATCCCATAACTCAAAATACAATTCGGCTACTAGGAAATTAATAAAATTATCCACATCAAAAAACGCCTTCAATTGTTGATAATTCACGGGTTCACTAAGGTCATACTGTTGGGCGAAAGCCATTAAATCTGCAAAATTATCGTAGCTGCCAGCGACTACCCCGCCAGTACCTTCCAGCATATCAATATCCTCCGCTTCCAAGGCATGATTTTCGGCTATATAATGCTCATCATGCCTTTCTTTTAAATTGAAAATACCCCAATATTCTCCGTTGATAAAAGCTACCGTCGGTATAAAAGCCTGATAATCCAAGCCCATTTCCCGCACCAGCAAATGACATAATTCATCTTTGAATGGCACACCGAAATTATTCGGATCGGCACTACGCATGACCAATCGCTTAAATTTATCTACATCCTTACCAGGAAAAAAAGAATAGTTAAGATAAGGTTCATCATACTCATTTCTGGCATACCAGCGAATAGATTTTTGAGGCATTTGCCGACTAAATAAACCATGAATACGAATGCCAATATCCTGCTCAATACCCAATGTGCCATCAGTCCCAAAAAACTCCATATGTGCAGACCGTTCCCAGTCAGACCCACTTTGATAATAATTGCCGGATTGCAGATTACCAGGTTCCTCGAGATCACCGGGAACATGTATCCCTATTGATGAGTCGAACAAATTATCAGCATCTGTCACCATTGAAATTACCGGGAAAGGATAACGACTAGCTCCATTTTCATGTAATAAAAAAGACCGTGTGTACACTTTGCTAGATGGCTGACCATTACGATAAGCAACCGCCCGAAAGGTATTTATTTTAAGAATATTTCCTTTGGGTTCTTGCCAATACCGCTGGGCAGTAGAGATGAGGGAAAGTTGGTTCGGTGTATTTTTTTTCTGTATTAAAATAGGGTTTTGATATAAAAAAGACGTTTCGTCAGGTATAGAACCATCCTGTGTATAATACACGATAGCATCAGTATTAGATGCCATAATTTCCAATTCAAAAGCTTGGCTATACCAGCCTGCTTCATGCGAAAAACTCAATTCATCAGTTTCTGCAAGCGTAGTAGAATTATTATTATTGGAAAAGCCAGGGGAAGACGTATCAAAAAAATAAAATACTGCGTTTCCATCAGGCTGCCGTCCATAAGAAATATCTGTTGGTATAGATATGGGTAGTATTTCATCTACTAACTGTCCGTTGGCATCGTATAAAAACAGCGGTTCACCACCACTGCTGATCTTGAAATTGGTATGTAAATACACGCCACTTGTCCGATCTTTATTCGATGCAAAAACCAATAAAAACTCGTCGGGTGGAAGACTGATATTTGGAAAAGTCCACTTATCTGGCTCATCTGCGTCATCTGTTATATGCCAGCCATCTAGATTTATTGCATTTGAACTGGTATTAAATAACTCAAACCAGTCCGGTGAATCTCCATCTTCATCAGTTAAAGTGTTAGCATTGGATGACATGACCTCATTGATGAGAATTGACTGCGCTGTAAGAAAGTTTGAAGACAACAGGAGAATAAGGTTTAACAGCATCGTTTTAACGTCTTTTTGGCAAAAGCGCAGTCCCATATAATAATCGAGACCAATCTTGCGTACAAAATCTAGAAAGTAGTACTTCATCAAAATATCAGCCCTGTTTTAAAACCTAGTAAAACATAAGTCACATCTTCACAATAATCATCAGAAAATCCCGTATCAATATCGATCTGTAAATTTTGTATATGTAGCCCAATACTCATGTTCAGTTCCAATTCACCAGCAGGCACCAGCCAACCATAATCGAATCCTATACGCCATCCTCCGTTCAATTCATAGTTTTCTAATTGCTGATATTCCTGATGCCAGCCCGGAGTATAGCCAGCATGCACAGCAAAAAAAGCCCTGGCTTCATCCTTCCTTTTAGATAATCTCATATCGGCATAAATGGGGAAAAGTCGCTCTTTTTTATACCATTCCAAACCCAGACCACCACCAATAGAAATTTGTGAATTCAGATGGTATAAAATCCCTGTTCTAAACATAGGTGCACGCTTAAAATCCCCAGTATTTCTATTGACTTCTACGCCAGCTAAAACCCCGGCTTCTAACACTATTTTTATTGGTGCATTACTTTCTTGCTGTGCCGCTAAAGGTATATTGAACATAAGGAGGCAGAAGACGATATGTAAAAGGTGTAATTTCATGTTTATCAACCTTCAATTTTTTCTTTAAAACCACCTGTTTTCATTCCTTTTTTTACCGATAAAAAAGTCAAATTTAGAATCAATAATTCATAAAACATAACATGAATAAACAAGTAGGTCATTGTATGAAATATAATAGGTAAGACAAACCACCACCAGTCATATTTTTTCGTAAAAAAGCCAATAAAGAATAAGCCTTCCATCAGTATTGCGATAGTCGATGCTACAAATGACAAACCAGGATGAGCGATAAAAAAAGTATATAAAGGAGTCAGCCACCCATCCGGGTTTAAAGCGATATGTGTGGCATTTTCGTTCATAAAATTGGCAAGCCCTTGATGGTAATTAAATAGGCTTCCACGTAGTAATTTCCATAAAAAAGCCGAAAAATATATCCAGAGTGTAAAATAACGCAAACCTTCCCAAAGCAGCGTAAAAGTCCGGTTATTCCGAAACCAAAAAGGAATACTAATCAATAAAACGCCCACCATACAATGCGTATGATGGATGCCAAATGAATTGTAAGACACAAAATAAATTAGGTAAAGTATCCCAAACGTAATGGGGAAAACCCGTTTTTGTATAAAAAAGAAACCCCCCAAAGCCGCAATAAAAAGTAGGATATCAAAACAAAGCGCAAGACCATAATGTCTAGAGATAAACTGTGGAATATTAATGAGATGCAAAGCCCAATAAGTGAGGTCAACATAAGGATAGATAAAAACTGGTGCTGCTAATTGACTCAATAAAGCATGTGCCATTAAGCGATACAGCAAAGACAAAATTACGCCGCCAAAGACCAGTCTGGATAGCCATTTTCTCTGCTCTATGCCCAAGCTAGGAATGTTATCCTTTTGTTTGCGGCCCCAAATAAGTCGCCTATAATCCATAACTCAATAATGGTTTTGAGTTCAGATAATTTAGTTTTCCATCAGGGGTATATTGCCAGGTTTGCACACCAATTTCCAGCGTTTGAATACTTTGGTGTGTACTGCGTTCCAGATAACGATGTAGCCAGTTTTCATAGGTTTTATAATGTGTGGCGTCGTTTGTCAGTCTTTCTATAGCAGGCTGGATAGTCTTATAATGATTGCCTAATTTATCTTTGAAAAACTGACGATTTGGGTCTATATTGCTTCCTGTTTTCATATCGTAATAATAATGTAAAGTACCAATTACAATATGTCGATTAGCATCTATTAATTCCTGAGTGTAATTGAAAGGCTTTCCGTTTATTTTAATATCAATAATTTCTTGCTCGTATTTAGGTTGTTCATTTTCCGAGAACATTGCCCACAGGAAAAATGGGGTGATTTGATGACCAAGAAGACTTAGGAATAGCGTGAACCCACAGAAAATGGCGACACTTCGGTATAGGAGTTTATTATGAGCTTTTAATTCTTGGAAGTACTGCATTTTTGACGCAAATTTTGAAACACTGAGTGCGCTAAAGCGTTGAAAGATAAAAGGGTCTCTCTTCTCTCAGCCCGTGGGACGGTCTCTTCTTTTAAATCTAAAATAATAAAACTTTCTTAAAGTCACCTATTCTAGGTGCAAGCTAATAAATAAGCATTTACTTTTACCAAAGTGTTTAAAACGATATTACATATCCGATTCAGGCAATTTGGTCGTATTATGCAGGAAATAGGTTTAATTTACCTGATCTTACTGCTGGTCGTTCTCTTTCCGATAACGATGGCTTTACTGTCAAAAATTGCTGATATTCCGCCGATGTGGCTTGCTGGCGGAACACTGGTCGCTTTGTTAAGTATTCACTTAAATCGACCTGATAAGGACTTTTTACAATTAGTTTTAAAACGTCCTTTGGGCTTGTATATTATTGAGTATGCTATTTTAGTATTACCAGTTTTGAGCTGGCTGATCTATTTGCAGGGCTGGATGGCTGCCGGAGTTTTGATATTGGGTGTTTGTTTGATTAGTTTACCACAATTTACAATAAGACTGAAGCCGAATAAACAAATTCCTATACTAAAATTTCCTAGCCGGTTTATCCGACATTTTGAGTGGGTAAGTGGTTTGCGGAAGCATGCTTTTTGGATGAGCATATTGTATCTGGTAGGTGTGGGGCTGGGAATATATACAGCAACCATACCCATCGTTTTATTTTTACTGGGCTTAGTAACGACAGATTTTCATATGGATTGTGAGCCTGCCGTATTTGTCGAACTATACGCTGAAAAACCCAGAAAATTTATAAATCAGAAGATACTTGCTCATTTAGGGATTTTCTGGCTGGCATGTTTACCCCTCGTGATTCTCTTTCTGATCTTTCATGGACAATATTGGTATATTTTACTGGTCGTTATTATTGT
>JAHDFX010000132.1 GCA_020627965.1 Saprospiraceae bacterium | reverse complement strand
TCTTTCTGATCTTTCATGGACAATATTGGTATATTTTACTGGTCGTTATTATTGTGGTATCAGTTTTTCCTGTTTTAAGTATTACTTTAAAATATGCCTCTTATCAGCCAAATATTCGCTTGTCGCAAAATGGGATAACGCTTGGTTTTATGATCGGTTTTTTAGTTTTTCCGTTTACACAACCTGTTCCTTTGGTCATGTCAGTTATTTATTATAGAAAAGCCATTAAAAATATAGAAAAATGCTTGTAAAAACAATGTTGAATTGCTCTGATATTCACGTTTCCTATCGGGATAAAGAGGTATTAAAGGGACTCAATTTTCAAGCGCCTGAAGGTGAGATCACTGGTATTGTTGGTTTGAATGGTACAGGAAAAACGACCTTGCTAAATTCTATATATGGAACCGTAAAATATCAGCGAGGAGGAATAAGTTTTGATAATAAGCCTATTGACTCTAGAGCTATTGCATACCTGGAAACGCAAAATTTCTTTTATCAGCGCATTACAGGAGGGGAATATCTACAATTATTTCGTATTCGTCATCCGCAATTCAATATCAAGGAATGGAATAAAGTTTTTCGTTTGCCTTTGGAAAAGCTGGTAGACACCTACTCCACTGGTATGAAGAAAAAATTGGCTTTTATGGGGGTGTTGAGCCTGAATCGTCCGATTCTTATCCTTGATGAGCCTTTTAACGGACTAGATTTGGAAACGAATGAAACACTGAAAAGTATTTTACAAATATTGCGCAGCAAACAAAAAACTATTATTGTCACTTCACATATTCTTGATACACTGACAACAACCTGCGATACGATTCACTATTTGCAGAATGGCATTATTCAACAACGTTTTGAAGCGCCGAATTATGAACCACTTCAGGCTTTACTGGCCAAGTTTGCTTATGGTGAATTGGAAACTTTAGTCGATAATTTAGAATAAAAAATTAGAGTATTGCCTCCTGAATGTGACTAGACGAAAGCGTTTGCCCTAACTGTGACACCTGTTATTTGGAAAATTGAGCAAATAAGTTTAAATTGTCTATGATAAAGTGAAACTTTAGCGTCTATTAAAACGTATTTAGATTCGTTAGCCAAATGTTAAATACACGCTTTTGTCAATCTTTTTAGTGAAAGTACCGTTTATTTACAGGTTATTTTCTCTATTAATACAGGTTCGTGCCAAGTGATTTGGAACGATATACGCTGCTAAATACTGATAATTGCGATGGAAACCAATAATTATCAGCTTCTAATCAAGAAGCTAGACCAATTCATACGTAAATACTACATTAATCAACTTATTCGTGGTGTATTATACAGCATTGCGATTATTATAGGGTTGTTTATTATTATTGCGCTATTGGAATATTTCTACTATTTCCCAACAACAACCAGAAAAGCTTTATTTTATTCATACATAGGCATTAGTGGATTAGCACTTACAGGCTGGGTGTTGTTACCACTTGCTCGCTATCTGCGTTTAGGGAAAATTATTTCACATGAGCAGGCTGCTAATATTATTGGAGATCATTTTACGGAAGTAAAAGATAAATTACTCAATATTTTACAACTGAAAAAACAGGCAGACACAACAGAAACGGATCTTATTAATGCCAGTATTAATCAAAAAATAGGAGAACTAAAGCCTGTACCATTCAAATCTGCCATTAACCTTGGGCAAAATAGGAAATACTTAAAATACGCTTTACCACCACTGTTGTTATTATTTGTTATTCTATTTGCTGCGCCAAACCTGATTACATCAAGTACTGATCGACTTATTAGGAATAATGAAAAATTTGAGCGCCCTGCCCCTTTCACTTTCTCTGTGGAAAATAACGATATGACGCTGGTTCAATTTGAAGATTTTGAATTGGATGTTAAAGTCCAACCAGTTGAAAGTGGTGCTATTCCAAACGAAGTATTTATAGATGTTGATAACTATCAGTATAAGTTAATTCCAGACGAAAAAGACAGAACACGCTTTACATACAAATTTAGAAAAGTTTCAAAAGACACAAAATTTAACCTGTTTTCAGGTGGTTTTGAATCTAAAGAATACGAGCTGGAAGTATTGAAAAAACCAAATATTGTAGGTTTTGATATTTCATTAGATTATCCGAGATACACTGGCAGAAAAGATGAAACTGTTGCGAATATCGGAGATGTTGTTGTGCCAGTAGGAACATCGTTACGTTGGAAATTTACTTCTCAAAATACAGAAGAATTAGGTATCAAATTTTCTCGGGAAAAAGAAATTTTAAAAACAGACCGCAGCGGAGGGCAAGCCTTTGGATTGAAACGAAGAGCCATGAAAGATGAAACTTACATGGTCTATGTATCTAATCAATATTTGAAAAATGCAGACTCTGTTGGTTATTCTATAAGTGTAACACCTGATTTGTATCCAACAATAAATGTTGAAAAATTTGAAGACAGCACAGATAATAGGTTATTATTCTTTGTTGGGGATGCTTCTGACGATTATGGTTTGCGTAGTCTTACCTTTAATTATACACTAAGACAAGAAGATGATAAACAAGCTCCAAGCATAGAAACAATACCCTTGGAAACGGATGCTGGTAAACAGACTCAGTACGACTATACCTGGGATTTGCAGCCGCTTGCTTTGAAGCCAGGAGATGAATTAACGTATTATTTTGAAGTATATGATAATGATGGTGTAAATGGCAACAAAGCATCTAAGACAAGTGTCATGAATTTCAAAATGCCTACGGTGGAGGAGTTTGAAAAAATGGAAGATGAGAATAATGAAGAGATTAAGGATAACTTGAAAGAAACACTGGAAGAAGCTCAAAAACTTAGAGAAGAGGTAGATGAGATAAAAAATAAAATGCTCCAGAAAAAAGAGCTGGACTGGAAAGATAAGAAAGACATCGAAAATCTACTGGATCGTCATAAGGAGATGCAAAATAAGATGGAAAATGCTCAGGAAAATTTTGAAGAGAATCTGAAAAATCAAAATGAGTTTGAGGAGACCAAGGAATCCATCATGGAGAAGCAGGAAAAGATCCAAAAGATGTTTGAGGAATTGATGAGTGAGGAGATGAAAGAATTGATGAAAAAAATGGAAGAGCTGCTTGATGAAATGACGAAAGAGGATGCAATGGAGCAATTAGAAGAAATGGATTTGAGCGATGAAGAATTGGAAAAAGAGCTGGACAGAATGCTTGAGTTATTCAAAGAAATGGAATTGGAGCATCAGCTGGAACAAGCAGCGGAAAAACTGGAAGAACTAGCAAAAGAGCAGGAAGAATTGAGCGAGGAGTCTGAAAAAGGAGAAAAAAGTGCTGAAGAACTAGAGAAAGAACAAGAAAAACTAAATGAGGAATTTGAAAAAATTAAAGAAGATATAGAAAATCTTGAAGAGAAGAATGAAGAATTAGAATCGCCAAAAGAACTAGGTGATATGGAAGAGCAATCAGAGGATATTGAGCAGGAAATGGAGCAATCTTCTGAACAGTTGCAACAACAGGAAAAACAAAAAGCTTCTGAATCGCAAAAAAGTGCTTCAGAAAAGATGAAAGAAATGGCGCAACAAATGCGGAGTATGATGGCTTCTGCCAATATGGAGCAGATGGAAGAAGACATGGAGTCTTTACGTCAATTACTGGAAAACCTGGTTACACTGTCTTTCGATCAGGAAGAAACGATGGAAGATATTGGGGAGTCACAAATCAATACGCCTAATTATGTAGAGTTGGTGCAAAAGCAATACAAAATTAAAGATGACTTTAAGTTAGTAGAAGATAGTCTTCAGGCATTGAGCAAACGTGTTTTCCAAATTGAATCTTTTGTTACTGAGAAAGTTACAGATGTAAAGCGCAGTATCAGAGACGGCCTGGAGCAATTGGAAGAACGCAAAAAAACTACGGCTTCCACTAAGCAACAATACGCTATGACAGGCATGAATGATCTTGCCCTGATGTTGAGTGAAGTCATGCAGCAAATGCAGCAACAAATGGCCAGCCAGATGTCTGGAAGTCAGATGTGTCAAAACCCAGGAAAAGGGCAAGGCGGCAGTAAAGGCAAAACGAAAATGGGCGGCTTACAACAACAGCTCAATGACCAGCTTACCAAGATGCAGGAAGAAATGAAAGGCGGAAAGAAGCCTGGAGGTAAAAAAGGAATGAGCAAACAATTTGCAGAAATGGCCGCAAAGCAGGCGGCTATTAGAAAAGCCATGCAAGAATTGCAAGAAGAAAAGGGGCAGAGAGGAGAAGGCTCTAAGCAACTACAAGAGCTAATAGATCAGATGGATAAAACCGAGACAGATTTGGTAAATAAGCGTCTAACAGAACAGATGATGCAGCGTCAGCAAGAAATATTGACCCGTTTGCTGGAAACAGAAAAAGCAGAGCGTGAACGAGAATACGAAGAAAAACGGAAATCGAAGACAGCACAGGAAAAAGAACGCAAAATGCCACCAGAGTTGGAAGAGTATATCAAAAAACGTGAAGCAGAGATCGAAATGTATAAATCGGTATCTCCTTCCTTGAAGCCTTATTATAAAACATTGGTAGAAGACTACTTCAATTCTCTCAAGAAAAATTAATATCTTAAGTATATGTCTGATATTGGTACAATGGAGCAAACATCCGATTTATTGAAACTACAATCAAATCCGCAAAGTATTGCGCAGATTGAGCCTTATGTCAATTACGTCATGCAGCAGCACGATATTTGTCAGAGCGTTTATGGAAATATCCTGATCGCATTGACAGAAGCCGTGACGAATGCCATAGTGCACGGAAATAAGGAAGATGGATCAAAGGTCGTCACAGTTAATATTAAAGGCTGTGAAGACAAAAAGGTCGTCTTTCAGGTGATTGACCAGGGAACAGGTTTTGACCACGATAGTCTGCCAGACCCTACCGCACCGGAAAATCTGTTAAAACTAGGTGGCAGAGGCGTATTTTTGATTAAACAACTAGCTGATAGTGTTACATTTTGTGATGAAGGGCGTTGTGTTGAAATATTGTTTAAGTACTAAAAAGCTATTTCATCGCCTGATTCATGGAGGAACAAAGTATTAGTTTTCACTCAGAAGACATTGATTTTTCTTTGTCAATGCCTGAAAAAACGATAAATTGGATAAAAGAAGTTATTCGGGAAGAAGGCGGAGAACTGTCGTTTATCAATTATGTTTTTTGTAGTGATTCGTATTTACTCAAGATAAATATCGAATATCTCGATCACGATACCTTCACGGATATTATCACCTTTCCCTACTCTGAAAGCAGCCTGGAAAGCGATATTTTTATAAGTATTGACCGGGTTAAAGAAAATGCAAATACATTTAAAGTATCATTTGAGCATGAACTTCATCGTGTTATGATACATGGCGTATTACATTTGCTGGGTTATGGCGATAAAACTCCTGAAGAACAAACAGCCATGAGAGCAAAAGAAAATTTCTGGATAGAGAAACACCTCAACTAATTTTAATAATTTTTCAGAAACTTATGCCCTGAACCACTACTTTCTACCAACCCGCCCAAGACCTGCCTTAGCCTGTTGATGTAAGCCATTTTTGTATTCATCCGGGCGTAGAGAAAGGCATTTTTTATACCATTCGCGAGCTTTTGATAAATTACCTTGTTGTTCATACAACAAACCAGTTTTTAAAGCTGCATTACAGGCAAAATACCAGGGATGGTCAGCACCTTTGTTAATAGTTTGCTGGTAATATTCTATGGCTTTCGCCAAATTATTTTGTTTATGATAAATTCTGCCCAGTCGATATAGGTATTCTGTTTTTTGACGTTCATTACTGAAATCAGTTTCATTTTTTTCGTGCAAAATAGATAGAGCCTTATCATAATATCCGCCATCAAATAAAAGCCTGGCTTTGATCAGGTCTGCCTGTGGAACAGGACCATTTGTAGCCTCTTTTTCAGCTTTTTTATCACTCTCTATGATGGCTTTTCCTTTTGTTCTGCAAAACAACATCTGCTTCTGATAACCAGCTTCTGTACCAAATAGCAATTCATGCCAGGCAAGCTTTTGGTAGGCTTCTTTGATATAGTTTTGCCCTTTGAAATTGCGGACATAACGACGTAAATAACGATCTGCATCTGTATCCAGCCGATAAAGTTTACTCAAACCAAGCATATAGTCCAGATAATGGAAAGGATGATAAGGCTCGCCTCTAGGCGCCTGTTTTAGTATATTAATGGCTTCATCATTTCTACCTGTATGTACAGCCACATTAGCCAGAATAAAAGCCGCTAGTGGATTGTCAGAAGTATTCATATCGGCATGGCGAACAAGTGTCCAGGCTTCTGCTTTCTGATTACCGACATGTAGCATCAGCAAGGCATACATAACTACGGTTTCATCACCAAAAATAAACTCAGGATGTGCTTTGGCGTATTCAATGGCTTCCTGCATTTCTTTTGTGCCCTGCTCTACTGTTCCTTCCATCCCAACCAACTTAATCACCCATTGATAATTATCAGGAATGGTACCCAGCATAGCATGCAGCAATCCAAGTGTTTTTTTGTTGGCCATAAAATTAGGGAACTTGCTTTCGTTTTCTTCTAAAAGCTTATAAGCTTTACGCACCTCACGGGCTGCTGTCAGGTTTTCTTCAAATTTTAAACGTACTAAAGCCCAGTGCAGAATGATCTCAGCCTGAGTATATAAATAATAGGGCGAGGAGCTATCTCCATTACGAATCTGTTTTAATCGGACATTTTTATTGGATTCGAGTCTTTCAAATTCAGCTTTATCTTCATTAATGAAAACAGTAAAAAAATCTACATAATCCTCGATTAATAAAGGAAGCAAGTTATTAGGATTTTGGCTTTTTTCTGTCTTTAAAACCGATTTCGCTTCTTCCAAACGAAGACTTAATGCCAACTCATAAGCTTCTTCCACATTAGAATTGAACTCAAAAGTACCTGTGGCGAAGACAGTATATGAGAATATTAACATCAAACAGCAGGTATAAGTCAGTCTTTTCATTTTGTATATAATTACTGATATTGTTTATGGATAAAACCGGGCCAAAAAAAGAAAGAACACTAGGTTTTAGTGTTCTTTCTGAAAATATTTTTGAAAATTGCTTGATCGACCTAATTATTTCTCTACAGGCGCTTTACCGGCAGTTTCATCATCTACCAGGATTCTTCCGCAGTGTTCACAAACAATTATTTTCTTTCTCTGTCCAATTTCAAGTTGAATTTGAGGAGGAATTTTGTTGAAACATCCACCACAGGCATTACGCTCAACCGTAACCACTGCAAGACCATTGCGATAAGCACCACGAACTTTTGTATAAGCTCTCAACAGTCGATCTTCAATATGTTTCTTGGCTCTCTCCGATTTTTTGTTTAATGTCTCCTCGTCTTTCTCTGTCTTCTTGATGATGTTTTCCAGCTCTACCTTCTTATCAACTAGTTCTGCATCTTTCTTGTCTATTTTTTCCTTGGTCAGATTAACCAGTTTCACTTTGTCTTCTAGCAGAACACCGCTGCCTTTTTGCTTTTTATCCGCTAGTTGAATTTCAAGCTTTTGAAGATCAATTTCTTTGGTTAGGGCTTCATACTCACGGTTATTCTTAACATCATCAAGTTGCTTCTGATAGCGGAGAATTAATTCTTCTGCTTCCTTTCCGGTATTCCGGTAACGAGCAATCTCGGTTTCATATTCTTTTACACTGCTTTCAAGCTTACCGAGGCGTGTTCTCAAACCTTCGATTTCGTCTTCCAAGTCTTTTACTTCCATAGGAAGCTCTCCTTTCAAAATCTGGATATCATCTCTTTTGGAATCAATCTCCTGAAGTTTGTATAGCGCCTGTAATTTCTCAGCGACTGTTTTTTCTTTAGCTTTAGCCATTCTACTAGTTTATTTTCTTGATAACCTATTATAAGTAATTAACAGGATTGGTGTTGACTTTGGTCAAATAAACTGCAAAGGTATTAAATTTTTGTGTTAAAAACTCGTTAAAAAGCTCTATTGTAAATTGTTCACTTTCATAATGACCAATATCAGCAATGACAATACGCCCATCTGCATCAAAAAAATCATGATATTTATAGTCGGCAGTCACAAATATATCTGCCCCCTGCCGGATAGCCTGAGGGAGTAAAAAGCCACCGGAACCTCCACAAACAGCCACCGTTTTGACTGACTTTTTCAATAAGGCTGTATGTCTTACACAGCCTGCTTTCATGGTGTTTTTCAACTTTTTCAAAAAAGCTGCCTCTGTTTCAGCACGAGGTAGTGTTCCGATCATACCAGAGCCAATATTAGCTTGTTTGTTTTCTACTTTTAAAATATCATAAGGCACATCTTCGGAGGGATAAGCATCGTGTAGTGCCTGCAAAATCTGCCTTTCATTGGCTTCATCAAAAACAAGTTCTATTTTTGACTGGGCACCACTTTGACCATTTATAGTTCCAACACCCAATGTCGTGAAACTCATGTTTTCAAACTGACTATAAGTACCGCCATCTACATTGAAAATAGATGCTCGAATAGCCTCAACAACCTGTACAGGAGCATAAGTCTGTAGTTTCTTTAGCGTAGGCTTCGGGCTAAGTATGCGTGTATCTTTCAAGCCTAGTTTCTCACAAATTTTGGCATTAACACCATTATGAACATTATCCAGGTTGGTATGTGCCGCATAAATAGCAATATCGTTCTTGATGGCTTTTATAATAACACGTTCCACATAATTTCTGCCTGTAAACCGCTTTAAACCCCGGAAAACGATAGGATGGTGAGCAATGACCAGGTTACATTTCTTTTTAATGGCTTCATCAAGAACGGCTTCAGTAGAATCAAGGCATAACAAAACTCCTGTGATCTTTGATTGTGAATTACCAGTGATGAGTCCGGCATTATCATAGCTCTCCTGATACATGGGCGGAGCTATTGATTCCAGATAATTGATAACTTGTTGGATCTTCATATATCAATAGTACGTATTTTTTTAGCAACACGAAACCCTTTTCGTTCATTATTTCATCGACTTTACCTGATAATTTAAATGTGAGTAAAGCAGACTTTGGGTTTATGTAGCGTATAGACGCTATAAATTCGATAGCTTGATCCGAAATATAATGAAAAACATATTTAAAATAAAGCCGCAAAATAACGCTCATCTTAGGCAGCTTGGGACAAGAGTAAGAATGGATTTCATCGTCTATTTTTACTGTATTGATTCTGATTCTTGGTTGGTATATTTCAAGAATATGAGATATAATGCTAGAAAGGCTATGATGTTCCTGCTTCTTAGATTGGTATGCTTTTCCTTGTTGCTTATATCTACCTTGTGAACCTGCGCTTTGTTGTCTTTTTGCTTGCTGTCTTTCCCTTTTTTGTTCCCTTCGACTTGACGATGATTTAGGTGGAGTTTTTGAGTTATTCATTCTTATTCCTTGACCAAGACCTCCAAGAGGAAATATTTTTATCAATAAAGTAAAAGCTATACTACCGTCTTTGTTAACTTTTTGTAATAAATTTCCTCCCTTTGCCAAAAGCTTATTTTTAATAACAGGCAAGTCTTTAAGATGAGACAAAGCCCTTGGTTTTATATGACATTGAAGGTCAAATCTCATTAATTCGCCATTTGCTTGTAAAGATGCACTGCTTTTGATGTGATCCCTATCCATATTAAGAGATATATAATCGAAAAAATCACCTAAAACCTCGGTTATATAAGGTTCATCAATAGCATAATAATAAGATAAGTGTTTATTGAATGCCATATCCCATTGCTCAAGGCCGCCATAAACCCTAAGTTGGAAATAGTGGTAGACAGTTACAGCATATACGACTAAATAGAGATTATTTTTACCCTCAGGCTTGTGCTTTGATTCACGTGCAAAGAAAAGCTTATTATCCAGAACAGGCCATGTTCCTGGCATTACCCATCCCTTCAGAATAGCTTTGTGGTTAGCCCAGAACCAATTCAACCATGTTTCTCTAGAAAGTCTTTCATTATCCATCTTGATAACAATTATTTAAACTATGAAGTTATCAGACAACTTCAATAGGGAGTCCTATAATTATTCTATGCCACAGGTAGGATACTAAAGATAAGTAAAAATTGCGATTTATAGAAAATTGAATTTTAAAAAAGCTGATTTTAATAGGTTTATAGAAAAATAGTGACAACTTGAAATAATAGAGAAGCCAATAAAATATACCTAAACTGTTTTAAAAATTTAAATTATTATATTTGCCCCACTTTTAAATAAGTCTAAATAAAATTAACGATGGTGCTAACTGATCTTAAAAGGCAGGAAAAAGCCATGATCCTACGTATTAGAGACGGTGAATTAACAAAACAACTGATGACACTAGGACTGGATTTTAGTATGCCTGTAGAAATGAAATACAAAGCCCCATTCAAAGGCCCCATATGCATTAAAAACAATAAAAAATTCATTTTCATACGGGCCAGAGACGCTCGTGAAATTGCCATAGCGGAGATGAGTTAATAAGCAAATCCCCCTATTATCAAAGAATCTATCAAATTGAGCAAGAATAACAAAATTCGCATTGCCCTGGTCGGCAATCCCAATTCGGGTAAGACCAGTATCTTCAATCAACTCACAGGACTGCGTCAGCGTACGGGCAACTTTCCTGGTATTACTGTCGATAAGAAAACGGGAAAACTGGTAGGTAAAGAGCATGTAGAGATCGTTGATCTGCCCGGACTATACGATCTGTATCCGGATACAATGGACGAGGCAGTCGTACTGAGAGAACTAACGAAAAGTGATAATACTTTTGACGCTGCCATCTATGTAGCTGATGCTTCTCACCTAGATCGGTCTTTGATGTTATATTCTCAACTGGCAGACTGGGGCATCCCCATGATTTTTGTGGTAAACATGATGGATGAAGCCGAAAAATCCGGTTATCAGTTTAACACCAATCGCTTAAAAAACAGGCTTGGGGTTCCAATCATTTATACAGATGCCCGAAGTGGAGACGGAATAGACAGCTTGGTCAGTAAAATTGCAGAAGATAAATTTGAACAACCCAATGCCTTTTTTCGTAGTCGCTATACAGCAAAAGAAACCTTTGGTAATGGCTATCAAGATTGGATAGAAACCAGTTTTCAGCAATATTTAAAAACAAAGAACCCACTGGCAGAAGATGCTCAAAACTCACCTAAGAACACAGAAAGAGCAGAGTCGGTATTAGGTATTAAATTGAATGAACAAAACGCTGAAGGCAAAGTCCTGGAAGACATAGAAAATCGTCAGCGACTTATCAATATCATAACCTCAGAAGTCGTACAATCACCAAAAGAAACCCGCCAAAACCGCATTACAGAACAACTGGATCGCTGGCTGACACATCCCGTCTTCGGTTATCTAATCTTCGGACTTATCCTGTTTTTGATCTTTCAAGCCATATTCAGTTGGGCATCGTGGCCGATGGATATGATGGACTGGATATTTACTCATGCCGCAGGTGGGGCGCAAGCCGTATTTGGCGATACCCTCTTCGGACGACTACTAGCCGAAGGCATTATTCCCGGTATTGGTGGTGTATTGATATTCATTCCGCAAATTGCCCTGCTTTTCTTGTTTATTGGTTTGCTGGAAGCCAGCGGATATATGTCAAGAGTCGTTTTTTTAATGGATAAGCTGATGCAGCGATTTGGCTTGAACGGAAAAAGTGTCGTGCCTTTAATATCGGGTATGGCTTGTGCGATTCCGGCTGTAATGGCTTGTCGTACCATTGAAAACCCGAAAGAAAGACTGATTACGATACTGGTAACCCCTTTCATGACCTGCTCTGCCCGCCTGCCGGTTTATGCTATCCTTATTGCTGTGACTATTCCTGCGACTAAGGTGATGGGCATGAATTTACAAGGCTTGGTTTTACTGGCGCTCTATCTGCTTGGTGTATTGGCGGCGCTTATTGGTGCGGCTATTTTGAATCGTATGATAAAAAGCGAATCGAAAAGCTATCTGATACAGGAAATGCCGGTCTATCGAATTCCCAAGGCTAAAGATATTTTAATGAATATCTGGTCGAAGGTAAAAGCCTTCGTTTGGGGCGCCGGGCGCATTATTTTTGTTTTGGCAATTATCCTGTGGTTCCTGGGTTCTTATGGACCCAATTTGCAGGAAAAAACGGATAATTACCGTTCAGAACTCAGTCAGAATGGCTATATGGATGAAGCGGCGAAAGACAATGCAGTTAGTTCCTATAAACTAGAGAATTCCTATATGGGCATCATGGGCAAAACAGTAGAGCCAGTTTTCCGCCCACTAGGCTACGACTGGAAGATCAGTATTGGGCTCATTACTTCCTTTGCTGCCCGCGAAGTATTTGTCAGTACGATGGCGACCATATACAGCATTGGCGAAGATGTAAAAGAAGAAACCATTACCCAAAAACTCAAAAATGAAACCAATCCCGAAACAGGTAAGAAACGCTTTAATCTTGCCACAGCCCTATCCTTGCTAATTTTTTATGCATTAGCCATGCAATGTATCAGCACAGTAGCCATTGTAAAAAGAGAAACCAAAAGCTGGACCTGGGCAATTATACAACTGGTAGGCATGACCGTTCTGGCTTATGTAGCGGCTTTATTGGTGTATTGGGGCTTCAGCTAATGTACAGGCGTCTTTAGTCAATCTATGCAAAAAACTGTAGATTTTTAAAATCCCAAAAAGAGAATGTCATTCTGAACTTGATTCAGAATCTCGTTGGAGGTGAGTACGATTTTTAATCAGAAGATTACTTCTAAAATCGCTTTTCATCGCCTATGAGATACCGGATCAAGTCCGGCATGACGGTTATTTTTTAGATTATTTTAATCGCACCGCTCGCCTTTAGTCGCTTCCCTCAGGAAATAGAAATATCCAGTTTTTTGCCAAGCCCGATTTCAATAATCTTTCTCAATGTCCTCAATTCAATATCAGACTTATCATTTTCAATTCTTGAAATATAATTCTTTGTCGTGCCGCTTTTAAAGGCTAATTCTTCCTGCGTTAATCCCTTTTCTTTTCGGGCATTTTTAATTAAACCACCAACTTTATACCGCTGATTTCTTTGTTCATCTGCTTGGCTCGCCTCGTATAAAACCAGCGGATCAGCATCAAAAGGCGCATCAAATTCCATCCCATTCGACAACTTTATTTTCTTGCTGATATTCGTCCACTGCAAAGTACCTTCATGCAACTGAACTTGTCGGAACACCTGCTCATCCATCAACTGTTTCTGAAAAGCATTGTTTTTTGTGTCCCATTGCCGGAATAAGACATTAAAATCTATGATACGATGCTCTCCGTTATTAAAGGCTACATACACTGTAAAACCTTTAATTTCATTGATTTTTATGATGCGTGGAATCTTTTTTATTTTTCTCATTATTCAAATTTATGATCTCAGGGAATCCCAGATTTCCATTAAAATATCCTGATGCTGCCTAGCCCATTTTACTATTTTTTTGTGTTGTCTGGCTGGTAGATTACCTTTTAGTTTTGTCAGGGTTTTTATGTTTATCAAGTCTTCATACTCGGCGTATTTTGCATGAAAATGGGGTGGAACATGGTCGTTATAATATAAGTCTACTTTGATTCCATCAATAATAAAGAAAGTTGGCATTTCATTTATGTTTACAAAAATAAGAAAAGTGTCCTAATTAGGCAACTTTTAAAATGAATTTATCCAAGAAATTGCATAGCTGTAAAAATTGCTATTCAGCATCCTTTATTATATAGAGTCTGAAAACGCCTTTTTTCCATAAAATTTTTCAAATTATTTTTTAGAAAACGGATAAAACACTGATTTATAAATGGATAAAACCAAGAATTTAACCTAACTTCAAGCCTTAAATTTTGTTGAATATAATAGTCCTAAAGTGAACGGAAATATTTACATCCAACCAACAATACAGTTAAACACGTTCCATGATTTTTTAGAAAAAAAACATGGATATGACCCCTACATAAAGTCATTAGAAGAGTTATTGGAGAAAGATAGAGTTCTTGTTGTTGGTGAACCTGGTTTTGGAAAGTCTAGGCTGCTAAAAGAAATTATAAAAACAGCTCCTCCATCTTATGAATGTGGATTCTTTGATTTAAAAGAATCAGAAGGGGATGTAATTGGTTATATCGAAAAATGTATTGCTGATAAAAATAAAGCAAATAATATTTTTAATGGTGATTTGATATTTTATCATTCCCCAAAATTTACGCTCAAAAATACTTCTGATTTAATCATTTGCCTGGATGCTTTAGATGAAGTCAAGCATGATTTATTTTACAAAACAGTCAAAAGCATCCAAAAATTAGCTGACGAATATAAGTCGGTCAAACTTTTTATCTCTTGCAGAACTCATTATATAGAAAGAGACAAGGCAAAATTTCAAAACATTGATTTTGCTGTTGCAATAGTACATCATTTTTCCTTTAACAATACGCTTAGTTTCATTGAACATTCGTGTCCGGCACTATCAACTGTTCAGAAAGAAAACCTACGGAGCAAGTTGTGGGAAAATAAGTTGATAAATTCAGCTTCCAGAAATAGCATAATATTTACTCCCCGTTATTTAGAAATTTTTGTTGAACTAATTCAAACCGAAGGCGTAGATGAAGTTCTTAACTATGATAGGCATCAACTGTTTGAAAAATTTATCATTAAAAAACTTCAAAAAGATGAAAAGCCTGCAAGTAATATGGGTGAGGGATTTCGAAGCAAGATTTCATATGTAAAACAGATATTGGAGAGACTTGCTTTAGTAATGGAAATTCAGCGTGTAAATTCAATTACAAAAGATGAGTTTACTACTTTCATGCTTGATGCCGATTTGAACTTAGATTATCAACTTGCGCTTGAGATGTTTTACGACAGGACGGTTTTAAAAGATAATGGCGATTCTCTAGAATTTGAAAATACGGAGTTCCAAGAATATCTTGCTGCAAAAGCAATTACAAGGCTAAGTCGATCTGGGCAAGTGATTTTTGATATTGGAGTTGAACAAAAGTTGAATGACATATACCCCAACTGGCATGATGTAATTTCTTTTCTTGTCGAAATAAAGCCCGAATTACTTTTACCGATTATTAAATATGCAGAAAGAACACAAAAATCAAATCATTTTCCATTAATCAGCTATCCAAATATTGAATACTTCGATAAAAACATCAAAGAAAAAGCTGAAATTTTTAATCGGATATTTGACTTTTTTGTCGGCAAGGCAAAATTTATACGACCACATAATTTAGAAACATCTTTAGCTCGATTTTATATTCATAATGAACACAAAAAGCTTCTAATAGATTCTGTTGAAGGTGACTATTCTTTTGATAAATATTTGCTTAGAGCAAATGCTGCTATTTTGCTTAGAGCCTTATTTAGACAGCATAAAACACTTCATAATATTTTCACCGATGAAGAAATAACTGACTGGAAAAATAAGCTAAAATCATATGTTGCCTTACCTTTTATGGAAGGTAATTGGAGTGTCATGCATCGTTATTCTGTGTATGCACTGACCGAAATTTGTACTTCTTTTGATGAGTTCGAAGATGTGACTTCTTTTTATGGGAAAGAAGATACTTTTAGTAATGCTGTTGTTAGTTTTTGCAAGGAGGTAGCCCCAAGTCACCCACAGTCTATCAGCCTTTTTTTTAAAAATTCAGGACGTTTTGCGGCATCCGATATTGGGTTTAATAAAATCAGCACAACAGAAGGGTTTCTCAATTTCTTTAAAATTTTACGAAATAATTATTTGCTTTTTAAAAGAAACCATGTACGCAAAAACTATTTTGACAATGTAATAGAGTCGTATGAAGATTTAAGCTCATTCCATGATTCTTTAAATGAATGTTGGAATGATGAAGTTGAAATATATGTATGCGATTTACTTATTTATGCGTTAAACAATCGTGTCACAAAATCGAATTTCGTTAAAGAATTAACGAAAACTTTAAAGCAAAAAAATAACAATGCCATTTTTATCTTACTTAATAAGCTAAATAATAATGAAACCCGCCCTGATTTATTTTACTCTGAAGGTTTATTAAGCAGTATAATACAAAAAGATCAAGTTTCTAGAGTCCTCGAAATTATTGAGCAAAAATATCCCCAAAAAAATATCGGGTTTTGGATGTTGAGAAATAGCAACGATCCAGAAATTCAAAACTTAACAGGAATGTATTTTCCTAAGATAACCGAGACTTACAGGGAGAACACTAAGAAATATGAAAATAAAAGAAATCAAGATTTAGACATAAGAGAGTTTGTACGCAATCAGGAAGCTTACAAAAGGATGAAACTATGTTTAAATAAAGAAAACCATTATCATGTTATTGGAGATTATGCACGAAAGCCAGAAATATACGAAGATAAACTAACAAAACTGGATAAGTACAAATTAAAGAAACTAATTGAAAGACTATTTTCATACAATCCATTAGATGGCCAATTAATCGTTGGGCCTACAGAACAACACCAAAAAGCAACTTCACGAGCAATAAGCTACCCCAACTGGATAGGAGAATATAGGTTTGCAATTCAGTTAGTACAAAAATTAAATATAGATATCACACCATATAGACAAAACATATTGAATTACATCCCCTATCACAACATTGATACTAAGCAAATATTTGAACTTATTCCAGATCCTACCTCAGAAGAAATAGAAAACCTGATCCAAGTATATAAATCAAACAGAGAGGATAATTTATTAGACGATGTTCATCCTCTTATTCAAATCTGTAAGAGATATGAAGTTAGAAGTGCAACAGACATATTGAAACGCATTGTGAAAGATGAAAAAAGCCCTACTTACATGGTTTTGGATTCACTTGACATCCTCATGTCTTGGCATAAAGACAAAAAATATCTGAACGAAATATTTGCATACTACTTGGTTAAAAAACATTATCAGGTGCAAGTTGGAGTAAATAAATTTCTTTTAAAATTACAAGATGAATCTGCTTTAGCTTGGTTAAGTGATGAAATTAAAAAATATAAGTACACGAATAAGAACAGGCACAGTAGTGGTCGATTTACAATTCGTCCTGCAACATCAAATCCTGCTAAAGAGCTAGCTGGAAATCTATATGAAGTCAGAGATATTAAATTTAAAAGCAAACTATTAAAGCTACTTATTTGGTCTTTTGAACTGGTTAATGAGGACGGAAAATACTATGATTATGTCAGAGATTCGATATGGAAGCCTATTGAGCAATATTTTATCAATTTCACCTCTGAACCTGATCGTTTTAAAGAAAACTTACGAGATATAGAAAATACATTTAAAGAAGTCTCGGATGCCAAAGGATATAAATGGTTTGAGAATGTTTTGGATAATATTCGGAATAAGTACTTAGTAGAGCTTAGTGAACCCTCAAAAATCTTTGATGCCATTAAAAAATATAATCAGTTAAAAGCAAAAAAGTACTTGGATATAAGTACGAGTAGAGAGCTATATGTTTTGGTAAAAGAAGTAATTGAAAATGATTTAAAATTTTGGATTGTTAATGAAGGCGCTAATAAAACCATCGTAAGTATTCCGAGCAGAAAAAGGGAAAGAAGTATCCAAGATTTAATTGTTCCTAAAATAGAAAATTACTTACTGAAAAAAGGGCTGAGAAATACAGATATTCAACAATTAGACTTTAGAATATATAAAGAAGCACAAACCGCAGGAGATGATAGAATAGACTTGCTAATCACATATGGCTCTATTGGTTCAATTTTACTGGAATTAAAAAGAGAGCAAAATGGTGATTTGAAACCAGGAAAACGTGATAAATACAAAGACAAAATTAAAGCCTACATGAAATCAGTTTATGCTGAATATTGTATTTTGCTTGTCTTTAAAGACAACCCAAACTTTAATAAAACAAAGCCTTTCGGTGTGTTTATTGATGAAAATAGTCAGGTGTATAAGGATGATTTGAATATAGAAGTTTTAGGAATCAATTGTACATAGTTTAGCCTCACCAATCCATCTCCCGTTCCCAGGAATTCTGATTCATCACTCCGTCCATGATACT
>JAHDFX010000131.1 GCA_020627965.1 Saprospiraceae bacterium | reverse complement strand
ATTGTACCCGCAGAACAGTCGCAAGCCCGCCTGATACAAGCTATGTTTGAAAAAGTAACCAGCTTCCCGGATAGCTTATTCTATGATGTATCTACCTGGACACTTCCTCTAGCTTTTAATTTACCTTATAGCGAATTGAATGTAGCCAGTGTAGCTGAGAAAAACCAGGTAAAACGTGCAGTATACAACCAGGGAGGGCTTGTAGGTGGCAAAGGAGAATACGCGTATATATTTAATTGGAATGAGTATTTTGCACCAAAGGCTTTATCTGTTATACTTGAAAAGGGCTTGGTTGCCAAAGTTGCTGGCAAGCCACTAAAAGCAGTTGCCGGCGACGGGAAAACTTATGATTTTGACTACGGTGCTATCATGATACCGGTTTTTCAACCTGATATGGATGCGAATGAGATGCACAATTTGATGGAGACTTTATCTGTAGAGAATAATTTGACCATATATAGTATTCGCTCAGGCTTATCTGTTGGAGGAATTGACATAGGAAGCCCTAGCTTTAAAGCTTTACGTGCCCCGGAAATTCTCTTATTGGCGGGCGATGGTGTAAATGGTTATGATGCAGGAGAGGTTTGGCACTTATTAGACCATCGTTTTGATATTCCAGTCTCTGTAGTAGATGTAAAACGTTTTAATAGTTTAGATCTGAGTAATTATAAAACGATTATCATGGTAGACGGGGGCTATTCGGAAGTAAATGCTGCTACTATCAAACGTTGGCTGAAAAACGGAGGTAATTTGATTGCCATGAAAAATGCAGTTCGTTGGTTGGATACCAATGATCTGGCAGCAGTTGATTTCAAATCCAGAGGAGTACATAAGAAAAAGAGTACCTATGCGTTTATAAGCAATGAAAAAGGAGCACAATATATTGGCGGTAGTATACTAGAAGCAGAATTAGATATTACCCATCCATTGGCATATGGATATAAAAGAACATCACTGCCCGTTTTCAGGCGTGGAACACTCTTTTTTAAACCTTCACCAAATGTTTATGCTACACCTGTTTCTTACACTAAAAGCCCATTATTGAGTGGTTATATTTCTCGTGAAAATAAAAAAGTAGCAGCGGGAGCAGCTACAGTCATTGTCACCCGCATTGGAAGTGGGCGAGTTATTTCAATGGCAGACAATCCTAATTTTCGGGCATTTTGGTATGGAACCAATAAATTATTTCTAAATGCTATTTTCTTCGGGCATACAATTAGTGGAGATGCTACCGAGAGCAGAGAAGAAGAAAATGCTGAAGAAGAAGATGAGCATGGGCATGGGAGTGAGAGCGGGCATTGGCATGGACATGATAATCATTAATAGTTGATTTAATATTTAGCTCAAGTTGCGGATAATCGCAACTTGAAAAAATCAAAATTAAAAACTCCAAATTCCAGTAAATAGAGATGTTTAGAACCTGTTTTGAGAATTTTTATTTTTATTTTTTGAATATTCTTAAATATAGTACTATTAGAATCACATTAGTCATATTGGCACTGTATTGTTGTATACCAGCATTTGGTTTCCAACAAACTATTTATCCATACAGACATTTTACTCAGGAGGATGGTCTGCCTACTGCAAGTATCAATGCAATAGAACAGGATAGAAGAGGCTTTATTTGGATAGGCAGTGATATTGGATTGACCCGTTTTGATGGTTATCGTTTCAAAAATTTTACCATAAGAGATAGCCTGCCCGATAATTATATTACCGACCTGCACAATGATAAACAAGGGCGTTTATGGATTATAACAGGAAGCGGACTCGCCTATATGAAAGATAATGATCTGCATCGTGTAGATATTATCGAAGGCTATGAGATCAATAAGGTAACTTCTTTTCTTGAAGATAGTCAAGGACATATTTGGCTGGGAACCGGAGAAGAACTAATTATTATTGACAAAACACTTAACAAAATAACCAGAACGAGTACTCAGTTTGAATTTTCACTAGTTAATCCTCAAGTGTTGTTTGAAGATGAAGAGGGCTTTGTCTGGATGTACGGGAAGAACAATAACATGCTGGTTAAAGTAAAGGGTGAAGAACTCTACTTTATAGGTCTGCATTATAAACTCTGTGAAAATATGTCCTTTCAGGCTTATCCGGTAAGGGGAGATGTTTATTATCAAAATAAAGAAGGTTTAGCAAAATTAGACTTTTCAGAAGCAATACTTATTTCTCATCCAGCCTATAAAAAAGCACAAGGATTCAAAGGAGTAAAAGAGGATCTGGTTACAACTGAAGGTTTTATGAATGCTTGTTCAAATTATTTATCAATAGATAGTGAAGGGCAAATCAGGACTATTGATGGGCAATTCAACCTCACCAATATTAATCTGTCGGATAATCTTCCCGAGGATATCGTCATTACGGACGTATACAGAGATAAGAATGAAAACCTGTGGGTTGCCACAAAAGCAGATGGAATTTACTTTTTAGATAATTACTCATATTCAGAAAATAAAAAAATAAGACAGCAACTTACAGGGAAATCCATTGAACAAATATTTAGCAAAAATGGTACGGCTTTGGTTAGTGCAGACAATGCAGTATACCAACTCAATGCCTCTGGAAATTGGGAAGCAACCGAGTTGCCAGGTATTTCTTGCTTCTCAAAGGGGGGAGAACAGTTTTTTGCTAATGAAGAATATATTTTTAAGCTAGAAAACCCTCAAAGACCATTCTACCTTAATGGAGTTAAGGCTTTGGCAGTTTCTGATGACTTACTGTACTTTGGTACTAGAGAAGGAGTGTCCAGAATTAAATTAAAAGACCTCAACAAAGTGTCTGATGATGCCGATGCAGCTGATTTTACCAGGCAATTGGGGTCTATTAAAAGTATACTGTCAGATAGAGATGTTAATGCAATTTTTATTGACAAAAAGGGGGCTTGCTGGTTGGGTACCGAACAGGGACTGCATAGCTATTTCAGAGGAAAACTTACCCAACACAAAGATGAAGAACTCATTTTAGGGCATAGTATATGTGCAATAGCTCAAACTGCTGATGAAACGATCTGGCTAGCCACAAAGGGAGCAGGAGTTATTGGAATGAAAAATGGAAAAATCGTGAATATCAATGCTGCTGGCAAATTAAATCATGATTATTGTACAGGCATGGTCGCAGAAGATAATGTGCTCTGGGTAGCGACAAGTAAAGGCATCAATAAAATAGTGAACATCGATTTTACTTCTGAAACTTTTGAAGTTAGCCGAATGTCCAATAAGCGCTCAATCCCGGCTACAGGCATAAAATATATTTCAACAACAAAAGATAAAATCCTTACAGGGACAAGACAGGGCTTAATTGAGATTGACAAGACCTATTTCCACGAAAAAGATAGTATAGAGGCTGTTTACATTACTGGTATAAAAGTCAAAAATAAAGAATTTGATCTGGATAGTACCTATACTTTGCAATATCTGCAAAACGCTATACAGATTGAATTTACAGGTATTAATTATAGCCATCAGGATAATGTGATGTATGCTTATCAGATGAATGGTATCGATCCCGATTTGGTGAAAACAGATCAGCCTGGCACACCTCTTTATGTATTGCCACCCGGAAACTATACATTTGAAGTTTTTGCATTAAATAGTAAAGGAGAACGGGTATCCAGATCCTCCAAAATAACCATACAGATCAAACCACCTTTCTGGGGATCTATGACTTTCCGAATCCTGGTAGGTATACTTTTATTCGGCTTATTATCACTGATTATTCGTTCTTACCTTGAACAACGAAGAAAAGCAGAACTGGAACGTTTGGTTGAACAAAAAACAAAAGATCTAAACATAAAAATACTGGAACTGGAGCGCAGTAATAATGAATTGGAACAGTTCAATTATGTAGTAGCACATGACCTGAAAGCCCCATTAAAAACCACATCGGGTTTTCTGGATCTGATTAAACGTAAAGATGGAAAAAACATGAGTCAGGAAGGACTCAGCTACCTCGATTTTGTAGGAAAAGGGGTTCAGCGATTACAGGAAATGATCGAAGACCTACTCATTTTTTCAGGTATTCAGGTGAGCGAAAAACAAAAAAATGCAGTCGATATGAATAAAGTAATTGGCGAAGCCATTGAAAATCTGCATAAAGGAATTGAAGAATCAGAAGCAGAGATACAGATGATGAACGCGCTTCCCACTGTCATTGCCAATAATTTAGAAATGCTACAGGTTTTTCAAAATCTAATAGCAAATGGTATTAAATATCAGCCAAGAGGGCAAAAACCACTGATAAGAATAGGAAGCGAAGAGCTATCAAAGGTAATGCATAAAGTATGGGTAGAGGATAATGGTATTGGTATTAATAAACAATATGAAGACAAAGTTTTCAGAATATTTCAGCGTCTGCACAATCAGGAAGAATACTCAGGTACAGGAATAGGTTTGCCTATTTGCAAAAAGATAATTGAATCAAATGGAGGATCAATCTGGTTTGAATCTGTTGAGGGTAAAGGCACAACTTTTTATTTCACAATAATGGCATCAAAAAAAGCCGTCCCTGTATCGGAACGGCTTGTATAAGTAAGTTATTAACAGATAATGAGATTACTTTTTCAGTGCATCTCGTATTTCTGTCAATAGATCAACTTCGCTAGGACCAGCAGCTTCTTCTTCCTGAGCCTTCTTAACTTTATTGATGCCTTTAACAACAAAGAATAAAGCTAAAGCAACAAGGAAAAATGAGATCAGCGCATTGATGAAGTTACCCCAAGCCAGAGCAACACCGCCTGCTTTACGGAAATCTTCTAAACCCATACCAGCTTTAGCTTCTGTTGTTTCTTTAAGCGCCATGTAGAGCTGAGAAAAATCAGGTAAACTAAATACACTGGAAACAATTGGCATCAAAATGTCAGCTACAAGAGAGCTAATGATGGTTCCGAAAGCGGCACCAAGTACAAGACCAACGGCCATGTCAACCATGTTGCCTTTTACAGCAAACTCTTTAAATTCCTTAAACATAATTAATTAAGATTTGGTTAGTAAAATAAATTGTGAACTTCTTCTTACGTTTTTATTGACTCAAAGATACGTTTGATGTCACAATTTTTCATCAACCTTTTTTAAAGTTTAAAAAGGTCCTATAAAATAAAATTAAAAAATATACACATTATGAACTTAGAACAATCCAAAATACTGGTAACCGGAGGTAGCGCAGGTATTGGAAAAGCAACAGCCAAATTATTAATTGAAAGTGGAGCGAAAGTAGCTATTACTGGTCGAAATATTGATAAACTTAATCGGGTAGCAGAAGAAATTGGCGCAATTCCAGTCGCTTTTGATGTCAGCAGATATGAAGATATTCCTGCGAAAGCCGAGGAAGTGGTCAAGGCATTGGGAGGAATAGATGTATTGATAAATAATGCTGGTATCGGTGAATTCCCTGTCATGGGTGACATCAAAATCGAGCATTTTGAAAAAGTATTCTCCACCAACGTTTTTGGCTTAACCCTGCTTACTCAGGAAATAGTCAAACATTTTAAACAACAAGACAAAGGACATATCATCAATATTGCTTCGACTGCCGCCTTGAGAGGCTTTGCAAGGGGAACTGTTTATGCTGCTTCCAAATTTGCACTCAGAGGAATGACGGAATGTTGGCGTGCAGAATTGCGCAAACATAATATTCGGGTAATATTAGTAAATCCAAGCGAAGTAACAACAGCTTTCGCAAATCCAGAGCGCATAGAACGCCCAGAAGAAGCCAGTAAACTTCGTCCTGTAGAGATCGCTCATACCATTAAGGGAGTACTGGAAATGGATGACAGAGGCTTCGTACCAGAAGTATCAGTTTGGGCAACTAATCCGCAATGATATTTGCCCAAAGTCTAGAATGATGGTAGACTCTGATTTAGGCTTTAATGACAAAATAGATTTTCTGTAAGAAAATCCTCACACAATATTGTGTTTTTAATAAAAAAACATATCTTTGCACTCGCTTTTAAAGGAACTAATAATCATATCATGAACGCAATTGTAGAAATCGCAGGTCAGCAGTACAATGTAGAAAAGGGGCAGGAGCTCCATGTACACCAGTTAAAAGCTGATGAAGGCGAGACTGTAACATTCGATAAAGTATTGCTGGTACATAGTGATGCAGGCACTCAGATTGGTAAGCCAACTGTAAGCTCTGCCAGTGTAGAAGCTACTGTGTTGAAGCATGAGAAAGGTGACAAAGTCATCGTTTTCAAAAGAAAAAGAAGAAAAGGATACAAGGTGAAAAATGGTCACCGCCAGTCATTCACTCGTATTAAAATCGAAAATATAGTTGCATAAGACAATCGTACTTTTTAGGCAACACGATAAATCAAATAAACAATGGCACATAAAAAAGGAGTCGGTAGTACGGATAATGGACGCGATTCGATTAGTAAACGTCTCGGCGTAAAAATGTTCGGTGGTCAATCTGTTAAACCAGGTAATATTATTGTTCGTCAAAGAGGAACAAAATACCATCCAGGTGAAAATGTTAGTATGGGAAGAGACCATACACTACATGCTTTAATTGAAGGAACAGTTAAGTTCACAAAAGGTCGTAAAGATCGTACTTTTGTAAATATTATGCCTTTAGAAGGAGCTGTAGTAGCAACACCAATTAAGAAAAAACGTAAGAAAGCTGCTGATAAACCAACATATGGGGCAGGTGATACTTTCGGTGATTTTGCAGAAGATGTGAAGTTGAAAGAGCAGGCAGAAGCTAAAGAAGCAGCTGAAAAAGCTGCTAAGGAAGCTAAAGAAGCCAAAGCTGCTGCCGATAAAGCTGCAAAAGAACAAGCAGAAGCGAAAGCTGCTAAGGAAGCTGCCGATAAGGCTGCTAAAGAGGCAGAAGCTGCTGCTAAAGTTGCCGAAGAAGAAAAAACTAAGGAAGCTAAAGAAGCTGCTGACAAAGCTGCCGAAGAAGCGAAAGCCGCTGAAGCTAAGAAGCAGAAAGAAGAAGCCGAAGCGAAAGCTGCCGCTGACAAAGCTGCTAAAGAAGCCGAAGAAGCGAAAGTTGCTGCTGCTGCAAAAGAAAAAGAAGAAGCTGAAGCAAAAGCCGCTGAAAAAGTAGCTATGAAAATGGCTGCACCAGAGAAGAAAAAGAAGAAAGATAACCTTAAGAAAATTGAGGGTATCGGACCGAAAATTGAAGAACACCTTAATAATGGTGGAATTCTAACATTCATAGAATTGGCAACTGCAAAACTCGAACGCCTTCAGGAAATTCTGGATGCAGCGGGTCCACGCTATCGTATGCACAATCCTGCTACCTGGTCACAACAAGCTGGATTAGCAGCTGATGGTAGATGGGACGAGTTAGAAAAACTACAAGATGAATTGGATGGAGGTCGTCCAAAAGAATAATCTTGTTGTAAAGTAATACATCGAAAAGCCCATTCATTCATGAATGGGCTTTTCTTATTTTTAAGACCATGCAATCAGTACTGCTTCATCTTTCCAAAGATAAAATACTCCAAGAAATACTTCCTGAAAATGATATTTCTCCATTTGAGGGAAATAGAAATCTATACGATGACTTGCTTCGTTCGATAGTTGGGCAGCAATTATCTGTAAAAGCCGCTTCTACGATCTATGGGCGTTTTGTAGACTTATTTGGACATAAGCCAAATCCAGATGAACTACTCGAGCTTGAGCTGGAAACATTACGGAGTGTTGGTTTGTCAAAACAAAAAGCTACTTATGTACAGAATGTAGCCAGTTATTTCAAGGAAAACGAGCTACAGAATACGGATTGGGCAGATAAAAGTAATGAGGAGATTATCAATCAGTTAAGCACCATAAAAGGTGTAGGTAAGTGGACGGTACAAATGATCTTGATGTTCAGTCTGCATCGCCCCGATGTATTTCCTGTCGATGATCTGGGCATTCGAAATGCTATGATCCGACTGTATAAAATAGAAGAAACTGGTCGGGCATTGAAAACCAAAATGGAAACTATTGCTGAAGCCTGGTCACCATACAGAACCTACGCCTGTTATTATCTATGGAATTGGAAAGATAACACACCAGCTTAAGGCTATTATAATAACTTCAAACAAGCCGCCAGGCTTTCCCGCCAATATGGAATCTCCAATTGAAAAGTATCCTTGATCTTTGCTTTGTTCAGCACACTGAAATGCGGACGGGCTGCCGGAGTAGGGTAGTCTTTTGTTTCAATCGGACTTACAGTACAATTGATACCTTGTAATTGAAAAATAGCTTTAGCAAAATCATACCAGGAGCTTACACCTTCATTGCTGAAATGATATACACCCGCTACGTCCTCAATATTCATATCGTCAAGTTTGTGAACGATCTGTAAAGTCATATCTGCAATATCATATGCATAAGTTGGTGTACCAGTCTGGTCAAAAATTACAGTTAGTTTATCTCGGTCTTTACCCAGACGCATCATCGTCTTTACGAAATTATGCCCAAAAGAAGAATAAACCCACGAAGTACGGAATACCAGCGTTCTTCCTGAATTGAGTTCCAAAGCCTTTATATCTCCTTCTAGTTTGGTAGCAGCATACACGCCTTGTGGTGAAGTTTTATCTGTTTCTTTGTAAGGTGTATTCTGATTGTTGTGATAAACATAATCAGTAGAATAATGAATGAACACAGCATTATGTTTTTGGCAGGCTTTCGCTAAATTAGCCACTCCATCTACATTTACTGCACGGGCTGTTTCTTGGTCTGATTCAGCCTTATCAACTGCCGTATAAGCTGCGCAATTGATGCATACATCTATCTTTTGACTGGCGAAGAATGTATCCACTATCTTGGCGTCAGCAATATTCAAATCACCAGAGTCAGTAAAATGGAAAGTCCAAGCTGGGTACTTCTTGGCAAGTGTTTTTAATTCACTACCTACCTGACCATTTGAGCCGGTAACAAGGATATGTTTCATGTTTGTTCTTAATTTGGCGGGAAGTTAATTAAAAACCATAAAGCTTGCAATCTTCGGTGAATTCATTGCTGGAAAAAGTAGGATTAAGTACCAAATTGCTGAAAATATATTCTTCATATAATCCCTTATCGTCATAGATTTCCTGAGTTACAGGGAACATGGTTGTCTGGTCAATATAGAAAACAGTCTTTTTAGCATAAAAATTAGGAACTTTTAAAGTCGTTCCTGCCCGGACTTTATCATATAAACTAATATCATTCACTTCTGCGATCATGTGTTCGCTAATGTATTTGCGTCTCGCAATATCAACCAGATATTCATCTTTACGCAAGGTATAAGATTCATAAGTAAAATCAGGCATGGTCATAATTAATTTATAACAGGTCTTCCCTCCTTTATTTACTGTTCCATCCAAGATAAAATGTTGCTCAAATTGCTCGCCTGCTGCCTCTACACCATGCTTGATAATACCGGCAAGATGCTTGAAACCCGTATCAGTAAGAACGTGGTGATTACCTTTTCTCATTCTTGAACCGTATGGACTAAGACTTACATTAATGTATGGGAAGCCATTCGGATTAACGAGCGCTTTACCATTGTTTTCTCCTTTTTTCCATAAAATTTCAACCCCTTCATTCGGATAATATTGTTTCATATAAACACGATGAGGTTCTACTTGCATTCTTATATCCATCTTGGCATTTTCATAGGTTTTGCCAAAACGTTCCTTCGTAACCATCGTAAAGGTCAGAGTATTTGCATTGTCTATAGCTGTCAGCATATTTCCCACAACAGAACGTGCAGTTTGAGCCTGAAGGCAAATATATGCAGCGACAAATAATAAGGATAAGATTGTTTTTTTCATCATAAGAAAGACAAGTCAATAATTCTGCCAATTTTTTACCCTTATCCCAATAGCTGAGACTATCGGGATAAGGATAAAAATCTTTTTATTGGATAATAAACTTTTTATAAATCACCTGCTTTTCCACTTGCAGCCTGGCAATATAAATACCAGCTCCAATATCAGAAAGACTGATCTGTTGTTGATGCTGACCAGCAAGATCAGATAACGTTTCCTGATAGACTACCTGTCCCAAAATATCTACAATACTTAATCTAAAGTCTTGGTTTTTAGCAGACTCGAACTCTAGTATAAATGTACCTGAGTTGGGGTTTGGATAAATATCAAGACTGTTTTGCAATGCGACAACTTCTTCATTATTGATACTACAATCAAAAGTTATGGAAGCAGAAGTAGCAGAACAATTATTGGGAGAAGTCACTACTACATAATACGTACCTAATTCAGTAGCATCGTAACTGGGGGCAGTGGCACCTGCAATGGCTGTCGTATCAGTCTCTTCATCAGGTATAAAATACCATTGATTACCATCTGTTGCGGTAGAATTAAGCGTAACGACATCACCCGGACATAAGTCCGTTTCTCCATTTTGTGTACTGATGTCTGGCATAGCCGGATTAGGATAAACTTCAATAGTATCTGTAGAGCTAACTACTTGAGAAAAATCATTAATGGTAAGATCAACGGTCAATGCACCAGAGCTTAGCGGGCTATTTGTCATATCTGTAAAATTGACTGCCCCACAATCATCATCATTATTCAATACGCCATCAGCATCCCATACTTCTACGGTATAATTTCCAGAGATCATCTCTATTGTCGGAGAAATATTGATCTGAACAGGCGGATACTGATCGTCTACGGTATTATTTTCAGTATTATAAATTTCAGTGCCACTAGGATCAAAAATTCGGATATAAAAATCAGGAGGCAATGGAATTAATGGCGTAACATCATCGTTACAGTCTGATGCAGAAATAGTTACGATAGCTAGTTCCCTTGGAAGCGTATCCAGAGAAGCTTCATAATTGATAATATATTCACCTGGTGTTGTATAGGTCTGAGCTGGTGGATTCTCTTGAGTAGAGTTGAATCCATTACCAAAATCCCAGTTATATGTTACGCCTGAATTTCCATTACTTGGAATATTGTTGGTAAACTCAACCGTTACGCCCTCACAACCGGAGGCAGGACTAGCACTAAATCCCTCTGTATTACTAACTACAGGCAAAATATTTAATGTTTGATCGAATGCAGCTGCCTGCCAGGTGCCCAGTACATTTACTTCTATATTGATCGAAGCAGTATAAAACCCAGGGAAAAGTGGTATTCCACAAATGGTAGCACAGCCATCTTTATCGTCAGGCAATGTGTATTCTGGTAGATTAGGCTCATAATCCAGTCCTTGTGGTAGGCCTACAACTGAAACAATGCGCATGGCATCTAGCGCTAATCCACAGAATTCAGGTGGAACTAATGTCGGATCCAAATCACAAATAGGCTGCAGCGTTTCAGGAAAACGAAAAATGATCGGTTCCTCGTAGTACTCACCCTGCATGCCATCGGGTAATTCATTGATGTAGATCGTATCAGCAGGCATGCCCGGAAGGGGAGGGCTGACTGGTGTACAAGTGGGGCATTGTCCATTTACCTGTATAGCGCAGGCAAAAAGAAATAATAGGAATAGTAAACGTTTAAGCATAATTCTTTTCATAGTTCGTTAATAAAAAAACGTCTGATTTTTGTAAAATCAGACACTCCTAAATTTCAGCTTTACTAAATACATATTGAAATTATTTATTGACAAACATCTTCTTGGTAACAATATTAGCACCTTGACCGAGTGTATAGAAATATACACCGGAATTCAAATTAGTAGCATCAAGTTGAATAGGATTGATGCCCACCATTAAATTAAGATTTTGAGCAGATATGACTTGACCAATCGAATTATATACCTTGAAATCAAATTCACCTGCTTCTGTAGCATCTATTTCAATATTGGCAATAGTACTGAAGGGATTAGGAATGTTTTGACCTAATTCAAATGTATCTTCTGATCTGTCATTAGTTCCCATTGGGCTACAAGCTGTACTACCTTCCGGCTCGACAATAATCTTATACTGTCCTGAATAAAAGGCACCAGGGAAATTTGTCCCGGCTGTAGTCCCTCCTATATCTAGAATGGTTTCTACAACAAACAAGTACTCGCCTTCTGTTGTGGGAGTACCTTCTAGTGTAAAACAGCCGCTTGTCTGATCGGGGAAAATACAATCATTGGGATTACAAACATAATTTATGCCGGGAGGAAGCCCAGTAATGTTTGTAATTGTAAGGCTTTGTAAATCTAGAACAATAGGAGTTCCGACCACGAGTTCTACACCCAGTGAGTCAGGTAAAATGACTGTAAATAATTGATTATAAGGCTCACCTAAGCAGGCGGCAGGCAAAGAGGAAACTGTAGAGCTTGTGGGATCAGGTATTGGGAAAATACCAAAAACCTCGTTTGCATACTGAGGATCAGGCATACACTGTGTATGTACCCTATTGGAAATACTCAGCATCAATGCCAATGAAAAAATTTTAAGTAATAATTTTTTCATAAGGAGGAGTTTAAAAAAATGCTTTAAATACTTACAAAGTATTTAAAGCATTTTTTTTGCAAAAGAAGATTATTTGCTGACTACCATTCTCTTAGTAACAACAGAATTACCTTGACCAACAGTGTAGAAGTATACACCAGAATTCAAGTTAGTTGCATCAAATTGAATAGTATTGTTGCCTGTTAATAAGTTAACACGCTCAGCATGTACCATTTCACCAATTAAGCTGTACACTTTGAAATCATATTGACCAGCTTCTTTAGAATCAACGTCAATTTGAGTGAAAGTACTGAATGGATTCGGTACGTTTTGTCCAAGACCAACAACTTCGGCAATGTTATTTGTGTTGATAAATTCTTCTTCAATGAAGATTTTATATTCACCATCAACCAATGCACCTGGGAAAGTTACCTGAAGAGTAGCACCTACATTAACATCAGCTTCAACAATAGGAAAGTAAGTACCTACTGTAGTCGGTGTACCTGTAATAGCTAAACATCCATTAGCCTGGTCAGGGAAAATACAATCCATAACGTCACAAGCGTAAGTATCTGCACCTGGAGGCAGACCAGTGATATTAGTAACTGTTACACTCACCAAATCAAGAGTAGTAAGAGAGCCAGGAGTCAACTCAATAGTAAGAGAATCGGGTACTACTGCAGTGAATACTCCTGTATATGGAGTGCCAACATAACCTGTTGGTAAAGAAGATGTTGGAGAACCTACAGTGTCGGGTAATGGATATACACCAGCAGGTGCCATATCATAAATAGGGTCAGGAGTACACTGAGCATTGATATTTGTTACACTCAATGCAAAAACTAAAGAAAAAGCTGCAAGTAATAGTTTTTTCATAATTGAATAATTTTAATAATAAAAATTTTGTTTGGAAGACATTAGAAATTCTATGTCACTTTTAAACATTTAACGTTGCAAGATATAGAATTTTTCTGATGCGGGGAATTAATTGTACAATTTCCTATTGTTATGAAATAACAAATGTTGAAATAATGAAAGTTATAGATAAAGGAATATAGGGAACTAAAGTATTATACCACGAAACTGTAAAGATTTATCATTGAAAAGGATTCATTATCAAAATATAATTTGCTTTTTTACTAAAAAAGCTACCTTTGTTTAGTAAATGTAAAGAGCTTGCGTCGGAAATGCAGTTGTAAGTTCTAAATCAAAAACCTAATTCGCTATGAATATTCGAACCTTACACAATTCACTATTTTTGCTGATCGCCTTATTGATGAGTTTTTCAGTAATGGCACAAAAGGCTACCCTGAAAGGACAAATGCTCAATAAAGACGATGGTACGACACTACCGTTTGCCACCATAAAAATCGGGGATACAGGAACAACGACTGATTATGATGGAAATTATGAGATTCAACTTGATCCGGGAACTTATACCGTACAGTATGAGTATATCGGACTACAAACAAAAACTGAAGAACTTACACTGTCCGCCGGTGAAGTCAGAGAACTCAACCCACAATTGGGAGAAAGTGCAGAATTATTAGATCAGATAGTCGTAACTGCTAACCGATCAGGAGTGAAAGTAGGAGAGTCAACGGTTTCTGTCGCAGTGATCCAATCTAATTTGGTCGACAGAACAAATTCAACCACAGATGAAGTAGTAGAGAAAGTACCTGGGGTAAATATCATTGATGGACAAGCAAATATACGGGGCGGTTCAGGCTATTCCTACGGCGCAGGTAGTCGTGTATTATTACTTGTAGACGATTTACCTTTTCTGGCTGGTGATGCAGGATTTCCAAACTGGGGCGACCTTCCCATAGAGAATGCCGGACAGATTGAAGTACTGAAAGGAGCTGCCTCAGCTTTATATGGCTCTTCCGCCATGAATGGTATCATCAATTTTAAAACAGCTTATCCTACCAGCGAATCGCTGACAAAGATCAGCCTATACAATACCAATTATTTTACTCCGCTAGCCCGAGACACTTGTTTTACAGGTGATTGCGAAGCTGAAGGAATTGATTCCAAATGGTGGGGCAAAGATCGCATAGCAGCGGATTCGCTGGATATGAACGACACCTTACCCAGACCGGGCGACTACGGTATTCAATTCGCACATCGCCAGAAATTTGGTAAATTCGATCTGGTTGTAGGCGGTACTTATTTCAGAAATAATGGCTTTCGCCAGGAGGAATATGATTATAAAGGAAGGCTTAACGTAAATACCCGATACAGAATTACGGATCGTATCTCTATTGGTGTAAACGCCAATATAAATGACGGGCAAAGCCGTTCTTATTTCCTATGGCAAAACCCTTGGGCAGGTGCTTATGAAACACTGAGAGAGCTGGAATTCAAAGATCCTGAAACAGGACAGGTACTGAATACGCTCGGTCCATTTAGCACGACAACTGAAAGTCAGATTTTTCGCTATAATGTAGATCCATTCGTCACCTTTTTCGACAAGAAAGGTAATCGTCATAAAATACTTTCCAGATATTACTTTATTAATAATGACAATGGCAACAACCAATCTAATAAGTCTAACCTCTTGTATGGAGAGTATCAATATCAACGTAAATTTGAAGGCGCAGGTCTTAATCTGGTTTCCGGAGTACTCGGAACCCGTACACTCTCAGAAGCCCAGTTATATGGAAATGCTGAGTACAGCAGCTCCAACGTAGGTGCATACGCTCAGGTAGATAAGAAATTTGCAGATAAACTGACGATATCTGTAGGCGCTCGTTATGAAGCCAATACCATTCTAAGTCCAGATTCCATAGCTACGCCTGAATTAGATGTAGCCGGAAATCCTATCTATCTATTCAATCCAGAGCCTGAATCAAGAGAAGCTAAACCTGTATTTCGTGCCGGAATCAATTATCAGCCGGCAGAGTATACTTATCTAAGAGCTTCCTGGGGACAAGGCTACCGTTATCCGACGATTGCAGAAAGATATATTTCTACAGACATTGGCGACTTGCTATTCATCTTCCCTAATCCGAGCTTACAGTCTGAGACGGGCTGGTCGGCGGAGATCGGACTGCGTCAAGGCGTGAAAATTTCTTCATGGCAGGGATTCCTGGATCTTTCCGGTTTTATCACCGAGTATCAGGATATGATGGAATTTACTTTTGGTGGAGCTGATGTTGACAATCCTGTCAATGGTTTCCAATCTGTAAATATAGATGATACCCGTATTGTGGGAGGAGAAATCAGCTTTATGGGACAAGGGGAGTTGTTTGGCTTACCAACTACTTTGTTGGCTGGCTACACCTACATTGATCCAAAATATCAGGATTTTGATGAGCGTAAAATGGCACTTTCTACTTCTGATGAAAATGTTTTAAAATATCGTTTCCGCCACACAGCAAAACTAGATGCAGAAACCACCATAGCAGATAAATTATCTCTTGGTATATCTGTTCAGTACAACAGCTATATGGAAGCTTTAGATAATTTTTTCTATGAGCTTTCTACCGCAGTAGAAGTTATCCCGGGACTTCCTCCACTCGAAGTTGACTTATATGATCCTTTCGGCTTACAGGCTTATCGTGAAAAATTCAACAAAGGAAACTACGTGATGGACCTTCGTATGGCTTATCAGGCTACCGAGCAGGCAAGGCTATCATTTATCCTGAAAAATGCGACCAACAGATCTTATGCTGTAAGACCTGCTTTAATGGAAGCACCCATAAACCTGACCGTCAGATTGGATGTAAGGTTTAAAGGTAAGGTGAAGAACTAATCAAGAAAGACAGAATAAAGTATATTGCAGGGGCAGCTCTTTTAGGGTTGTCCCTTTTTTATGGTATTTAATTCGACTTTTAAACAAACAAATATTGACTTTTAAACAAAGTAGAGTGTGTCTTTTCTTAATATCTTTACATAAGTGGTTAATTATCTGTAATCAGCCACTTTTACTAAAAAAGATATAGAATAATGAGTACGAAAAATAAATTTGGCAAAGAAGGATGGACGCCGGAAAGATTAGGCAATTTAAGTGGTAAAACCTACCTCATAACAGGAGCAAATACAGGAGCAGGCTTTGAAGCCAGTAAAATATTATTGAGTAAAGGTGCAGAGGTGGTCATGCTCAACCGAAATGCAACAAAATCGAATAAAGCCATCGCTGATCTTAAAGAACAATTTGGGGCAGAGACTAAAGTTTCATTTATTAAAATGGATTTGTCAGAGCTTTCTTCCGTACGTAATGCTGCAAAAGAAGTATTTAACACTGTACCAAAAATTGATGCATTGATCTGCAATGCAGCTATTGCGCAAGTAGCAAAACAGACATTTACGTCTGATGGATTTGAAAGCAATTTAGGTATTAATCATTACGGACATTTTTTACTGGTCAATTTACTCTTTGACAAAGTAGAACAATCAAAAGGAAGAGTTGTGGTGGTAGCAAGTGAAGGCTACAAAATGGGGTTGAAAACTATCCAGTTTGACGACATGAATTTCGATAAAAACTATCATCCTAATAATACCTATTGCCATAGTAAGTTGGCCCAAATGATGTTTGCCTACGAATTACAAGATCGAATTAAAGCAGCCAGCAAAAATACGAAAGTTTATGTATGCCATCCAGGCGCCTCCAAAACATCGCTTATAAGAGATACAGCACCTCGAATGACCAGAATTATTTTTTCAATTATGGTAAAATTACCAATTGTTCAATCTGCGGAAAAAGGAGCTTTCCCGGAAGTGATGTGTGCTACAGAAGATGAATTAGATCAGCAAGCCTATTATGGTCCTACAGGAAGAATGCAATGGACAGGCCCGGTCGGAGCATGTACAATGGAATCTTTTGTCAAGGACAAAACAATCATGGAAAAATTATGGACAGTTTCAGAGGAGCAAACTGGGCAAAAATTTGAACTATAAATAAAGGGGACAGATAAAGCCTTCCAGAAACAAAATCCTTTCCGACTTTTAAACAAATAAAATTCGACTTTTCAGCAAAATCACTCCCTTAGTTACTTCATATCTTTACACTAAAATATATATATGACTAAATTTCAGAAGCATGAAAACAATTATTAACGGTCAAACATTTGAATTTGAGCCACGTCATGACGAAACAGCAATTGAAGTATTGAGAGAGCGAGTGGGACTAACAGGTACAAAAATGGCATGTGGTGGAGGTATTTGCGGTTCGTGTACTGTACGTGTAGATAATGTACCAAAGTGCAGTTGTCTCATGCCTGCCACTCAAATGGAGGGTAAAGATATTCGCACTATAGAAGAATACGGACTGGATAATTTGCATCCGGTTCAGCGTGCATTGATGGCGAATGAAGGGCTACAGTGCGGTTTTTGTACACCGGGCTTTGTCAATGAAGGTATTGCCTTTTACGATCGTTGGCGTGCTGAACATGGCAAATCGGAGCCATCCAAACACGAAGTAGCATTGGCAATGGGAGGGCATCTCTGCCGCTGTGGTGCCTACATGGGTATCTACGCAGCTATCCAAAAAGCTTGTATTGGTGACTATGATGACAGAAGCGATTCACCCATCCATCGGATTGATGCTCCAGAAAAAGTAACTGGCACCGCCAAATACACGGTCGATATCGTATTTGATGGACAATTAGAGGGTAAAGTTTTACGCTCAACTTATCCACATGCCATTGTCAAATCAATAGATAAGTCTGCTGCAGAAGCAATGGAAGGAGTAAGTGTCGTTGTGGATTTGATGAAAATCGGGGAAAAAGTACGTTGGGTAGGCCAGCCAATTGCAGGGGTAGCAGCGGGGGCAGCTCCTGCAACGACATACTGGCTCATGTCTCCAAAAGGTTTGA
>JAHDFX010000130.1:8878-18216 GCA_020627965.1 Saprospiraceae bacterium | reverse complement strand
CTTTAAAAACATTTATTTTAGACGAAGAACTATCACTAATATTATTCTTAATCTCAATTCGTTCAATTATCTTTTCCAGTTGTTTTTTTTCCTGTTCTTGCAATAAAACTATGAGTTCACTTTTATTCAGCTTAGAATACCCTTTTAGATTCAGCTTTTTGGCTACTTCTTTTAGTTCAGAAACTTTTAATTGTGATAAATTGGAGGTTTCTTTCTTTTTTGACATAGGTTATGTTTGTTTTTAAAAGGCATCAAAATCGTTTTCATATTTCCACTACTTCGTTCTCTCCGTCACAAAAGTTACCAATTGCTCCAAAGAATCCCTGACCGCTCCATCCGGAAAAGTGTGCAAAATTTCAAAAGCTTCTTTACGATAACGATACATAGCTTCTTTAGCATAAGGAATACCGCCACTATTACGGACAAACTCAATTACTTCTGCCACGCTATCCGGTTCAGTACTTTTATTTTTAATAAGATTAATAATTTTTCGACGCACTTTTTTGTCAGACTGATTTAAAGCATAAATCAGTGGCAAAGTCATTTTCTTTTCTTTAATATCAATGCCTTTCGGTTTGCCGATCTCATCATCCCCCAGATCAAATAAATCGTCTCTAATCTGAAAAGCAATGCCAATCTTTTCACCAAAATCTCGCATAGCTTCTATGTATACCTCATTGTCGGTAGTTGATGCTGCTCCTGCACAACAGGCCGCAGCAATCAATGAAGCCGTTTTTTTACGGATAATTTCATAATAAACTGCCTCATCTATATCTAGTCGGCGGGCTTTTTCTATTTGCAATAATTCACCCTCACTCATTTCTCGAACAGCTGTAGAAACGATTTTCAACAGACGAAAACGATCCTTATCAAGCGCTAATAACAAACCTTGTGAAAGTAAATAATCACCAGCGAGTACTGCTATCTTATTTTTCCATAAAGCATTGATAGAGAAGAATCCACGACGCTCCAGTGAATCATCTACCACATCATCGTGAACCAGTGTAGCAGTGTGCAATAGTTCGACCAGAGAAGCAGCATCATAAGTCGCATCTGTGGTTCCACCACATAATTTTGCACTAAGAAACACAAACATTGGTCTGACCTGTTTACCTTTGCGTTTCACGATATAACGGGTAATGCGGTCAAGCAATGCTACTTTACTTTGCATAGACTCCCTGAACTTGACCTCAAAAGTCTTCAGCTCCACATCTATAGGCGCTTTGATGGTTTTTAGCGACAATTTTTTATCAATGTTCAGCGATGTTGTCATATCGTATCCTTGTTTCTAATAGCAGTATAGCTTAACAAAAGTAGGCATATTGATTGATTTAGTCTTACCTATTTTCAATAGTTAAACGTTTTTAAGCTCAATCGGTTCTATAATTGTACTAAACACTTAAATATGACCAGCAGCCAATACTGAGGGTTAAAAATTTCAACACATTGAGAAACCTATCCGCTATAATTCTTCTTTTTATTGCCAACTCTATATCTGGTATCTCGCAAGGTATCAGTATGATTGCCATTCCCTGGTATTTTACCCAACAAGATTCAGAGCGCCAGTATAGCCTGATCTATATCGCAGTAACTGCGGTGGCGCTGCTCTGGGGACCTTTAAGCGGAACACTGGTTGATCGCTATAACCGTAAAAATATTTTCATGGTAATTTGTGCTGTGAGTGCTATATTTTTAACCATGATTGCTCTGGCAGGCTACTCGACAGGGGCTTTACCCTGGTATCTGGTAGCATCAGTTTTTGCCATGACTTTCTTTAACTACAACATTCATTATCCCAATTTATACGCATTTGTGCAAGAAATTACAGAGCCTCGTTATTATGGAAAAGTAGCTTCTTACATAGAAATACAAGGGCAGCTTGCCAGCGTTCTTGCCGGTGCAGGGGCTGCTATTCTACTAGAGGGTGTACCTAATGGAGAGCTGACACTCATTGGTCTTAGTATGCAGTTACCCTTCAGCATTGAAGCATGGAAACTGCATGAAATATTTGCATTGGATGCTGTCACTTATGTTGTTGCGTTGATTTTCATTGCTTTTATACAATTTTACCCATTAAAAAAACGAAGTAAAGAAACAGGCTCAGTATTGCAGCGTTTCAAAACCGGATGGCAATACTTAAAAACACATCCTTATATCCTCTTATTTGGAGTAGCTTCTTACAGTATTTTTGTAACGGTATTGATAACTACATTTTATTTAATCGCCATTTATGTCAATAAGCATTTACAGGGCGGAGGAGATATTTTCGCTTCTGCGGAAATGTGTTATGCCTTCGGGGCAGTGTTGGCGGGCTTACTCATACGGAAGGTTTTTCAGTTTACTACGCCCGTTATGGCTGTTATTATTAAAACCTGGCTGACTGCCGGACTTTTTGCTGTTTTAATGTTTAATCAGGGGGTAGGTGTATTATATGCTATGTTTTTATTGCTGGGCATTACCAATGCAGGAACCCGTATTATGCGTGTCAATTATCTTTTTGAACATGTGCCGAATCAGGTCTACGGGCGGGCGGGCAGTATTTTCTTTATTAGTAATATCTTGTTTCGGGTATTCTTTTTGGCGATCTTCGCACTAGCGTTTTTCCATCAGGGGAATAATATCATTTATGCCTTTGGTATTTTGGGTATATTTCTCGCTGCGACGGCTATCATTATGATGGTATATTACCGTAAGCTGGTAGATGTTCCTAAATTAGGTATATAAAACTTCCTCAACCCTTTCTATGTGAGTGAGAAAGAGCCGAGGAGCATAAATTAATCAGCGATACCTTTTATAGTCCCGACAGTTGGACTCGAACCAACAGCCTTCCGTGTATCAGACGGATGCGCCAACCAATTGCGCCACATCGGGATATGCCCTCATCATTTATAATGCTTGAGCTGACAGTTGGACTCGAACCAACAATCTCCTGATTACAAATCAGGTGCAATACCAATTATGCTATGTCAACTTATGTAGCGATGGAGAGATTCGAACTCCCGCCCTACTCCATGTAAAAGAGCCGCGCTAACCGCTGCGCTACATCGCTGTAAAAACACCTTTTGTGAGCAAGTACAAGGAATCGAACCTTGATCCTCTGATTGGAAGTCAGACATAATAAGCCATTATACGATACTTGCTGATTGGGTAGAACCGGGATTCGAACCCTGGACTCCGCGGTCACGATGCGACATTTTACCGATTAAAATAGTACATTGTAAATTAAATTTCTATGCTTTTTCAGGTGCTTCTTTTAAAATTACTCTTCCTCAAAAACTTCTTACGTAGCTGGGCTATGTGCGTCGTTTTTGACTCGATTAATTTCAAAATAAACGCTTAAAAACCTAAATAAATTTAGTTTACAATGTACTAGTGTTCTGTAAACACGCAGGGACTCGAACCCCGATCTGGCGGTTCGTAACCTCCTGTTCTCTCCGATTGAACTACGCAATTATTGTCTAAGCGGTAGGAGTCGAACCTACACCCACTGCAGTCCAAGTGCAGTGCTCTACCATATTAAGCTACGCCTAGATTTTTTGTGGAAGCTATGGGAATCGAACCCATCACACGTTACTTGCAAAGCAACATCGCCTGCCTTGGACATGCACTCCCATATAGCGGTAACGACGGGAATCGAACCCGCAACCTGAGGATAGACAATCCCCTGCTCTACCTGATTGAACTACGCTACCTTAAATAAGCCACGAAAAACTGAAAAAAGAATAAGAAGGTATTGTTTGTCGTAGCTGCTTTCTAACAACTACGAACTACTTTTAGTGAAGTGCTAGAAAGGTGTGTTACCCACTGTAATGATACTGCCGGTCGGTCGAATATAACCTTGCCCGGGATCACAGGGTACTAGTGTTTTTCCTCCTTTGCGATCAAGGAAGTGATGATGGATAATATGTTGATTATTCTGTGTCATGATGTCGAAATATATTCGATATTAAATACGCTTCAAATAATGTATCTGAAGAAAAATTAGTTCCATTTGAGCAGAAAAAAAACAAAACATTTCATAAGAAACTGATTATCAAAGCTTAAAAAACAGCATTATTTTCATGGATTTATCCAGGAAACCGAATCAAATCCTTCTCTTCCATCCAGCCCTTTAAATTTCCGACCTCTACTTCTACCCAGTCTATTTTTTTGTCGAGTATTTTTAAAATAGCTCCTTTACTTAGCACAGTATCCAGCATAATTCGGGTACTCATATCGCCATATAGATTAGCTGAAGGTTTTTTGACTGTACGAATATATCGCCAGTTTGTTGGACGAATACAAGTAAAACGGTCGGAGCTTTGAAAATTCTCCGCTGCATGACAATTAATATGTTTCCGTTCCAATTCCAGTTGAAAACTTAGAGAAGCTTTCATTTCCAATACACCAAAAACTTCCTCTTGTCTATTTCCTATTCGCCAACTGATAATATTAGTCTTTGCTCCGGCAAATTTACCAACGAAATAAAAATAACAACTATCTGCTTGTTCTTCAGTATTAATCTCATCTTTATAAATACCTGATATTTCCTGAGAGGAAGCATTATAACCCAGAATAACATGCTCACCATACTCTCCAGCTATTGGCGGATTAATATCAGATTGCTGACAAGCAATGAAAGTGATGCTTATCGCAATGAATACAGTTAATATTAGCTTTTTAGTGCTATAACACATACAGAAAGATATTAAGTAACGATGAAAAAACGGAGTATTGATAGTTAGATTAATTCAATTTTACTACTTTTACTTGGTATAAAATAGCATCCAATAAGATTTCAAACCGATACCAATTATTTAAATTAAAAATACATGCAAGTCGAAGTACTCAAATCAAAGCTACAACAAGTTTTTGTTACAGAATCTAATGTTAACTACAGAGGTAGTATCACCATAGATGAAGACCTGATGGATGCCGCCGAATTACACGAATGGGAATTGGTACATATCAATAATCGAACTAAAGGCGCCCGTATTATTTCCTATGTCTTAAAAGGAGAACGCGGTAGTGGTGAAATTTGTATGAATGGAGGGGCTTCATTGCATGCTAGTGTAGGAGACACCATTCACATCCTGTCTTTTTGCCACATTCCCAAAGAGGAAGCAAAAACACATAAGCCCATCATCGTCTTGACGGATGAAGAAAATAGAGTAGAGGGATTTAAGGAGGTATAGCTTTAGATTAAGCTGATTATCCTTTCAATTCTTTAAGCTGCTTTTCCAGTTCATGGACTTTCTTAGCCAGGTCTGGCAAATTTTTGAATACGACCTGCGAACGCATAAAGTCAGCATAATTGAAAGCCGGTGAGCCATGCCAAGCCACATTCGGCTTTTTAAGAGAACGGGCAACTCCGCTTTGTGCCTGCACTTTAGAACCATCGGCAACGGTAATATGCCCGACAAAGCCAGCTTGACCGCCTATCATGCAGTTTTTTCCCATTTTGGTACTTCCTGCAATACCTGCTTGTGCTGCGATGACTGTATTCTCCCCTATTTCCACATTATGGGCAATTTGAATCAGGTTATCCAACTTTACACCATCTTCGAGAACCGTAGACCCCATAGTAGCACGATCAATAACCGTATTGGCACCAACCTCTACTTCTTTGCCTAGAATAACATTACCAATTTGTGGAACTTTCCTGAAAGTGCCATTTCCTGTTGGAGCAAAGCCAAAACCATCACTGCCAATAACTGCATTGGAATGAATGATCGTACCATCGCCAATAACACAATTGGCATATATTCGCACTCCAGGGTAAAGCTTGACATCCTTTCCAATCTTTACACCTTTACCAATAAAAACCTGTGGATAAACAGTGGTATTTTCGCCTATTTCTACACCTTCAGCAATAAAAGAAAAAGCACCGACCGATACATTAGCAGCCAATGTAGCTGATTTGTGTATAGAAGCTTGCTGGTCTACTCCTTCGTTTTGCTGGATTTGATGTCCAAACTTTTCTAATAACATCACGACACTTCCTCTCACATCCGCTACGCGGATCAATGTAGGACGCTTTCCGCCATTAGCCTGAAATTCATGACTAACCAATAAAACAGATGCGTTTGTCGTATGGGCATAATGCTCGTATTTAGGATGGGCAATAAAACATATATCTCCTTCCTGAGCTTCTTCTATTCGGGCAGGCCGACGAATAATCGTTTGCGGATTTCCTTCTATTTTTCCTTTCAGTAAATCAGCTATTTGTTGGGCAGTAACTTGCATGGCTGTAAAATTACGGAATTGCTTATTAAATTTATGTCAACGTTTGTAATTACGTCAATTGTTAAGGGTATGTTAATATAAAACACAAAACCAAGGCAAAGTATTGTCTAAAGACTTTAGAACTTATTTTTCTATTTCAAAAACAGCTATGCAACCTTTAAAATCTTCTTTTGTCATTGAAAGCAGAAATGAATTACAGTGAAACGCATAAAGATATTGTAGAAGCCTGTAAGCACCAAGACAGAAAGGCGCAGTATCAGCTCTACGAATTATACTCGAAAGCGATGTATAATATTTGTCTGCGTATGCTGAATGATGAGGAAGAAGCTGCCGATATTTTGCAAAACTCCTTTGTAGACGTTTTTACCAAACTGGATTATTTTAAGTATAAATCGTCTATAGGAGCCTGGATTAAGCGCATTGTCATCAATAACTGTATCAACCACCTCAAAAAACGCAGAATATCCTGGGTATCGCTGGAAGGCACTCATAATGTTCCCATAGAATCTACTCAAAAAGAAAATGATTCTCCTTACAATATTCAGGAAGTAAAAGAAGCTATACAACAATTGCCAGACGGTTATAGGCTGGTACTGACATTGTATTTATTTGAAGGCTATGACCATACTGAAATTGCCAAAATACTGGATATTTCAGTGTCTACATCAAAATCGCAATACAATAGGGCTAAGAAAAAACTTAGATCAATTGTGTTAGAAAAACCAGTTCAATAACATGGACAGACTAGAACAATTTATTCAACAAAACAGACCCGATTTCGATACCGAACAAGTACCGGCAGAAATTTGGTCTAATCTAGAAACGAATTTGCCGAAAGGCAGAAGAATACGCTTAATACCCATTCTCAGCAAGGCAGCTGCAGTGCTATTAATACTGGGAATAGGGGTTTTATTAGGTACTTATATGGCGAACTCCAACAATAATGAACGTACTTTGAGCGATATATCGCCAGAATATGCCGAGGTAGAAAATTATTATACCCAACAGGTAAAAAACAATATTAATCAATTAGAGTCTAAAGGTGTAGATGCCAAAGTACTTGAAGATGTTCAGGAATTGGAAAAAGAATTTGAAAAATTAAAAAAAGAACTCGGACGTACCAAAAATGATGAGCAGATCGTCCATGCTATGATTGAAAATTACAGAACAAAAATAAATATCCTTCAACGAGTACTCAACAGGATAGATGCCCCTAAGACGCCAAATCCCAATACAACTAAATTGTAGAATACATAGTTATCGGAAGGTGACTTTCTAAAACAAATAATTATGAACACGAAATTAATAAAAACGGGTTTTTTATTCGCTCTTTGCCTTACAGTATTCTGGGGGTTTACAGCTAAAAAGACCGAATATACAAAGGAAATAAGTCGCAGTTTTAATGTAAATAATGACACCTGGGTAAAAGCTGCCAACAAATACGGAGATATACATATACAGACCTGGGATAAAAATGAGGTCAGTTATAAAATATTGGTAAAAGCTACCGCAAAAAGCGAAAGTGATGCGCAGAGACAGCTAGATAGGGTAAGCGTAGATTTTTCAAATGATGCTCATTATGTAAAAGCTGAAACGGTGTTGGGCGAAGCCAAAAAAGAAAAACGCTGGTCTTTATTTGATTGGAATACCTGGAGTTGGAACGACGGCAATTCATGGAATAGTAATAAACTGGAAATCAATTATGTCATCAATATGCCCATTGCAAATGCTGTTGATATTAGTAATAAATACGGACATATCAACTTTGAACACCTAGACGGCGAAGCCCAGTTTGAAGTCAAATATGGTAATATCAAAGGAGATTATCTTGGCAAATCACTAGATTTATATGTAGGTTATGGAGATGCCGAAATAAAGACCGTGGGCGCTTATGCCAATGTAGAAGTCAGCTATGGCAAATTCCATTCAGAACAAGTGGGCGACATGGAAATAGAAAGTAAATACTCTAGTGTTATCGTTGATATGGCAGGAGATGTAGAAGTAGAATCAAAATACGATGATTATAAGCTAGGTCAGATTAAAAGCCTTGAGTCTGATGGTAAATACGATGATTTCACGATAGAGCGTGTTGGTAACCTTCAGGTAGAAAGTAATTATAGCGATTATATCATCGGTCATATGCAAGGTAAGGGAGAATTTGATATGACCTATGGAGACACCCGTGTTCGCAACCTGACAGGAGACTTTGTTAGTCTGGAAATTGAAGGTAGCTATCACGATTTTAGTTTCGATATGGATGATCAGGTATCGTTTACCATAGAAGCTGAAGGTAGTTATGCAGATATGGATCTCCCTTCGGGCAATATTACCTTTGAAAAACGAGGTTCATCTACTCAGGCACATGGATATGTTGGGAATCCGTCTTGCGGAAACCATATCGACGCAGATTTAAGTTATGGTAGTCTGGTAATTAAGTAATTTGTTTTGTCTTCAGTTCTAAGACGACACAGTTCGTCCAAACACATTTTGCTTTGCAAAATATTCTACAGACATTTGTGGCACCTGTCGTCTGATGACTGAGGACATACAAAAATCACCATGAGTCAAAAAATCATAGAACTTGAATCCGGCTTTGTAGACGAAAATAACAAATACGGAACCTTAGCCCCACCAAACTCCATCAAGTACATGAAGATGTTCTTCCAATCTATTGGCAAATGGTTTCCCGCCTTTGGAGCAAGAATAGCTTTCAAAGTATTTACAACTCCCATGACAAGAGCGAAGCACTATAAAACCGACGTTTTAATAGATAATGCAAAACGTTTTAATTTTCATTCAGGCGGTCTTGACTTACAGGCTTACAGTTGGGGAACTGGTAAAAAAACTGTTCTTTTAGCGCATGGTTGGCGATCAAGAGGTACTGCATTACGTGGCTTCATACCAGGTTTGCAGGAAAATGGTTTCAAAATAATCGCTTTTGACGCACCTGCACATGGCGATTCTCCGGGCAGAAGTACAGACTTGGCACGATATGCAAAGGCTATCGTAGATATGATTGAGCAACAGGGCAATGTGGAAGGCATCATTGGTCATTCTTTTGGAAGCAGTGCAACGGCTTATGCTTTGGCAAAAATTGCCCCGCAAATACAAGT
>JAHDFX010000130.1:0-8778 GCA_020627965.1 Saprospiraceae bacterium | reverse complement strand
TTGGAAGCAGTGCAACGGCTTATGCTTTGGCAAAAATTGCCCCGCAAATACAAGTAAAAAGAGTTGTCATGATCGGCTCCTGGTCAAAGGTAGAAGGTGTTTTTTATCGCTTCGCAGACATGCTGGCAATTCCTGATAATGTGATTCAACATTTCAAAAAATTAATGGAAACCTGCTATGATATGACTGCCGAAGATATTGATATTACCAAATTTGAAGGTCAGATGATTTTTGAAAAAGCCATGTTAGTTCACGATAAAAAAGATGAGGTCGTCCCATATAGCGATGCATTGAAAATCATTGAAGCTTGGGATAAAGCTGTACTTCTATCGGCAGAAGGATATGGGCATTACCGCATCATTAAAAACCCTGATGTTGTAAAACATGTAGTTGATTTCATAACTACTTAACCCGCTTACCAAAAAACTTCTTACTGACCACCAATAAACCAAAAGACTCACAGTCTTCTTTGGTCTGCTTACTATGATGCGCACCATGAGCCCTCAATATTGCTCTGGAATATTTCCCATCCAATACCTTAAACCAATTGAAACGACGATGAATATACACATCATGGATCAGGAAATAAGTGAATCCATACAAAGAGATACCCACGCCAATAAAAAACAAGAAAAACCAGTGATCGGCATATACAGAGCCTAGTATATAACAAGCTGCACTTGGTATGGCAAAAACCAGAAAAAAACGATCATTCTTTTCAAAAAAACCCTCTTTTTCATGCGGCTTATGGTGGTCTTCATGCCAGTTCCAAAGCCAACCATGCATGATATACTTATGAGCAAACCAGGCAACAAATTCCATAGCAAGAAAAGCAGTCACAGTAACAAATGTGTAAAACAGAATAGTCATTTTTAATAATACTTTATTACTCAATCAATACTTTGTATTGATATTAGGAATGCTCCACATTCGTTTAAAAACTAGTCTCACTTGACTGATAAAAGCAAAAACCAATACGGAGTATTGTCAATAATTCAAGGTAAAAAACAGTCAGTTAATATTTTTGTTCTGTGTTTACGTACTTTTGTATCAAACTATGAATCTTTCATTATACTATCACACACTAAAACACCTCAAATCTGTACAGATAAAATATCAACTGTATTATAAATTGCGTAAGGTATGGCGCAAAGCAATCAAGTTTACATATAAACATACCGGATCAATCCCCGATCCAAGCCTGCCAAAATTAGAAGCTTCTATAAACAATTATACTTCTTATAAACAACCAGACTCTTTTCTATTTTTAAATAAAGAAAAAAAAATCGGATCAACAATAGACTGGAACTACAATGAATACGGCAAACTATGGACTTATAACCTGACTTATTTTGAATATTTACATCAAGAAGCGATCAACAAAGATGATGGGCTGATGCTTATCAAAAACTTCATTCAGCAAACAGATAAAATAAAAGACGGACTAGAACCCTTCCCCACCTCTCTCAGGATCATTAATTGGATAAAATTCCTCGCCAAAAACCGTATTCAAGACGAAGAAATTGACCGTTCTTTATACCTACAAATCCGTATTTTACTTGATAACCTAGAATATCACCTGCTTGGTAATCATCTTTTGGAAAACGGCTTTGCCTTACTTTTTGCGGCTTACTATTTCCCAACAGAAGACGAAATTTACAATACCGCTACCAATATATTAAACGAACAATTAAACGAACAAATTTTACCTGATGGAGCACACTTCGAGCTAAGCCCTATGTATCACCAACTCATGCTCTATCGCCTGTTAGATTGTCTGAATCTAATAAAAAATAACCGTACCGGCGACTTTAGTCACCGAAACACACTAGAGGAGTCGGCGATTAAAGTCGTCAGCAAAATGCTAGGTTGGCTAAAAGAAATAACATTTAAAAACGGTAGTATTCCAATGTTGAACGACAGTGCATTTGGCATTGCACCAAGCAGTCAGCAACTTTTTGATTATGCCAATCAGTTAGGTATTACATCACAAAACATTCAATTAAATGACAGTGGTTATTGCAAATTTCAAAACTCCAACTACGAAGCGATAGTTGATGTTGGGCACATAGGTCCCGATTATATCCCCGGACACGCACATGCTGACACCCTCAATATTATCCTTCATATTCATCAAAAACCTTTCCTTGTGGACACAGGCATTTCTACTTATGAAGCCAATGCTACCCGTCATACAGAAAGAAGCACCTCGGCTCACAATACCGTACAAATCAACGATCAGAACCAGTCCAATATATGGAGCAGTTTCAGGGTGGCCCAACGTGCTTATCCCAATATCATCGAAAAACAGCAGAACAGCATCACTGCCTCGCATGACGGCTATCGACGCATTGGCTCAAGCCATCAAAGACATTTTCAATTTGATGAAAACCAAATTATCATTACAGACAGCATAGAAGGCAAAAAGACCAATGCAAAAGCTTTTTTCCATTTCCATCCTGATATTAAGGTCAAAGTTGAAAAAAACCGAATTATCACCAGCTTGGCTATTATCAGCTTTCCTGAGAACATATCTCCTGTTCTGTCAAGCTATCAATACGCCCAGGGCTTCAACCTTCAGAGAAAAGCTACTAAGGTCATTTTTCCATTTGATAAAAAGATGAAAATTACGCTTAAGCTTACCCCAAACTAAACACTTGCTACTCTCTGTACCACATTAGCTTCTCGTTATTAATCCATGATAATTATTGGGATAGTGTTAAATCACCACAAAGTTTTTACATTTGCATTGACTATGAAAATTTTGTTTATTTCCGACAATTTCTTCCCTGAAGTAAATGCTCCGGCTACCCGTACCCACCAACACTGTAGAGAATGGGTGAAAAAAGGTGCTGAGGTGACGGTCATTACCTGTGTTCCTAACTTCCCGCAGGGTAAAGTATTTGATGGCTACAAAAACCGTTTGTACCAAAAAGAAGTCATAGATGGCATCACCGTTATCAGAGTATGGAGTTATATCGCTGCCAATAAAGGTTTTTACAAAAGAACGCTCGATTTTATCAGCTTCGCATTTATGGCTTTCTGGGCTGGACTTTTTCGTAAAACCGATATTATAGTGGCTACTTCTCCTCAATTTTTTACGGCTATTTGCGGCTGTTTTCTAAGCATTTTCAAGCGCAAGCCCTGGATTATGGAGGTTCGTGATCTTTGGCCTGAATCTATTCTTGCCGTTGGTGCTATGCAAAAAGGCTTTATTTACAATACTCTGGAACGAATCGAAATGTTTTTATACAAAAAAGCAGCCCGCATCGTCGTAGTAACCGATAAATTCAAACAAAACCTCATCAATAGAAGTATTGATGGCAATAAAATTCATGTCGTTAAAAACGGCGTATTACTCGATGAATATCAGCCTGCCTCTAAAGACGAAACACTATTAAAAGACCTGAAACTGGAAGATAAATTTGTCTTTACTTACCTCGGTACACATGGCATGGCGCACAAACTCGATTTTATTGTAGAATCCGCCGCCAAACTAGACCACCGAAACGATATACACTTCCTTTTTATTGGAGATGGAGCCGAAAAGAAAAACCTCCTGAAACTTAAAGAAAAACTTCAACTCAATAACGTTACTTTCCATCCTTTTGTGGCAAAAAGCGTCGTTAAAAAATTCATCAGTATTACGGATGTAGCGCTGGTTTGTCTGAAAAAATCAGATACATTCAAATCGGTCATCCCTTCTAAGATCTTTGAAAATGCTGCCATGCATCGCCCTGTCTTACTTGGCGTAGATGGAGAATCCAGAGAGATCATTGAGTCTTATAATGCTGGTATGTATTTCGAGCCGGAAAATGAAAAAGACTTCTTAGCCAAAGTTGTCGAATTTGAAAACGATCAGGACGCTTATAAGACCTATCAAAACGGCTGTCAATTGCTTGCTGAAGATTTCAATCGCTGCAAATTAGCCGATAATATGTACGAAATAGCTAGTTCTGTCATCAATAAAAACTCAAATGGACAGGCGAACTAGTAGTCCACTCGTCTCCATTATCACTGTCTGCTATAATGCAGGAGACTTATTACTCGAAACCATCGAAAGCGTACTCAGTCAAACTTATCCCCATATAGAATACATCATTATAGACGGTGCCTCCACAGATCACAGCCTTCAGATCATTAAAAAACACCAGGATCACATCAGCTACTGGAGCAGCGAAGCTGATGAAGGTATTTATCATGCCATGAACAAAGGCATTCAACAGGCGACTGGCGACTGGATCAATTTCATGAATGTAGGCGACGTTTTTTATAATGAAAATGCGCTTGCAAATATAATGGCTGAAGCCAATGAACAAACCGGTCTGTTGTATTCTGATGCCTATATAAAACAGGAAAATGGCGAACTCAAATTGCGCCAGCATAAACCATTATTCCAGTACGGCTTGTATAATAACATCTGCCATCAGGCTACTTTTTATCATATCAAAAAGATTGGCAAATTCCAATACAACACCAAGTATCAGGTCTCAGCAGATTTTCAAGTATTACTTGATCTTATTGAAGCAAAAAATACGTATTATCAGCAGATTAAGCAGCCTTTAGTGATTTATAGATCAGGTGGCTTTTCCGACCAAAAGGCTTATCTTGCCTTAAAAGAAAGAGAAGAACAATTCAAAAATATCCGCAACCCCTTGATAAAAAAACTCAACCAAAGAAACCTATGCCGGCAACAGACCAAACTTAGCCGACAGCTCAAAAAAACAGGTCAGCCTTTAGCTTTGATCTTATCTTTGGGTAGGTTTGGCGGCTGTGTACATTATGCCACAGAAATCATTGACGAACTGGATATTGCACACGACACTTATACCTCCGCTTTCACTCAGGAAAAAGCACCAAAATTCAGTCGGCAGGTATGGACTTATAAAAACCGTTTCCAATTCGTTTTAAGCAGTCTGTTTATCCTGCCTTTATTTTGGCTAAAAATCGTTTGGGCAAGTTTGCGTAAGCCTTATACGGTCATTTACTTCCCTTATAAGCATTTCTGGAACCTCCCCTTTCTCTGCTGGTTCAAATTGCTCGGCAGAAAAACCGTTATGACTATCCACGATGGCATTTTGCATGATGGAGAACAAAACAAGCTGGAACAATGGCTGGTCAGGCAATGCATCAAAAGAGCAGACGAGCTTATTTTTCTGACTCAGTTCGTAAAAGAGCAAACTCAAAAAAACATAGGTTTTACAGCGCCTGCACAGCTTATAGAACACGGCATGTTTGCTACTTCATTGCAGACAAAACCAAGAAAACACAAACCCAAGCCCCGCCTGCTTTTCCTCGGTCGAATCGGCAAATACAAAGGTGTCGACCTGCTCATAGAAGCCGTCCGACAATTGCCCGAAGATAGCTACACCGATTGCCGTATAGCAGGCACTCTGATGTACAACTTACAGTACCAGGCCCATCCCAAAATTTATCTTATCAATAAATGGCTATCCGATGAAGAAATAGCTGATCTCTTAGGCACTTCCGATATTTTGGTCCTTCCCTACAAAGAAGCTTCTCAGTCGGGCGTCATCGTACTCGGCATTGCTGCTGCTATACCCATGATCTGCACTCAGGTTGGCGGACTTACAGAGCAGCTCAGGCAAGATGAAGCTTTATTCATAACACCAGAGATTAAGGCTTTACAACAAGCCATCCTCCAGCTTACTCAGGACAGGAGTCTCTACGAAGATATGAGTCAGCAATTACTACAAAAGCAAAAAAATCTATCCTGGATCAATATTGCAAAGCGTGTTGAACAGGTTTTGAAAGCGGATTAATCGCTCTAAGTACTTATAAGCGCTTAAAAGCACTTATTAAGTGCTTAAAGTGACTATGATACTTAAATTTCTCGCAAACAATAGTTTATAAGTTTTCATTTCATGCCAAAAACGGTGAAAAATAATCGAATTGTTCTAATAAGCTTCCCAAAACAGCCCCAGCCTCTTGGATAAATTGAATATATGATGTATTTTAGGGTGTCGAATAACTTCAAATACAGACTATCTCAATGCATCAGAAAAGTTTTTAGAAGGAATATATACGCCATATGGCGTTGTTAAAGGAGTTACCTTTCATGAAGAAAAAGAAAAATGCCAACGATGAAAAAACATACACTTCCTGAAAAAATCATTCAAAAGTCATTCTATTTATCTGTGTGGATAATTGAGCAATTTTCGGAGACTGAAGAATTGGAGAAGAAGGTCGAACAATTGGACAAATTGGAGGAAGGAACATTAGGAAAAGAAATAGCCAAATGCCTAAAGCAAAATAACTTGACTTTAGTCCCAAACTATGAAAGTCACGATTTGAAACATTCGCTTCTAAAATTTGAAATGACACCTTTAGATGAGATTAGAATGCAAGCATTTATGATTGGAAATGGTAATTGGTCAATTCCAAGTTTGGCAATTTTCATTTATGGGGCAATTCTACTTCCAGGCAAATGGAAATTATTCAAAGAGGACTATCAACAGGGTAGGAAAGCAACTCCAATAAAAGATTGGACAATTGACGAGTTCGCAAATAAAAAAATAGATGAACTTCGAGAAAATGTATTCAATCAAAGAGAACAAAAATTAAATCCGGTAAAAAATTTAACAATAAGGGAAGTTAGCCAATACGGAAGTTTCGCAACAATTGCAGCAGGAATATTTGGAATGTTGTTTTGTTTTCCATTTTTATGGTCATCAAATATTGCGGATTTGGTTGGTGCAGGATTTCCATTTGTTGCAGGGGCAATATTGACAATCGGTGGGCTAATAAATTTGTCAATTCTATCTCGGCAAATACAAATAGAAAATTAAAAAAATAAACACGAAAAAGGTAACACTATGTACACGCACATGCAGCTAAACGCCTGCACGGTCGTGTTACACTAACCGTGTACCATAAAATAAAAAACAAACAAGATGATAAACCAAAAACAACTTATCGAAACAGTTCTGACTTACACAAATGAATATGAAGAAACAGTAAGAGATTATATATCAAAAAGAAAGAGTGAAGAAACAGACGCTCCAGAATTCGATTTCAATTTAATGTCAATAGTTGACGGAGCAGTTGCATTACTTGTTTATGAGTTTTTTAAGAAATATATAAAAGAAGGATACGATTACTATCTTCCATCTTTTACAGGAATTATTAACCTTATTAAAAAGAAGAGACTGAAAAGTAATTTAAATGCTTTTTTAGCGAATTATATAAATGAAGATGAAGCACTTCTTGTAACCAACAGAGTACTTAAAATCCTCGAAGAAAATAAGCATGCAAATAAATTATCCGATAGAATTGGATTGCCATTAAATCTAATCCCGTTAATCTATTTTTTATTTAAAACTGTATTTTTTTACTTTATCATTTTCATGTGGACATCTCTTGTTGTTATTACAACAGTACATATTATGAGGGAATACGATGAATATGGAATAGAGTTGACAATAGAAGAAGGATTAGAGGAAGGTTTTGATGTTTTTCTAAACGGACTCATAGAAACGATAGACTATGAAGGACATTTAGCAACTATTGGATATGTTTCAAAGAATTATGGATTTCAATTCTTGGTTAGTTTAATCTTTACAATAATATTAGTGTTTTTGATAAAAAAGATTTTCTATTTCATTAAAAGGGCAAGACTAAAAAACATAACAAACTCAACAGACGATTTATTATCTTATAATTTACGCAATTCTATATACTTTGAATCGGGGATAAATATTAATGCTTCTATACTTGAAGCAAAAACAAAGAATCCATTTGCTTCAAAACTCCAAGGGGGGCATATAATTGGTATGCCTAAAAAACTTCTTGAAAAGATACCAGATAAATTTGTAAATTTCCTAACACTACACGAGTATTATCACGTAATTTCAAAGGACGCAAGTATTACAAAATACATAAAGTATGCATTCATAATATCTGGTATATTTTACTCAATTAGTCTCGTCATTACATCATTTTCATACCCTTTGCATGAAGTAAGTTGGTCAACTCCTGTTTTTTTATTGTTGCTTTTTATTTCGTTTGCAATAATTGTAAGGCAAAATGAATTGAGAGCAGACTACTTCGCATATAAACTCACAAATGATAACCAATTTGAAGAATATTTCTCAAAGACAAATAGCAGTTTTAATATTTTTTATCCTTCAAATAGTCAAAGGATTAGATATTTGAAGAATCCAATGGCTATGGAATCCTCTTTATTCTACAGCTTCTCTATAACTATTTTGGGAATAAGCTTAATGCTTGTTCTTCCATATAGTTCTATGAGGGTTGCCAATTTTTTGATATGCGGCTTAGTAACATCTCATGTATTCAATCTCATAAAAATTAATTCCAAACAAATTATTCCAGTATTCAAAATACTGCTGTTTACCTTTATTTCTCTGATTATTTGGATGTTAATCGAAATGTCATTGAGTAGGGTTTTAGGGCAAAATCCAATTTCTTTAGAATCATTTAAAGATGAAGTTATAGTTAGTTCTTATTTTTTCTGTTCAGCATTATTACCATGTTTGATTTCAAGATACATAAATTTAAAATGGAAAATTTACTTGCCTGTCTATTGGCTCTTTGGAATCTTTTATCTTGTCGGAATCATGGATAATATAGAATATATAACATTATCACATGTTTTTGCACATACACTAACTTGCACCATAATTACAATCATTTTATCGGTTATCATAAATTACATAAAGAAAAAAAGGAATACGGTACACAATCGAGTAGGCGGCTGACAGCCGATTGACTGCCAGTGCGCCTCTCACACCACTC
>JAHDFX010000129.1:10602-18276 GCA_020627965.1 Saprospiraceae bacterium | reverse complement strand
CCAGATAATATTATCTCTTTTGAGAGGAAAAGCTCGCCAATAGGCGGGCTTTTTTCGTTTAGATAACCTAAAATACTAGCACTTACTTACTTTAAAAAATCAACTTTAATAAGATAATTTTGCTCTTTCGAGAAACGTGTTTGCTGTTGATTCTTAATGATATACCCTTTATTTGGAAAATAGTCAAGTGTTTTTTTTGAATTGTAGATAGCGTTAGTATTTGACTGTTGAATCCTGATTTGATGAACTTCCTCACCTTTTAGTTTTATAATTATAGTATCTGTGAGTAGTTTAGAATCAATAGCGGTATAAATAATAGAAGTTAGTTCATTATTTTTTAAGGTGTCTGTCTGGTACTTATCAGACCACGCAGGCTTATTGATATTAGCTTTTTGAAACACGCTTAAAGCCTCCTTCCAATCAATGTCTTTTAACTCTTTATTTTCTGTTTTTTGATTTATTCCAACAATTTTATTTACTCCTGCAAAACCCTCGTTATGAGATATTTGTTGTTCAAAATACTTGTCCAAATCAAAAAAAGATGACTGGGATATTTCAGTGGAATTACTAGGCTGCTGACAAGCACTAATGGCTGTTATAAAGCAAATAATGGAAAGATATTTCAAAATAGTAGATGACTTGATTTGATTAAAATTATAGGATACTTATGCAAAATCCTATTGAACACGTTTTGAAAAAGATAAAATCTTTTCTAATTTAGCTATGAAGATATACTTATAACATGTCTTTACTTAGACTGTTTACAAGAAAATTAAAATTATACACAAATGAATAAAGCAGAAGCTAAAGCTAAAAGAAAAGCTTACGAAAAGAAAAAAGCCGCTGCGGCAAAAAAAGAAGGCAGAAAAATTGCAATGGTTATAGCGATAATTTCAGCTGTTGCCTTAGTATTACTGTACTTGTTATTTAGGGCAGGAATGGGATAAATCCTGCTTTATTCTGAATATTTCATCAATATCCAATAGCTACTATGATTTACCTCGTCAGTAGTCCAGCCTTCTACTTCTTGTAAAAAGCTAAGTGTATCACCTTTGAGATGCATGGACTCTTCGATCTGGTTTTTCCATTCTTCTCCTACTACTGCGGCATAGGGATAAGGCTCATTCAGAATTTCTATAACTCTATTTAAATCGTAATAATGAAAATAATGCTTTCCAAAGTGTTGTGATAAGTAAAAAGGAATACTAGGCACACGAGGAAAGTCATCTCCCAATAGAACCGTTGTACCTTCGGGGCTAAGCTGATGGAGTTGTTTAGCCATCCGCTTTGAAGCAGAACGAGGAGTTTCAACAAGCGGCATGAGCAAAAGCCATGCTAGTGTTGTAAACAGAAGACCATTAAAAATAAGCCCTGCTATACCATATTTGTAGCGTTTGGCAAAGACTAAAGTAGCAGAGATAAAACTTAATGGCCATATGATTATGCTAAACATAATAGCTTGAAGACTGGCAGCACTACCTAACAATTGATAGCCTGCAAAGATTAAGCCTATAATCAAGGCACAAATTATCAAAACATACAGCACAGAGAAAACGGCTGTAACTCTAAAATAAGAGTACTCATCCATATTGCCTTTAGGCATTTGACGAGCAATAAGTATACATAAGGCAGGAACAGAACCTAATACATAGGTAGGGAGTTTACTAGGCATTAATTCATAAAAAAACCATCCAAATATTAGCCATCCTGCTAAAAATATACTTTCGGCTTCTTTGTTTTTTAATCGCTTGAAACCATCCCATAAGGCCGCAGGAAAAAAGGGGAGCACTGGAAGGAAACACAAAATAAGTACTAGAGCATAATAGCCTGGCGGAGCAGTCTGACCAAGTACTGCGCCGCTACCACTAACTCGTTTAGTAATGTACCAGTCAATCATCCAATTGACCATCTCTGGGTTTTTTTGATAAGCCATGTACCCCCACAACAGTAAAGGACTAAGTGCTAATGGTAGAAAAAACCAGGGGTGTGTACCTATGAGCCTTTTTCTGTTGGGATGAAAAAGAGCAAGAAAAAACCAGACCCCGCCTGAAAGTATAAGAATAGGAGGTCCCTTCAATAAAACACCCATAGCTACCCCAAACCAAAACAGCAGATTCCATTTAAATCTAAACTCCTTGATATAGAGGTATAAGGACAAAACCGATAAAGTTTGAAAAAATAATAGAGAAGCATCCGTAAGTGCTATTTTGGCTATATTCGGAATAAATAAGGTACTACTCATGATAAGGCAAGCCCCTAGAGCAGTATCTCTTCCAAATATTCGTTTGCCCAAAAAGAATAAGATAATTATGGTGCCTAATACCGACATAACACTGGGAACTCGACTCGCAAATTCATTAATGCCAAATAATTTATAGGATGTAGCCACAGACCAGAAATGGAGTGGAGGCTTTTTGTGAATACCAGCCCACATAAAATCAGGAATCAACCAGTTGTCCGAAATTACCATCGTTTTGGCAAAACCAGCATAGGCTGCTTCGTCTTCATCCCATAAACTCGTATTATGATTATTGATGAGTATGTTGAATAAAAACAAACTACCAACTAACCACAAAAACACACGATTCCTTAATAATGCCTGCATAGTTCAAATATAACCAAAAGAGACATAAAACCATCCAAGCCTGATGTCAATTTATCAGTAATAAAAAGTGAACCCTTTTAATATACTTTATCTCCATACTTATTTAATAAAAATATGATGAGATATTTTGGATGTAAAATATAGTATTAAAAATTTGAAAACAAGCTGTTTATAGAGCTTCCTTCTTTTCAGTTTTTTCTCTATTGGGTGCCTTTAGCTTCACTTAGTGTCATAGGTATATGACAATAGTGCGAAATTCAAGGGACATTTTGCTCATATTGTACGTTCTTTGTTAAAAAAAAGTTAATTTGTGATGACATTTTTTTGACATTGCTTTATCTTACACTAACCATTTTTTTTGCCAACGAAACCATATTTGAAATATAACGCAGAGATGAAAAGTACATCGATGTATTAGACTTGAAATACCCCCTGAATTGTTTTAACTAACTACACACCATAAATTCAAGGCTTATGTGGCGTATTGCTTTACTCGCTATTTTTTTTATACCCCAAATGTTAATTGCTCAAACCTATAATAACCCCGGTGGCACCATTTCTACCTGTTCCGGAACATTTTTTGATTCAGGAGGCACAGGAAATTATGCTAATGCAGAAAACGTAACAACTACTTTTTGCCCTTCTACTCCTGGCGATGTAGTAACGGTTAGTTTTACTGTTTTTGATACGGAGGCGAGTTTTGATTTTTTAACCATATATGACGGGAGTAATAATGTAGCTCCACCAATAGGTACATTTGATGGAACGATTTCACCAGGCATTGTAACCGCCACGAGTGCTAATGGCTGCCTTACTTTCGGATTTACTTCAGATGGTTCGGTCACAGATATTGGCTGGCAGGCAACTATTAGTTGTGCTACTCCGGGAGCTTGTACAGGAACTACTCCAACTTGTACGCCTGCTGTACCCGACGACTGTGCTTCTGCTTGTAGTTTAGGTGGATTATCTAGCCTGCCTGTTTGTGGTATAACAACCTCAGTGCAAGATGTATTCTGCCTTTCTAATATTGGTGCTACTGCCGAAAATCCATATTCTTCCCTTGCAGCATGTGATGATGGAAATGATATGCCCGGACCAGCAGCGGATGTGTGGTACTCATTTGTAGCAACAGGAAACGAAATGAATTTTAGTATCACAGGCGATATTGGAACGCCTAGTATCGGACTATATGAAGGAACTGATTGTGCTTCTTTCTTTGGTAGAGGGTGTAATAATGGTGCAGCCAATTCTGGCACTGTTGATTTATTTATCGATGGTATCAATGCAGGAGAGACCTATTACATGCAAATTTCAGGAGCCGATGAATTTGATACAGGAGATTTTACACTCTTTATTACATCAACGAAAAATTGCGATGATTGCCTGTTGGATTCCGAATTTTCAGCAAATCCCCCCCCAGTCAATAACTTTTATAACCCTGGAGATAATGTTACTTTTTGCTACACAGTGACTGAATGGAACCAAACTGCAGTCAACTGGATTCATGCTGTAGTGCCTACTTTTAGTGGAGGTTGGGATGCCGCTACTTTAGCACCTGTATCTGTTACACCACTTTCTTGCGACGGCTCTGGAGCATGGTTATGGCAAAATACGATTACTGGTACGAATACTACCGCAGTCAATCCTGGAACCGTAGGACCAGGTTATGTTTATGACTCAAGTTTGGGAGGTGCGCTGGATGGTAACGGTGGAAATAACTTTGGGGACAATTGTCAGGGATTAGTTAATTTTGAATTTTGCTGGTCTATCTCCATCGCCGCAAATGCTTGTGGGGCAGGGCTTGAATCCTTGAGCCTGGATATAGAAACATACGGAGATAGTGAAACAGGTTCTTGGTCCAATGCTGGCTGTGAATCCGATCCTGTCTATAATTTTACAGCAGCAGTGCTTTGTTGTGCCCCTTCTTCTGTTACCACGGCACCAGCCTCATGTGTCGGAGCAGATGATGGAACCATAACATTTTCCAGTACAGGGCAAGCACCCTATGATTATGCTTGGAGTGGACCAGAAACAGGGAGCCAAAATAATGAACCTGGAGCTTTTACAGCTACAGGACTTACAACAGGAACTTATAGTGTTACAGTTACAGATGATAATGGCTGTGCAGATGTTCAAACGATAACAGTTAGTGAACCTATAGCTATCTTTGGAACAATTAATACAGGTGATGTAAGCTGTAATGGTGGCACCGATGGCTCCTTGATCCTTGCTGGTGGTGGTGGCTCACCACCATATATATTTACTTGGAGTAATGGAGCATCAGGACCTACACAAATCGGAGTGCCAGCAGGAACATATTCTCTTACAATCACTGATGGAAATATGTGTACTTTCTCAACAAGTGCAGAAGTGTTTGAACCCGGACAAATTGTACCAGTTGCCACAGGAACAACAATAGTCTGTAATGATGGCTCTAGTTCAGGAGACATCTCACTGACCGTATCAGGAGGCACACCACCTTATACTTACCAATGGGATAATGGTGCTGGAACAGTTCAAAATCCAACAGGATTATCCCCAGGAACATACACGGTAACTGTAACAGATGATAATGCTTGTACGGTCTCAACATCTGCCGTAGTCGATGTACCCCCAGCCCTAACAGCTTCAGCAGTGGGCGAAACTTTATTATGCAGTACCGACACAGATGGAGATATTAGCCTTACAGTAACAGGCGGAACTCCACCCTATTTTTATCAATGGGATAATGGAGCAGGACTGGCACAAAATCCGTCCAATTTATCACCAGGAACATATACTGTAACTGTAACAGATAATAATGCCTGTACAGTTACAACACAAGCAATTATTGATTCGCCACCAGCCTTATCGCCAGTAGTAGCTAGTGGTTCTCCGCCTTCATGTAATAATGGATGTGATGGAACCGTAACAGTAACTACCCCAACAGGAGGAACAGCACCTTATACCTATACTTGGAGTGGAGGATTGGGAACAGGGCAAACGATCTCAGGTATAGCCTGTGCAGGTGGTATTAATTACACAGTTACAGTATCTGATGCCAATGGCTGTTTTGTAGTTTCTAATGTTACTTTGTTTAACCCACCACCTATGTCTGTCGCTTTGACATCTGGCAGTGTCGTCTGTGATGGCAATAGTGATGGATCGGTTACTATCTCAGTAACTAATGGTACTTCTCCATTCGACTATACATGGGATGATGGTACAACTTCTATGAGTGGAACCGGACCAACAATAACAGGACTCCCAGGAGGTAATTATAATGTAACCATAACAGATATAAATGGATGTATAGCTTCTTCAAGCGTTGTTGTACAAGAATCACCAGCTATAACGGCTTCAGCTATGCAGGATGCTGGCGTATCTTGTAATGGAGATAGCGATGGTGTCGCAACAGTTACAGTATCAACGGGTACGCCTGCATATACCTACATTTGGGATAATGGAGAAACTACAGCAACAGCAACTAATCTGGATGCAGGTGTACACACAGTTACCATAACAGATATGAATGGCTGTGTAGGCACAACTGATGTGACAATCACAGAACCACCAGTCCTAACGCTTTCTATAGCACTCGATCAGGATATTACTTGTAATGGAGAAATTAATGGCTCTGCTACAGTGACACCAAGTGGAGGCACACCAACTTATTCTTACCAATGGGATAATGGAGAAATCACAGCAACAGCAACTATGCTCAATGCTGGCTTACACCTTGTTACGGTGACCGATGCGAATGGATGTACAGAAATAACTAATATTACTATAAATGAACCACTAGCATTAACCACAAATGCAACAGGCGAAGCCTTATTGTGTAGTGGCGATACAGATGGAGATATTTCCCTTACGGTAAATGGCGGTACAATGCCATACGCTTACCAATGGGATAATGGCGCAGGAACAGTTCAAAACCCAACAGGATTGGGCGTAGGAACATATAATGTAACGGTTACCGATGCCAATGGATGTATGAGTACGGCAGCAGCAGATATTGTTGAGCCAACTCAACTTGGAGCAAGCATATCACAAGATAATTCTGTATTGTGTTTCGGTGAAAATAATGGAGCAGCTACAGCTATTGTTAGTGGAGGTACACCACCTTATTCTTATGTATGGGATAGCGGAGAAACAACCGCTTCAGCAACCATGCTGCCAGGTGGACTGCATAGTGTTACTGTTACTGATGCGAATGGCTGTAATGCGGAGGCTTCTACATCTATTGGAGAGCCGTCTGCACTAACAGCTTCAGCAACCGGACTTACATTAGCTTGTAATGGAGATGTAGGAGATATTTCTCTTACAGTAAATGGAGGAACAACGCCTTATACTTATCAGTGGGATAATGGCGCAGGTACCAATCAAAACCCAACAGGAATCGGGGCAGGAACCTATAGTGTAACAGTAACTGATGATAATGGATGTACTCAAACAGCTACAGCAACTATAACCGAACCTACTGCTTTAATTATTTCAGCTACAGGCGAAGCATTACTATGTAATGGCGATACAGATGGAGATATAGACCTTATGGTAAATGGTGGCACAATGCCATACACTTACCAGTGGGATAATGGAGCCGGAACCAATGAAGACCCAACAGGAATTGGAGCAGGCACCTATAATGTAACTGTAACCGATGGAAATGGATGTATAGCAACAACTACAGCAGATATTACAGAACCTATGTTATTGACAGCCGCTGCAACCGGATTTGCCTTGTCTTGTAATGGAGAACTTGGCGATATAGACCTTACGGTAAATGGTGGCACAATGCCATACACTTACCAATGGGATAATGGAGCCGGAACCAATGAAGACCCAACAGGAATCGGAGCAGGCACTTATAATGTAACTGTAACTGATGGAAATGGATGTATAGCAACAGCAACAGCCGACATTACCGAACCGCTGCTATTAACAGCATCAGCAACGGGTGAAGCGCTTGCCTGTAATGGAGACACAGATGGCGATATTTCCCTTACGGTAAATGGTGGCACAATGCCATATTCTTACCAATGGGATAATGGAGCCGGAACCAATGAAGACCCAACAGGAATCGGAGC
>JAHDFX010000129.1:0-10502 GCA_020627965.1 Saprospiraceae bacterium | reverse complement strand
AATGGGATAATGGAGCCGGAACCAATGAAGACCCAACAGGAATCGGAGCAGGCACCTATAATGTAACTGTAACTGATGCGAATGGATGTATAGCAATAGCAACAACAGACATAACCGAACCTATGTTATTGACCGCTTCAGCAACAGGTATTGCACTAGCTTGTAATGGAGAGACTAGCGATATAGATATTACAGTAACTGGTGGTACCACGCCATACACTTACCAATGGGATAATGGAGCAGGGACGAACGAAGATCCAATAGGTGTCGGAGTCGGAACTTATAATGTAACCGTAACAGATGCCAATGGATGTATAGCCACTGCGACAGCAGATATTACAGAACCACCGCTATTGACAGCAGTCCCTACAGTAGTTACTGCTCTGGCTTGTAATGGAGATACAAATGGCAGTATTGACCTTACGGTAAATGGTGGCACAATGCCCTACAACTACCAATGGGATAACGGAGCAGGAACAAGTCAAGACCCAACAGGACTTGGAGCAGGAACTTACAATGTTACTGTAACAGACGCCAATGGATGTATAGCCACTGCGACAGCAGATGTTACAGAACCACCGCTATTAACAGCCTCTGCAATAGATGGAGCATTGGCTTGTAATGGCGATACGAATGGAAGTATTGACCTTACGGTAACAGGCGGTACCATGCCATACACCTATCAATGGGATAATGGGGCAGGTATTATAGAAGATCCAATTGATTTGGGGGCAGGAATATACACGGTTTTAGTCAGTGATGCCAATGGATGTATAGCCACTGCGACAGCAGAAATCACCGAGCCAGCATTACTACTAGCCGTCGCTACAGGTGAAGCCCTGGCTTGTAATGGAGATACAAATGGTGATATTGACCTTACGGTAAATGGTGGCACAGCCCCATACACTTACCAATGGGATAATGGAGCCGGAACTAGCGAAGACCCAACAGGCATAGGTATAGGAACGTACAACGTAACTGTAACTGATGCCAATGGATGCATAGCCACTGCCACAGCAGATATTACCGAACCGACACTACTTACAGCCGCCGCTACAGGCGAAGCATTATTGTGTAATGGAGATACTGATGGTAATATAGATATTACTGTGACTGGAGGAACAATTCCTTATACATTTGCATGGACGAATGGAGCAGGAGCAACAGAAGACCCAGCCAATCTTGGTGCAGGAACCTATGATGTCGTAGTAACCGATGCCAATGGTTGTACGACTACAGCTACCGCAGATATTACCGAACCACCTGTATTAAGTGCCTCAACAATGGGGGAAACTTTGCTGTGTAATGGTGATATGGACGGAAATATTACGCTTACAGTTGGAGGTGGGGTTACACCATATACATTCCAATGGGACAATGGGGTTGGTGGTATACAAAATCCAACAGGAATAGGTGCTGGCACATATAATGTAACGGTAACAGACGCCAATGGGTGTGTAATTACTGCTAGTGCAGATATAATAGAACCTACAATTCTGGCAGCTACAGCAGCACAAGATAACCCGGTAAGCTGCCCGGGAGCATTAGATGGTGAAGCGACTGTAACAGTTACAGGAGGAACTATGCCATATACTTATGAATGGGATAATGGAGAAACAACTCCTACAGCAGCTATGCTGGGAGCCGGTTCACATGATGTAACAATTACAGACGCCAATGCCTGTATGATTACAGCTTCAGTTAATATAGATGATGCAGCCCCATTAGGAATTACACTGGACAACGATACGCCAGCAAACTGCACATCTTGCGATGGTACAGCAAATATTACAATAAATGGAGGTGTAATGCCTTATGTGTACACCTGGTCAAATGGTAACTCTACTGAAGACCCAACAGACCTATGTTCAGGCTTAAATGGTGTTACAATTACAGATGCCAATGGCTGTACAGCTACTTTAGATGTCAATATTGGTAGTATTTCTACCCTTGCAGCAATTGCCACAGTAGATGCAGATGTATCTTGTTTCGGAACCTGCGATGGACAAGCTTCTGTCGCTGCTTCTGCTGGTGGGCCTCCTTATTCTTATATTTGGAGTGACGGACAAACAACAGATATAGCAACCGGACTTTGTGCTGGAAACTACTCAGTGACGGTTACAGATGTAAACAGTTGTGTAGTTGTAGAAACGGTAACAATAACAGAACCAACAGAACTATTGCTTAGCGCTGTAGAAGATAATCCAGTAAGTTGTACAAATGGCAGTGACGGACAAGCGACCGTTACAGCAACAGATGGCACGCCCGGATATACCTATCTATGGGATAATGGAGAAATGACCGCAACTGCAACTACATTAGGAGGTGGAGCACACACTGTAACGGTAACTGATGCTAATGGCTGCGCAATGGTAGCCAATGTAACTATAAATGAACCGACACAGTTAGTGGTTTCAGCCACAGGCGAAGCCTTGTTATGTAACGGAGATACAGACGGCGACATTGACCTTACGGCAAATGGAGGAACGGCCCCATATACTTATCAGTGGGATAATGGAGCAGGCACCAACGAAGATCCAACAGGAATCGGGGCAGGAACTTATACAGTAACAGTAACAGATGCGAATAGCTGTATTACAACAACCAGTGCAGATATAACAGAACCCACAATACTGGCAGCTTCGGCAGTACAAGATAATCCGGTAAGTTGCCCGGGAGCATTAGATGGTGAAGCCACTATAACAGTTACAGGAGGAACTATGCCATATACTTATGAATGGGATAATGGAGAAACAACTCCTACAGCAGCTATGCTGGGAGCCGGTTCACATGATGTAACAATTACAGACGCCAATGCCTGTATGATTACAGCTTCAGTTAATATAGATGATGCAGCCCCATTAGGAATTACACTGGACAACGATACGCCAGCAAACTGCACATCTTGCGATGGTACAGCAAATATTACAATAAATGGAGGTGTAATGCCTTATGTGTACACCTGGTCAAATGGTAACTCTACTGAAGACCCAACAGACCTATGTTCAGGCTTAAATGGTGTTACAATTACAGATGCCAATGGCTGTACAGCTACTTTAGATGTCAATATTGGTAGTATTTCTACCCTTGCAGCAATTGCCACAGTAGATGCAGATGTATCTTGTTTCGGAACCTGCGATGGACAAGCTTCTGTCGCTGCTTCTGCTGGTGGGCCTCCTTATTCTTATATTTGGAGTGACGGACAAACAACAGATATAGCAACCGGACTTTGTGCTGGAAACTACTCAGTGACGGTTACAGATGTAAACAGTTGTGTAGTTGTAGAAACGGTAACAATAACAGAACCAACAGAACTATTGCTTAGCGCTGTAGAAGATAATCCAGTAAGTTGTACAAATGGCAGTGACGGACAAGCGACCGTTACAGCAACAGATGGCACGCCCGGATATACCTATCTATGGGATAATGGAGAAATGACCGCAACTGCAACTACATTAGGAGGTGGAGCACACACTGTAACGGTAACTGATGCTAATGGCTGCGCAATGGTAGCCAATGTAACTATAAATGAACCGACACAGTTAGTGGTTTCAGCCACAGGCGAAGCCTTGTTATGTAACGGAGATACAGACGGCGACATTGACCTTACGGCAAATGGAGGAACGGCCCCATATACTTATCAGTGGGATAATGGAGCAGGCACCAACGAAGATCCAACAGGAGTCGGGGCAGGTACTTATACAGTTACAGTTACAGATGCCAATAGTTGTATAATTACGACAAGTGCTGATATTACAGAACCAGCAGCCCTTACAGCTTCGGCAGTACAAGACAGTCCAATCAGTTGCCCTGGCGATACAGATGGACAAGCTACGGTAACAGCTTCTGGAGGAACAATTGCTTACACATATGAATGGGATAACGGTGAGACTACTATGATGGCAACCATGCTTGGTGCTGGTCCACACACCGTTACTATAACAGATGCCAATGCGTGTACAACGGTGGCTTCAGTTAATATAGGCGATGCAGCTCCACTAGGCATTACACTTGATGGTGATATGCCAGCCAACTGTACAGCTTGTGATGGTTCTGCTACGATTACAATTAATGGTGGAGCAATGCCATATACATATACTTGGTCAAATGGTAATTCAACTGAAGACCCAACAGACCTCTGTTCAGGCTTAAATGGCGTGACAGTGACAGATGCTAATGGATGTACAGCAACGCTGGATGTCAATATTGGCAGTATTTCTACATTAGCGGCAAGCACAGTAGTAAACAATGATGTTACTTGTTTTGCTGACTGTGATGGAGAAGCAACAGTAACTGCATCTTCAGGAACAATGCCATATGCATACACTTGGAGTGATGGACAAACCACACCAACCGCCACTAGTTTATGTGCTGGAAACTACTCAGTTACAGTAACAGATGCCAATAACTGCGTAGTCGTAGAAAGTATAGACATCATCGAACCAACAGAACTAACTGCAACAGCACAGGTGGATGCATCTGGAAGTTGTGCAGGAGGAAGCAACGGTGCAGCCACAGTAACACCAATAGGTGGTACGCCTAACTACACTTATTTATGGGACAATGGAGAAATGACCGCTGGTGCTACGGCATTAAGCGGCGGTCCACACGATGTTACAGTGACGGATGCCAACGGATGTACAGTAATAGCAAGCGTAACGATTGCAGAACCAGCTCCACTTGTAGCTTCAGCTACCGGCGAAACTTTACTGTGTAATGGCGAAACAGGGACACTAACAACCTCCGTAACAGGTGGAACAACACCATACACTTACCAGTGGGATAATGGAGCAGGAACCGATCCAAATCCGATAAATATCAGTGCTGGTACATATAATGTTACAATTACAGATGCCAACAATTGTACAACAACAGCATCTGCTGAAATTATAGAGCCAACAGCCTTGTTAGCTTCAGCAGTAGAAGATGCACCGGTCAGTTGTACAGGTGTTCAGGATGGTCAGGCAACCGTAACTGCTTCAGGAGCTACACCACCTTATACTTATGCATGGGATAATGGAGAAACAACACCAATCGCAACCATGCTGGGAGCCGGTCCACACGACGTTACAGTAACAGATGCCAATAATTGTATAATAATTGCAAACGTAAATATTACTGATCCTGCTCCGATCATAGTTACTTTAGATGGCGACACACCAGCCAATTGTACAACTTGTAATGGAGGAGCTACGATCACCGTAACAGGAGGTAATGCACCATACACCTATGCATGGACAAGCAGTGAGACTATTGAAGACCCACTAATGTTATGCTCAGGTATCAACACAGTTACAGTAACAGACGCCAATGGCTGCTCTGCTACACTAGATGTTACTATTGGAAATATATCCACATTAGTAGCAGGCGCATCAGTTGACAATCAGGTAACCTGTTTCGGTGCTTGTGATGGACAGGCAACGGCAACAGGAACATCAGGTAATCCACCATACTCATTCACTTGGAGTAATGGACAGGGAACAGATGTTGCCGTAGGACTCTGTGCAGGTAGCTATACCGTTACAGTGACAGATGTTGATAACTGTGTAGATATAGCCACGATAACTATCATAGAGCCTGTAGAATTAATAGGTACTGCCGTAGAAGATATGCCAGTCAGTTGTCCGGGAGGAACAGATGGTCAGGCTTCAGTATCCGAAACAGGAGGTACTGCTCCTTATACATACGAATGGGATGCAAACACAGGTAGCCAGATAACACCAGTTGCAACAAATTTATCAGGAGGTACATACACCGTCACGGTAACCGATGCGAATAACTGTATTTCCATAACCACAGTATTGGTCAATGAACCAACGAATCCTGTAACGATAACATTAGATAATACAACACCATCTAATTGTCTATCTTGTGATGGTAGCGCAAGTATTACGCTGTCAGGAGGTACACCGCCATATACTATCTTATGGTCAAATAATGATACAGCAGAAGACCCCACCGGACTTTGTGCAGGTATCAATACAGTTACAGTAACAGATGCCAACGGTTGTGAAAGTATTGAAGTAGTTAACATAGGTAATGTATCCTCACTAGATGCAGGAATACCTATTGTAATTAGTAATGTAACCTGTTTTGGAATTTGTGATGGAAGTGCATCTATAAGCCCTACAGGAGGAACACCACCATATGATATTATCTGGAGTAATAACCAAACAACAGAGATCGCAACAGGATTATGTGTTGGGACACATTTCGTCACAGTAACCGATCAGGACGGTTGCCTCTCGGCAGCAAGTGTAGATATTACTGAACCTACAATGCTGATGAGTAGCGCAGCAGGAGAAGCTTTAGCTTGTAATGGTGATGCAAATGGAGATATTACCCTTACGGTAAATGGCGGTACAGCGCCTTATACTTTCCAATGGGATAATGGTGCTGGAACAGTTCAAAATCCATCTGGACTAGTTGCAGGAACATATACCGTTACAATAACTGATGCAAATGATTGTACTGCTACAGCATCAGCAGATATTACTGAATCAGGCTTATTAACGGCTTCCACATTAGCCCAGGATGTAAGTTGTAATGGAGGTAATGATGGAAATATTACCCTTACGGTAAATGGGGGAACATTGCCTTATACTTTCCAATGGGATAATGGCGCAGGAACTAACCAAAATCCATCAGGATTGACTGCCGGAACATACAGCGTATTAATTACAGATGCGAATGGCTGTACTGCAAATGTTAGCACAACTATTGCAGAACCAACATTATTAACAGCATTAGCAACCGGCGAAGCCTTAGCATGTAATGGAGATACAGATGGAAATATTGACCTTACAGTAAATGGAGGAACGCCACCATATACTTATCAGTGGGATAATGGACCTATAGTAGAGGATCCCTCTAATTTACCCGCAGGCACCTATAATGTAGTGGTAGTTGATGCCAATAACTGTACCGCTACAGCCAGTGCAACGATTACAGAGCCAACACTGTTAACGGCATCAGCAACAGGTGAAGCTTTGGCGTGTAATGGAGATACAGATGGTAATATTACCCTTTCGGTAAATGGAGGAACACCGCCATACAGTTATAACTGGTCAAATGGAGATGTTATCCAAAACCCAGCTAATTTACCAGCAGGTACTTATAGTGTAGTTGTAACGGATGCTAACGGATGTACTGTAAATGCTTCCGCACAAATTACAGAACCAACCATCCTAACTGCCAGTGCTATAGGACAAGATGTATCATGCTTCGGAGGAAGTGATGGACAAGGTACTGTAACAGCTAGTGGTGGCACAGCGCCTTACACTTACCAGTGGGATAATGGAGAAGCGACGAATCCCGCAGTCTTCCTTAATACTGGAATACACGATGTAACGATTACAGATGCGAATGGCTGTCAAACTCAAAGTTCTGTAAATATCGGTACACCAGCACAATTATTACCTGGAGCTGTGTCTTCTACACCTGCCACTTGTTTTGGAGGCAATGACGGCACCGCTACAGTAAGTGCTACAGGTGGAACACCACCTTATACATTTGAATGGAATACAACACCAGCACAAACAGGCGCTGTAGCAACTGGCTTGAGTGCCGGAGTCGTTCAGGTATTGATTACTGATGCGAATGGATGTTCATTACCACCTATCAATGTAACAATCACACAACCAGATACGCCTGTTTCAGGTACATTAAGCGGAATAGAACCGACTTGTAATGGGGGAACAGATGGTGCTGTTAGTGTCGAAGCTATAGGAGGAATACCTAGTTATACTTATGAATGGAGTAATGGAGCAACTGGTCAGACCGCATTTGATATTCCGGCAGGAAACTATACAGTAACGGTTACAGATGCCAATGGATGTACTTATGTTGAAAACATCACTTTAGGAGAACCTGCACCAGTTATTGCCGGAATTGTTGTTGCCGGAGTAACCTGCTTCGGAGACGAGAACGGATCTATCTTTGTAGAAACGGCAACAGGAGGTACCGGAGGACCATATGTATACTCTCTTGATGGAGAAAATTATCAAGCAAGTGATTTCTTTGGAGGCCTTGCAGGAGGTAGTTATACTGTTTATGTACAAGATGTGAACGGATGCGGAGATAGTTTTAATGTTATTGTCGATGAACCTTTTGAATTAAATGTGGATCTGGGAGCAGATATTACAGTGGAGTTGGGAGATAGCACACAACTGTTTGCACAAACTAATACATTGGACTCAGTATCTTATACCTGGACGCCAACAACGGGCTTGAGTTGCACAGATTGTCCAAATCCATGGGCTACAGGACTGGAAACAACAACTTATCAAGTACAGATATCAAATGCTAATGGTTGTATAGCAACAGATAATATCACAATAGTGGTAGATAAAAATCGTAATGTTTATATACCAAATGTGTTCTCGCCAACCAATGACGGAACTAATGATATATTTATGATCTATGGTGGACAAGGAGTTGTCCAGATAGACGTATTTAGAGTATATGATCGCTGGGGAGAATTGTTATGGGAAGCGAAGGATTTCCCTACAGATGATCCAAACTACGGATGGGATGGAACATTTAAAGGAAAAGTAATGAACCCTGCAGTATTTGTTTACTATGCAGAGGTGACCTTTATTGATGGAGTTAAACTTCAATATAAAGGCGATGTGACATTAATTAGATAATCTAATGACAAAAAAATGACGATTTATATCTTTTAAAAGATGTAAATCGTCATCCCTTTAATATTAAGTAATTTTATTATGCGGATAGCTTGCATGGTAAGCTTTTTTTTTGTTACTTTGATTTAAACAACCATGTTTACACATCCATATTATTTTCCTTTACACAAAAGGAAATATTCAAAAATCCAATTCTCGCTTACCAATCTCTTACCCCATTCGGAACGGTAAAATGAAGTTCTAACAGCAAGCGTGAAAGCTGTTAATACAACTCATTGACACTGTAGGCTGGTCGTGTATACCAGCCCAATCAAAATCGTTATAATAAAACCTAACATAAAAATATTTAAATAGATAATTTTATGTGAAAACCGAAACAGAACCAAACGAATACCCCTATTTAAATTGCGTGTTGTTTGCTGAGATAGCTATGGCATTTCGGCAGATATAATTATGCCCCATTTGCTGTTAGTATTGTAAACCAAGTATCATGAAAAGTCACCTATTGCGTGTGGTGATTTGCGCATCTTTATTGTATGCTCAGATCACGAACACCCATGCACAGTTGGTTGTAGATAATTCCCAAACACCTACCCAGCTAGTCGAAAATGTATTCCTCGGTGGGAGTACTACCGTCACCAATGTTACCTTTACCGGAACTTCAGGGCAAATTGCAGCCTTTACCAACAATACAGCCACTTCCAATTTGCAAATTGCAGATGGAATTATGCTGTGTACAGGTTATGCTGCCGATATGACCGCCAATAACAATATTGGTGGTTTTACCTCCTTGGCACCAGGATCAACAAATGGATTAAATGAACCCGGTGATCCCGAATTAGATGCTTTATCCAATGCACCTGCCGGAACTTTTGATGCAGCCATATTAGAATTCGACTTCGTTGCTCAATCTAATATGGTAAGCTTCACGTATTCTTTTGCATCAGAAGAATATAATGAATATACCTGTTCCGAATATAATGATGTATTTGCTTTCTTCCTAAGCGGTGTCTCTGTACCGCTCGCAGCTAATAATATTGCTATTGTGCCAGGTTCAGCGCCGGCACTTCCTGTTGCAATCAATACAGTAAATAACGGAATGCCAGGGCTTTTTGGAAATATTTCAAATTGTACAGAACCAGCAGGATCTACATCATATACTAGCTTTTTTATTGATAATACAGGAGGAGCAAACCTACAATTCGATGGATTGACAACAACGCTTACGGCAACGGCAGCCGTTGAACCCTGTGAAACCTATCATATTAAATTAGCTATCGCAGATGCAGGTGATGGAATCCTGGATTCTGGAGTATTCCTGGAAGCCAATAGTTTTAATACAGGTACACTAGACATAGATATAACAACCGTGAACGCAGATAATGCGATCTACGAAGAATGTACTGACGTAGCAACAGTTACTTTTAGTGTAGATGAAGCAGGGCCAGTTGATAGTGATATTAGTTTTACATTAGCAGGTACTGCTACAAATGGAGCTGATTATGAAAATATACCAACTACTGTAACTATACCAGCAGGACAAACTTCAGTTAGTTTTGATATAGACCCGATCGCTGATGGAATCCTTGAAGGACAGGAAAATGTCGAAATAATTGTCGGAACCTCAATCTGTGGAGCAGATACTGTAGAAGTAATTATTAGCGAACAATTACCACAACCACCCCCAACTGTAAATTGTGATAATAGTACCCCAGGAACACTGATCTTTACATGGTCAAATATTGGAGGTGCGACAGGCTTTGAAGTCAGCCTGGATGGCGGCTTGACCTGGATAACTCCAAATAACGGACTAACTAGTCACATCGTTACTGGATTGACTAATCCTACAATGGTATC
>JAHDFX010000128.1 GCA_020627965.1 Saprospiraceae bacterium | reverse complement strand
GAAAAAGAGGGTCTGATAGCAACGGGTAGAAACCCGGAGTCGGGGCTGGTAGAGGTTGTCGAAGTAAAAGATCAGGTTTGTTGGTGTTCAGTTTCATCCTGAGCTTAAAAGTACTGTAGAGAATCCTCATCCACTCTTTATTTCATTTATCAAAGCAGCCATGGATTTTCGTCAGAATCAATTAAAATAAAATGGGAAATCTGGGATATGCAATAATTGTGATAACTCTACTTATAATTGGAGTTGGAGGAATTGTAGCAGGATATGTTTTTAAGATTATGTCTTATCCTTATGCAAATATTATTCTCCGAATTGGTTCTATATCCTTTCTGACGGCAATTGTATTACCAATTATAATCTCTGGCAGAAAAACTAAAAATGAAGAACCCTTAGATGATGAAAATATATTGGATAGGGGGATTTAAATGCTAAAGCTTCCAGTCAATCGGTTCCTTACCTTGTTCTTTTAAAAGACGATTGGCTGTCGAAAAATGTTTATTTCCAAGAAAAGCAGTTCCAGCTAAAGGCGAAGGATGCACAGCTTCCAAAACATGATGCTTATCTACATCAATTAATGCTTTTTTAGCTTTTGCAAAATTGCCCCACAACATAAAGATGAGATTTTCTCTTTCTTCCGACAACTTACGAATAACAGCATCGGTGAAGCGTTGCCAACCTATTTTTCTGTGTGAACCTGCATTTTTGTGTTCTACTGTCAACATAGCATTTAGCAAAAATACGCCCTGTGCTGCCCATTTTTCCAGATTTCCATGTCCTGGATGCTCAAAACCTTCTATATTATCACTTAATTCTTTATAAATATTCCTTAGTGAAGCTGGAATAGCTACCCCCATAGGAACCGAAAAAGACAAACCATGTGCCTGCTTAGGATTGTGATAAGGATCTTGTCCAAGAATAACAATTTTTACATCGTGAAAAGGTGTGCTATTAAAGGCATTAAAAATCAGAGAACCAGGCGGATAAATAGTTTTCCCTTGCTGTTTTGCTTCAAGCAAAAAACTTTTAATTGCAGCAAAATAAGGTTGTTGAAATTCATCTTGTAAAACTTCTTTCCAACTTTCTTCTATATTAACATTAGTTACTTTCATCAGTAATAACTTTTTACACACTGTATTGAGTAGAGCCTCAGAAAATTATCTCTTTTTCTGAGGCTCCAAAATGCTCCTATAATTTAAAACCTAATTTGGCAAATTCTTGTAGCTTTTGGGCAGTAGCTTCATCATGTAAAGCAATAATGCGTGCTGCCAAAACCGCTGCATTCCTTGCTCCTGCTTTGCCTACTGCCAAAGTACCTACTGGCACCCCTGGTGGCATTTGAACAATAGAGTACAATGCATCTACTCCGCCTGACAAACCTCCTTCAAGAGGCACCCCCAAAACAGGTAAGCTCGTGTGAGCCGCAACCACTCCAGGAAGAGCAGCAGCCATACCCGCAGCAGCAATAACGACACTATATCCTTTGTCTTTTGCCGTAGTCGTTAGTTCTGTTACTAAAGCCGGATTTCGATGAGCTGAAGCTACATGCATTTCTGCCTCTATATCAAACCATTTCAGGTATCTAAGGCTTTCATTCATTACTGGTTCATCACTTGTAGAACCGATTAGTATAAGTACTTTCTTCATAGTATTGTGTTATAAAAAATCAACGTCAACAGTATATTTATAATTCATTAGGTAACCAATGGCTTCTTCAAAGGAAGCCCCTTCAAAGACTACTTTGTATAAAGTCTCAATAATTGGTGCTCTATAAGAGTATCGTTCAAGCGCTTCCTTAACTATTTTTAATGTTCTGACACCTTCCGCTATCTCAGTAGTATTCGTTTTAATCTCTTCCAAAGATTCCCCGCCAGCTAATCGCATCCCGAAAATATAATTTCTACTTTTTTTACTAGATGCTGTTGCAATTAAATCACCAATGCCTGCAATGCCCAGGAAAGCAGTTGTATCAGTTCCCATTGCTTTGCCAATATGTATCATTTCTACCAAACCTCTGGTTACGAATAAAGCCCAGATATTTTGTCCTAGTCCTTTCCCCCCTAACATTCCGGCACCCAGAGCAATAATATTTTTCAAAGCTCCGGCAAGTTCTGCACCCGTAATATCCGGCGTAGAATACACTTGGAAACGAGAACTCCTTAAAGCCATTCTTCCGGCTTTAATCACTTCATTATACCGACTGGCAATAACTGTAGCTGCTGGTTGTCCTTCAAATATTTCGGCGGCAAGGTTAGGCCCGGAAAGACAACCTACCCTCACCACAGAGCTTTCTTGGAGAATGATCTCACTCATGGTATGTATACCTTCGCGTTTTACAGAATCTCCAGATGAATACTTAGGTTTATTGGTATCAAAACCTTTAGTTCCATGAATGAGAATATGATGTGGGTGCAGGAAAGTAGAAAATTCCTGCATCATTTCCCTGAAATTCTCTGAAGATACAATAGGGAAAATTAAATCGCATTGCTCTGCAACCTCCTGCATGCTAGTAGTTGCCCTGATGTCTTCGGATAACTGTTGCCCCAAATGAGTGTGATGTTTGTTGATAGACGCTAAGACAGGCTCTCTACGTGTACATATCAAAACAGGATAGTTAGCCGCAATCAAGCCTGCTACAGCTATTCCGAAACTACCTGCTCCTATTACTCCTACTGGTTTTTGGGAAGTGATGTTACTCAATTTGAAAAAGTTTGTGCAAAAATAAAAAATTCTTAAACTATGTTTCAATACTCTGGGCTTGAAATCGAACAAAGCTAAACATGCTACGTAAAAAGGTATGTATTTTTACATATCTAGCTTACTTTTGTGCCTTCATTCCGTCTAAGGACTTGGCATTAAGTTATGATTACAAACTATATTCTTATGAACTTGTTGAAGCGCTTTACTTCTATTGGTCTTGTGTTTTATTTTACAATTACCACCTCTTTAAGCTTTGGTCAATTATATATGCCGGAACAGCCGGAATCTGGACCTGGTGGTAAAGACTATAAACACCTCAGTATCGATGTTGTTGCTGAACATGCTAAAAAAGCTGGAGGTTTTTGGTTGTATTATCCTGCTAGCCCTACTCCAGATTCAGCTAACATTGTTGTATTTATTCCTGGTTTTGGTGTACCTAATCCTGCTGTTTATGGTAAATGGATAAAGCACCTTGTTGGCAAGGGCAATATAGTTATTTATCCGCGTTATCAACAAAAGCTTTTAAAACCACTTCTTCCTGGCTTTGTAGATAATGCTGTAGACGGCATTAAGTCGGCTTTCGAGTATTTAGAAAAAGAAGAAAAACTAACTCCTCGGTTTGAAAATATTATATATACTGGTCATTCATATGGTGGCAAAATAGCTGCTTATCTTACGGTCAATTACAGAGAGTACGGTGTCCCCAAGCCCAAGGCGCTACTAGCAAATCAGCCTGGCTTAATCGCTTTTAAAGCGGCAAAGTTAAAAGATTATACAAAGATGGATGAAGACATCAAGTTATTGGTAATAATAGGTGCAAAAGATAAAATTGTAGGCGATAATCTGGGACTTTTAATATTCAATACTGCCGGAGCAAAACAGAAAAACCTGGTTATTCAACCACAAGATAAACGCTACGGTCAGGAAATAGATGGTTCTCATGATGAGCCTTGTGCCATCGACGAGCAACTAGATGCTATCAAACGCCGAAACTATGTTACAAGAGCCGCTTTCAGGCGTTGCGAATCTGATGTTGCAGATTTTTATTGTTATTGGAAATTGCTGGATGCCTTAATAGATTGCTCATTTAATAATGAAAATTGTGAGTATGCTTTTGGCAATACCTATGAACAAACTTATATGGGGGTATGGAGCGACGGACATGCTGCTGAACCACTAAGAATATATAAGGAGCCTGTTTATCCGAATAAATCCAAAAGAAAAAATCGGAAAATTGGTAAGCCAGATTAAAAGCCTCCTGAAACATATTCCAAATGTTAATGTTTAAGTATTGTTGAAACTCCCAACATTTTGTTGTATTTTTACAAACAGAAGTATAATATATTTAAACTGTAAACTGTGATATTCGCGCTTGTCACATGGTTGGATTTTTTGCAGAGTTTTCTGAAAAATCCAGGACAGTTTATACAAGGACACTGGCCTTATTTACTAGGGTTACTGCTGGTCTTGTTTGGACTGTCTCGTCTGAATAACTACATGGAAGTTCAGGGGGTGAACAGAGCTATTAATATAGCTCGTGCCTTCACTGGCTCTCTAATGGCTTTCGTTATTGCTCCCATAGTTTTTTTAATGCTTGTCAATCTGGTTGCCTATGTGAAAGGTATACCAATGTTTAGTTTTTGGTTTATTTGGGACTGGCTCCGTCTGACAGCCACTACATTTTGGTGGATTGTTAAATGTGCGACCTGCTTTAGTTGTGAAAGTGAAAAAATGGAGGTGGCTTACACCACCAGCTCTCTGATACGTATAGCCTGGGTCATTATTCCTATTTCTTTTATATGGCTACGTTCTGTAAATTCTAATCTATCGAAGATACTACTTATTCCTTTCGTCCTCGCAGTGTTTTATATTACTTACCAACGCCCTGCTCCACCTACATTTCTGGACAAACATGTTCCTGAAAAATACAGAAATTTCGAGGTTAAAGATTTTCTTGACTTGAAGAAACACGAGAGAGATACTAAAATACCAGATAAAGATATTGTCATTAATAATGACCAAAGAAAGCCAGGAACAGATACGGACAGAACCAGAAGTGTAAAACCTGAGACAGACAAGACCACGCCTAAACCAGAAATAGAGTCAGAACGGGATATTATAAAAGACTACACAGATAAAGGCAACAGGTTTAAAAATGCCAATGCAAGGAATATTGTACTTCTACTCATTGCATTGTTGTTGGTCGCTGGTCTTCTACATTTTCTGACAGATTTCAAATGGGCTGCACTTGCCTGTTTACTACTTTGTCTTGTAGGATTCTTTATTATGATGCCAGGATTGCGACAATCCTTTAATCCAACCGATAAAATAGAGACTCTAGATGACATGGTCGAGAAATTTGAAGATATGCATACACGGCAAAACGGCAAACCTTCAGTCTCGCTGACCTCGCTTTCTGTCAAAATCAATAAACGCATCGAAAAAACTGGCAGGCATTTGCCCGAAGATTTTTGTAAGAAGTATAAACCTTACTTTTACGATATATGCGTGGAACGGGCAGAGGTTTTTGAGTGAAATTAAAAATTAAAAAAGCTAAGCCCTCATATAAGCCAAACAAAGATCAATTGTTGCTTCTATCCCCTTCTTATGCGTTCGTTCCACCCCATGCGAAGCTGAAACCCCAGGTCCGATCAGTCCCACACGCAGGTCATGCCCGGCACGTAAGGCTGCCGAACCATCAGAACCATAGTAAGGGTAAATATCCAGCGCATAAGGAATATTATTGCTTTCAGCTAATTCAACAAGCTTTTTTCTAAAATTATAATCATAAGGACCAGAGGCGTCCTTTGCACAAATAGAACAATGCGTTTCTTTCCCTTCCCTATCATCACCAACCACGCCCATATCAATCACCAACAACTCTTTAACGGTATCGGAAATACCAGCAGAGCCACCATGTCCTACTTCTTCATAGTTAGAAAAGATCAACTCCACAGGGAATTCTTTTCCCATTTCCTTTACACGTCGGGCTATTTCAAAAAGCACAAAACACCCAGCCTTATTATCCATGAATTTGGATTTAATATAGCCTGAAGGTAATTCTTGGTAATTCGGTTCAAAACAAATAAAGTCTCCGGGACGAATCCCTAGTTTGCGTACATCTTCCCGGTTATCTACATCTTCATCAAGCCGAACATGCATGTTGAAGACTGTTCTGCGTTTAGTATTTTCTTCTCGGTTGGTATGTGTTGATGGATTGTCAAGCAGTAAAGTGCCTGTGTAGCATTGTCCTTTCAGCGTATATAGCCGACAATAAGAACCTTCATAGCTATTTAATGAAGGTCCACCAACCTTGGATATGCGCAACTGAGCTTCTTTAGTGATGGAAGCAACTACAGCACCTAGTGTGTCTGTGTGTGCTGCAATGGCAATGTCTGGCTTTTTTCCTAATGCACATTTGACCATGCCTTTATTCGTCAGTGTAGGTTGGTAGCCTAGTTGTTTGAGGTAATCAAAAATATACTGGCAGGCCTTTTCTGTAAATCCTGAAGGGGAATCTATTGCGACTAATTCTTTTAGCGACGTGTAATCTGTCATAAGTAATAGGTTTTACTTAGAAGCTGTTTTGAATTTGGCTTTCGTTCAGTTAAAAATATATTGCACTACGTTCCCTTTTGTAAATATAGCAAAACGCAAAATATAATAAAGGTAATTTGCCAAAATTCCGAAAATGATGTTTCAAAATAAAACCTATTTACAAGTACAGTTATAGTCATTGTCCAAATCAATCACAGTAACTAGCTTAACAACATCATTGCAATCAGCAATTACAGCTCGAACTGTTTGACCATCCCTTGAACGTCCTTCCAGAGAATATTTAGGACATGGTTTGGCGTCTGGTGAGCTTTTGCGCTTATTAATGACGCCATTCGCTAATATCTGCCCTACCTCATAAGCATCTATTTCTCTACATCCCATACGACATTTTGCATGCTTGGTTAAAACTAATTTCTTATCTTTGTAGCGAACATTACTGACATCATAATATGAAGCATTTTTTGGCAGGTCCATATCACGCCCACCTGACGTATCATTTTCTGAACCTAACTTGAAGAAACTTACCAATGCCAACAACATTATAATGACTACAGAGCCTATGGTTTTGGCGTCAAATAAGTTATGTGATTTATTACTCATGATTTTTAACAATTTTAGATTGCTGGCAAAAGTACGAAATTACATGAATTAACGTATCTGCTTTGTTTAGCCAATCTATCTTTGATACTTTAGCAACAAATTTGAAAATAATCAAACGAATATAAATAGACAACCACATGAAGAAAATAAAACTAAACAATAGTTATTTCAACCTACTTTGCTTTTTATTCCTTAGCATTAACACATTTGCTCAGCCCGGTGATCTGGATTTAAACCTCGATGTACTTACAGAGAGAGGCTGTGTAAAAGGAGATTGTGAAAATGGAACTGGTATTTTTATATACAAAAATGGAAACGTTTATAAAGGCGAATGGGAAGACAATCAGCGAGAAGGAAGAGGTATTTTGTACTATCAGGGCGGCACACGTAAAGGAGATATCTACGATGGAGAATGGAACGAAAACCTGAAAGATGGAGAAGGTACTTATTCCTGGGCGAATGGCGATATTTTCCATGGTGAGTGGTCTAATAACAAACGCACCGGACAAGGTAAACTTTACAAAAAAAATGGTGAATGGTACGAGGGAGAATGGCGCGACGACCGTAAAGAAGGGGTCGGAACCTATAAATTTAATAAAACCAAAAATAAAGATGCCGTTATTTACGTAGGTGAATGGGAAGATAATGCGCCTTGTTGTGAAGGTACTTATCGTACACTGGATGGACAAATTATCTCTAAACAAGAAGAAACTGTCGAAACTGGCTGTATATCAGGAGACTGCCGGAATGGATACGGGACTTACAAGTACTCAAAAGGGCGTAGTTATGAAGGTAACTGGAAAAGCAGTCGTTTTGAAGGAGAAGGTACTTTCAAGTATGAAAATGGAGAGAAATACGTAGGCGAATGGAAAGCGAATAAGCGCAACGGACAAGGAATTTATTACCGAAAAAATGGAGAAGTTATTTATGAAGGAGGCTGGAACAACGATCAGCAAAGCGGTACTGGTGTGTATAATTATAAAAATGGTACTCGATATGAAGGTAGCTGGAAAGATGGTATGCGTACCGGACAAGGTAAATTTATTATTCCTGGTGTAGGATTCTATCAGGGAACATTTGCAAATGATCGTTTTAATGGCTTTGGTACTTTCCGTTACTCTGATAAATCACGTTACGAAGGAGAATGGCAAGACAATATTAAACACGGGCAAGGCAAAGAATATGACCCAAAAGGGAATATTTATCGAGAAGGTGAATGGGTAGAAGGGCGCTATCAAGGCAAATAATGAAAAAACAGGCTACTCATTCAGATAGTTTTCCGATCCATACACATATGTGTGGTGCAGATCGAAAGGTCAGGCTTACAGCCATATGCCATGGTTTGCAGGAAGTTGCTGGTCAGCATGCTTTTCTCTTTGATTTAGGTTATGAAGGAATGAAGGAAAACGAACAAGCCTGGGTACTCAATCGACTCCGGGTACAAATTGAGCGTTATCCTTACTGGAAGGAACAATTGCATATTGAGACTTGGGTTCAACTGATGCGTGGCCCTTTTTCACAGCGCATGTTTTTACTGAAAGATGGCAATGGTAATATCATTGGCTCTGCCAGTACTTTATGGGTGGTTATTGATACAAATTCGCAAAAACCTCAACGGCTGAAATCCACGGCCGAAATTCCTGTATTAAGTGAACGTGTAGCCTTATGTGGGCTTGCAGATAAGGTTAAATTACCAACTGACTTGCCTGTTGTTGGAACATATCGGGCAAAGCATAGTGATTTGGATTTACTTCATCATGTTAATAATGTCAAATACACAGAATGGCTACTAGACACTTGTGCTTCCGACCAACAAAGCCCAAAACAAATTGACATTAATTATATGGGGCAAGTCCGATTAAATGACGAGGTGACTATCCTTTCTGATTATCAATTTTTTCAACTTCAAACACAAGGAAAACAAGAAATTTGCAAGGCTGAGATAAAATGGTGAGTGTAAAAAAAAATATATTGCTAACGGGGTCTCATCGTTCCGGCTCTACCTGGACAGGACAGACCATTGCTGCGAATGGCGAGGTATTGTATATTCAGGAGCCTTTTAATGTTTTTAATAAAAAATACCACAAAACACCTATAAAATACTGGTTTGAATATGTAAGTGAAGAAGATTCAGAAGAACAACAAAGCAAATTTCGAGAATACTTAAATCGTTTTACAAAGTTTGATCTTACAAGGCTTAGAGAGGATAGTAAAAATCATTCTGTAAGTCAATATCCCAGACTTGTTTATGGCGCTTTACGCAAAAACAGCTTTAAACGTCGTTTATTTAAAGATCCTCTGGCACTTTTTTCAGCCGAATGGCTTCAGCAAAATATGGATATGGAGGTCGTCATTATTATCCGGCATCCGGCTGCTTTCGCAGAAAGCCTGAAAACCAAAAACTGGAAACATGATTTCACTCACTTTATCCGCCAGGAAAAGCTTATGAAAGGGCATTTACAGCCTTTCGAAGAAGAGATCAAGCAGTTTTTGCAAGATGAAAAGCGACAAGACGACATTATAGAACATGCCAGCCTGCTCTGGAATATTTTCCATCATCAAATAAAGTATTATCAGGAAAAGTATCCAAATTGGATATTTGTCAGACATGAAGACTTGTCACGGCGACCATTAACTGCTTTTGAAAACTTATTTAAACAACTTAATTTGTCCTTTAATAGGCAGGTAAAGGCTTATTTACAAAAAAGTACCCAGGCTACTCAGGAAAGCAAGCTTCAACGTAATTCGTCCGATAATGTATTGAAATGGAAAAGAAACCTTAGTCAGGATGAACAGGAAAGGATATATCAGCAAACCAGTAGAATAGCTGCTTCTTTTTATGCAGAAAATGAATGGTAATTATTCTGCTATTTCCCAATCCTTTGAAGTGCGATATACAGTCCCTTTGAACAGGGCGACCTTCTCCCCGTTCTGGTTGACTACTGTAATGTTATATACTGCAATTTTATTGGAAAGACTCTCTTCTTTGGCTGTGGCTGTTAATACATCTCCAATGTCTACTTTGGCAATATGAGAAATCGAAGTTTCTACTGAAACGGCTTTCCTACCTTGCGAATTGGAAGCAAAAGCAAAAGCACTGTCTGACAAACCATAAGTGATTCCTCCATGTGCAATTTTGAAACCATTGGTCATTTCTTCACGCACTGTCATTTTGGCTACACAATAGCCAGTTTCCATTTCCAATATATCTATGCCCAGCCATTGACTATAGCTGTCATTGGCATACATGGCTTCTGCTATTTTCCAGGCTTTTGACATAATTGTAGTGATTGGTGATTGGTCTTAGAACGTTTTTAAATTTCTCTCAATTGGCTGCAAATGGCAAATTTTATCCTGAACTGCGTTGCTCTTCAGTCGTGTAGCTAAGGTGCTAAGAATAAAACTTGATTTGATCCCTATTCATACGACGTAATAAAGGACTACAGCGGTAACGATCTTCCAGGTATTCGTGATACAAGGCATCTAAGCGACTAACACATTCCGATATACCAATTTCATCCGCCCATTTCAGCAATCCTTTCGGGTAATTCACCCCACGAGTCATGGCCAGATCAATATCATCACGAGAAGCAATATTTAAATAGCAGGCATCCGCAGCTTCATTAATCAGCATAGCTACTACCCTGTCAAGAATCTGATTGCCTAGCTGCTGATCTTCTTTTGGTGATGGCTTTGTCGCCCCTTCACTGTAATCGTAGTATCCTCTCCCCGACTTACGCCCCAAATAACCAGCTTCTGATAAGCGTTTTTGTGTAAATGAGGGTTTGTACCTCGGGTCATACCAAAACGCCTTAAAAACCGTTTCAGTTACCGTGTAATTGATGTCATTGCCAATATAATCCATCAGCTCAAAAGGTCCCATTCTGAAACCTCCTATTGACTTCATTGCCCAGTCAATGGTTGGAGCATCAGCAATGCCTTCTTCCAATATACGCAATGATTCTCCATAAAAAGGACGTGCTACACGGTTGACAATAAAACCAGGTGTATCTTTCGCTAACACTGTCGTTTTCCCCCAGTCATCAATGAGTTGTCTAGCTATTTTCACAACGTTTTCGTCACTCTGAATGGCAGGAATAATTTCAACCAGTTTCATGAGTGGAGCTGGATTGAAAAAATGAATACCCAAAACCCTCTCAGGATGTTTGCAGGCAGAAGCTATAGAAGCAATAGATAAAGATGAAGTATTGGAGGCAAGCAAAGTTTCACTTGAAGTAAGCTCTTCTAATTTGCTAAATACCTGTTTTTTAACATCTATATTCTCTACTATAGCCTCAATGACTAAGCCACATTCAGACATATCCTGAATATCTGTTGTGTAATGTATACGTTCTTGTATGCCAGTCGCTTCGTCTTTTGTTACTCTCCCCTTTTCTATCAGCCGGTTCATAATTTTGGCTAATTTGTTTTTAGAGACTTCCAGTGCCGTTTCACGAGTGTCTGAAATAACAACTTGGTGACCTGCTGTGGAAGCTACCTGAGCAATACCACTCCCCATTGCTCCACTGCCTACTATACCTATTTTCATATTCATTATTCGCCTTTAAATACGGGTTTTCTTTTTTCTAAAAATGCCTGTACTCCTTCTTTGTAATCATAAGTTTCAGAAGCTTCCTGTTGAATGGATTCTTCCATATCTAGTTGAGTAGACAGGTCGTTATTCATGGAAGCATTTAAAAGACGCTTGGTAAGTCCAAGACCTTTCGTAGGCATAGCCGCTAGTTTCCTGGCAATTTTCCAGGTTACCGACTCGAATTCTTCATCAGGAACAACTTTGTATATCATGCCCATTCTTTCAGCTTCTGTTGCCGATATTTTATCTCCCAGCATCATCAGTGCAGAAGCTTTCTGGAATCCTATCAGTCTTGGTAAGGTATAAGTCCCTCCACTATCCGGTATCAAACCTATTTTACTAAAAGCCTGAATAAAACTTGCAGAAGCTGTTGCAATAACTACATCACAAGCAAAAGCCAGGTTTGCTCCTGCTCCTGCTGCCACGCCATTAACGGCACAAATCACTGGTTTTTCAATAGCTCGTATTTTTCTAATGATCGGATTATAGTGTTCTCTCACAATATCCCCAACCTGCATGCCTTCAGGAGCTTCGGTGATTTCCTGCAAATCTTGTCCGGCACAAAAAGCCTTGCCTTCTCCTGTAAGGTAAATAGCTCTGACTGCTTTGTCCTTCGAACACTGATCGAGCAAGGTTTGAAGCTCTAGTGCCATTGCTCGATTGCAACTATTAAAAACCTTTGGTCGATTAAGTGTTATTTTGGCTATACCTTCACTTAATTGAAATTTTATGGAATCCATATTTTATTGTAAACGGTCAACAATGCTTCAAAGGTAAAAAAAATGGTCAATGTCCCGAAGCACATTGACCATTCTGATTCTTTTTAAAGTATTTATTATCTTACTCGCTTGCCGCCCTGGTAATGAACAACCTTAGCATCAGGAAAACGAGATAGAATGGTACGCTTCATAAATGACTCCGCCTGCATACCATTGCGAAAATCCCCGATTAAGTACAAATATTCACCAACCATGGTTTCCTGAACGGTAACAAAGGCAAATTCTTTGAAAATTTCATGATCTGGCGATAGAGGTGAAGGAGCACCTAATAATTGGATTTTATACCCTGTATAAGTTTTGGCTAATTTGACCGCCCCTTTTCCTTCTGATACCACTACTTCTTCTTTTTCAATATCTTCTGCATCAGCTACTGGCGCATCATTGCCTTTAGGGTAAGCCACATTAGCTTGTACGGCATCATTATCTGTAACAGGACGTGGAGGTTCTGGAATTTTAACAACCGTATCATCTAACTTTTCAATGACTTCTTCTTCTGTTAGTTGTTTGTCTGCTGGTGCAGCACTGCCTTTGCCCAGGGCTGGTCTTTCTGGCGACGGTACTTTAACAACAGGAGCTTCAGGAGTTGGTGCGATTTCTGGCTTTTCCAGTTTTGGTCTTTCTACCACTGGCGTTTCTACTTTTGGCTGCTTAACTGGCGCAGCACTGCCTTTGCCCAAAGCTGGTTTTTCCGGTGCAGGAACCTTTACAACAGGAGCTTCAGGTACTACCGGTGCTTCAGGTTTTGACACTACTGGTGGGCGAGGTGTAATTACTGGTTTTTCAGTGGTTACTTCTGCAGTTTCGGGTTTAGTTGGAACTGCATCGGCTGGTACTTCTACGATCTCATTATCAGTATTCATTAATTTATCCCAGGTTTCTGCATCGGCAGTACTAGCATCGACAGGTGCTTCTTCTTTTTTGTCATTACTTGGCGGTACACCACCAACAGGAATTTGGACAACTGAATTTTCCAGCTCTCTCAATATTTCATCCATGTTTTCTTCCATTAATGCGCCAGCTAAGGTAGGCTGTGCATCTTTTTCTAATTTTAATACCTGAATGACTTTAAATTCTGTACGACGATTAATAGCATGCTGGTCATCTGAACATCTGTCTTCTTTTGGCTTGGCTTTATCGCAATCACATTCTTTGTTTTTTAGGTTCATTTCACCATAGCCTTTATAAGTTAGCTTAGAAGGACTTATTCCGCCTTTATTGACCAAATAATCAACGGCAGACCTTGCTCTTTTCTCAGATAAGGTCTGATTGGCTGCCTGTAAGTCACGGCAATCGGTATGAGAGCCTAACTCCACGACAAGCTGAGGATTGTCTTTCAGTATACTCGCTAACTTGTCTAACTCCATTGCTGAAGAAGGCGTAATATCCCATTTTCCATAACCATAGTAAATGTTATTAATTTCAATAGCTTCTCCCACAATAACACGGCGTAAATCGATATTAGCCACTAATGTACCCGCTGTATTACCTGCCGTCAGGTTGTCAGATACTGAAGGGCGTACATTTCCAACACCTTCAAAGCACAGGATACAACCATTTACATCTACATTTGCCTGAATACGCTTTGTGTAAAAGCCTTCCTTGCGAAGCATAATGATGTATTGATTCCCCTTCTCAAAGGTATGTGAAAAGGTATGACTTGGGTGATTTCTCAATGTCAACTCAGGCTTCTTCTTTGTGTTATTGTAAATTTCAATAGTTGCACCAGTCAATCCATCAGTAGGAACAGTGATAACGCCTTCTGAGTTTTCTTTTTTCTCAGCCAGTGCAGCCTCAAAAATATAACCAGGAGAACGCTCCATAGAGACTTTTGTGTAAACAGTGGCTCCTGGCTTAGCATCTTTTAAAGAAGCCATTAATTCTTTACTTTTAAAACCTGACTTCGTTGCTCTTAACAGATATTCTTGTCCTACAGGCAAGTTGATCGTAAATTTTCCTTCTTTATTGGACGCTACTTGTCCCATTTCCTGATTACCATTGAACACAGATATAATAACCTCATTCAGGTAACCTTCATTGTTTGCGGCAAAAGCATAACCCTCAAGCGTTGCATTTTGTGCCTGCAAGCTGGTAAAACCCAGCATTAAAACAAATAATAATAGGCGATTTTTCATGATATTATTTCGATATATTTTTTACAGATAATAAATTGATAGCATTATTGGCGATACCTTTTACTTTTGCATTGGAGAAACGTGCCGTTTCATCATAATACAAGAAAATAACAGGTGCTTCTTCTATGACGATTTTATCCATCTTTTGGTACAATTCATAGCGTTTGGTGTCGTCATTTTCATTCAGCGCAGTCTCATATAGTTTATCATATTCAACGTTTTTAAAACGTGTATAGTTGGGTGGAGCAGGGTTTTTACTATAAAATAAGGTCAGGAAATTTTCTGCATCAGGATAATCTGCGATCCATGAAGCTCTGAAAAAATCTGCTTGTCCTTTCGACATTAGTTCCCTTAGCGTAGCCGATTGCATCAGCTCAATTTTAACCTTTACGCCTAAGTCTTCCCATTGACGGGCTATATAAGTACAAATATCCAGATAGTCGCTATTCGTGCGCAGTTCAATCTCAGGGAGTCCTTTACCATTTGGATAACCTGCTTCTGCCAATAACTTAGCTGCTTTAGAAGGATCATAATTATAACCTTTCACCAGATCAGCATTGAAAGAAGGTAATCCTTTTGGTACAAAGCCAGAATTAGCAGGATAACCGACTCCATTTCTAAGCGTCTGCATCATTTTTGCCCGATCAAAGCCATAATTCAAGGCTTGACGAACTTTTTTATGCCGTAGTGGGCTGTCCTTGCGTTTACCCGTAAAATCCATGTTAAAGCCCAGGTACTCCGTATTTAGAAATGGAGATTTTTGGAAATTTAGTTTCCCTTGATGTTTGGGCTTTAACTCCCCTGTCTCTGTTAATAATTCATCGGCAAAAGACGATTCTAATCCAGAGATAAAATCCAATTTGCCATTCATTAATTCCAGATACGCTGTGTTTCTGTCTTCCATGAAATTGACACGAACAGCATCTAATTTCGGCAATCCGGCTTCAAAGTATTTTTCATTTTTATTCATAAGCAAAGCTTGGTTTTCAAGCCATTTCACTAATTGAAACGGTCCTGTTCCTACAGGTTTGCTACGAAATTCTTTTCCATATTTATCAATAGCTTCTTTAGGCACTACACAGCAGTATTGCATAGACAAAATGCCCAGCATTGGACGAAAAGGCTTTTTCAACTTCAATACAAAAGTCTTGTCATCTAAAGCTTGAAAAGGTTCCTTATCTGCTACTCTGTCTTTAAATATCCAGGCTCCAGGCGAATTGACTGTCTTGTCTATAATACGATTGAAACTATATACAAAATCATTTGCTACTACTCTCCTACCCTTGCCATTGGTAAAACATTCATTATCGTGAAAATATACATCATCACGTAAGTTGAAAGTATAAGTTAATCCATCTTCAGAAATCTTCCAGTCTTTAGTTATGGATGGTTTTACATTCAAATCGGCATCCAATTGTACTAGCCCATTATACATGTGATCAACTGCCCAAATGTTGGTTTGACTACGTGCAAAAGCGGGATCCAGTGAGGTTACTGCATTTGGCTGATTATAAATGAAGATTTGTTTATCGGATGAATTATTCCCGGAGTTAGTAGAGTCTCCTCCTCCACATGCTGCAAAAATTACTAGCAGACAAGCTAGTAGAAGCCTTATATTCATATTGATACCTTAGTTTTTTAACGCTGCAAAGGTAAGAAAAAGTGATTAGACTTTATTTTGAAACATTATTCAGTCATTTGAAAAACCTTTTTCAGCTTGAGTCGCCCATCCACAAGTGGTTCATTCGCTAGAATGTCCACAGGACTTTCAGCCTAAGGGATTGCTCCATCATTTTTCCATTTCCAGCATAAAAGTCTCATAATAGCCAATATTTGTCGTCTCATAGATGAGTCGTATTTCTGTGGCATCCTGCTCTGCATCGCTGGTTTGATCACCAAATTCGCAGACATAAGTATAGTCTCCAAAGTCAAGTGTGTACACTTCTACTTGAGTAAACCCCTGATTCACTTTTTCTCTGGTCAATGCCCAGCTTCCAGAGCCTGTATAAGTAGTATCTCTGCGAATAAATGTGTAGTCGCCGTTCGTTTCTCTGAACGTAAAAGTGCCTAATTCACCTGTTTCATTAAATTCTTCGGAAACGCTTGTACCATTCTGCATGCGTTGCCCATAGGCGGAGTATATCTTAACGACTTCCCATTCTCCTTTTAATGAATCTTTTGCATTATTGAGATTCCTGGAAGCACCACAGGAACTTAGCAAAATGGCTCCGATTGCTATGATAAATATGTTTTTCATAGTGTAAAAATACAAAACGTTTAACTGTCCTTTGGATAAATCAAGAATATGATTTATGTTTGTTCTATGCATATCTCTTGACTGGATTATTCTTTTCTGGTCTAATTATTATTTTATTATTTAATCCTTGATACAACACAATTATGAAAAGTATTATACCTACTATCACGCTGATTTTAATCTCTTTAGCTGGATATTCACAAATTGACTTGGAGCAAATCCTCAAGGGGACTGAAGCACCTCCATTAATAAAAGATGTTCGAAAATTTATGGACAAACGCAGTCCTATCAGTACCACATTTGATGATGCCAGCTACGAAGCTCCTGTTTTGTATAATTTTGAACCCGCCTATCAAGACTATTATCCTATACATTTACAACCTCAAACCTCAGATGGAGGATATCGCCTGCGAAGTGGCGTATATTCAATGAATCTGAATAGCTTTTGTTTTCGTGGTTATACGCATGGGCCTAGTCGTGGCGATGGTCATCTATATGCTCCCCTAAAAGGACGTAAGAAAGACCTGATCCGTAAAATATTGGAACGTTATACCCTAAGTACAGATGTAAGACAGCGGGATGTTCAGGTCTTGATATGGGCAATTATAGCCGGAGCCAGCTTTGATGAATTAGGTAGCAAATATCAAAAAGTTCTAAATCAATTATTTACACCAACTGAGTTAATTTCCATGCAAACCGGTAATTTTGTAAAGGATTATTTTTTAGAAAAATTGGAAAAATTGCCACAAATTTCTCCGGCGCTTCAGTCTATTATTAATTCGCAAAAACAAATAAGGAAATCCGTTACCCAAAACAAAACTTATCAGGAAATTGAAAAAATAGCTATTCTTTCCGGCGCAGCCCCTTCTAAGGATATGGTCAGAGAAGTCAGTAAAGGCCGATGGTCTTATCACCCTAATGGTTATTTCGTCCGTTTTTTCCCTAATGGCTATCCTTTTACCAGAATGGATGTATATGTGCCTTATGAAGGCAATTATAAACAAACCCGAAAGGGAAAAGTAATTCAGGATGACATGGCATCTACTCAAGTCAGGGAGGTTGTTGTCAATCCTAACGGCATGGTCGCCACTCCAGCAAATCGTAGTAGTCAAATGGTTGGTATATCAGGCAAACCAGCACGCGATCCGTTTTTCGGACCAAAAGACAATGAATATCCACCAGAACCTACAGTTACACAAGAAGAGGAAATACAAGAAGAAAACCTTTCTTCTGAAGAAGTAGAGACTGAAGCCGTTTCTAATAATGAAGATGAGTATCAAGGGCAGGCAAGTTTCAAAAACAGACAAGTTCAGATCAGGATATGGGATCATCAAAAAGAAGATGGAGACATTGTAGATATTTACTTAAATGGTCAACTTATTCGCCAGGATCAAGAAGTTACAAAAGATGGCTATAGTTTTGATGTTGAATTAACAAAAAATGAAAACGTTTTTAAGTTAGTAGCTAAGAACGAAGGCAGTATCACGCCGAATACAGCAGCTATTTCTATAAACGATGGGTTTGAAAATTATGAAACAGTTTTATCGTCTAAAAAAGGAGAAAGTAAGCATCTAAGATTAAAAATAATAGAATAAAATACAAACACTGAACCTTATATTCAATACTCCGTATTGGTTTTTGCTTTTATCAGTCAAATGTAAATCGACATAAAGC
>JAHDFX010000127.1 GCA_020627965.1 Saprospiraceae bacterium | reverse complement strand
GAAATAGAGGTTTGCGATGGTATTGATAATGATTGTAATGGACTAGTGGATGATGGCTTAGCACTGAACACCTATTATCTGGATAGCGATGGAGATGATTTTGGCGATACTAATTTTCCATTGGATACCTGCCTTCTGATACCACCGACTGGCTATGTTGTCAATGCAAATGATTGCGATGATAGTACAGCGCAGGTCAGCCCACTTGCAATGGAAATTTGTGATGGTATTGATAATAATTGCAATGGACAAATAGATGAAGGCTTAGCCATAATAACTTATTACAGAGATGCAGATGGAGATGGTTATGGTGATATTAATATGCCATTAGATACTTGTTTGGCTAATGTGCCTACTGGTTTTAGTATTAATGCGCTGGATTGTGATGATACAGATCAATTTATTCAGCCCAATGCTGTAGAGACATGTGATGGTATTGATAATAATTGCGACGGAGAAATAGACGAAACACTAACAACAGCTACTTATTATCCTGACACTGACGGGGATGGTTATGGAGACCCGAATAGCCTGGATATTTTGCAGGATACCTGCCTGATGACCCCACCTGCCGGATATGTTGCAAATAGCTTTGATTGTGATGATACAGAAATGACTATTAGCCCTGATGCTGTGGAAATTTGTGACGGTATTGATAATGATTGCAATGGCTTGATCGATGATGGTTTGATCATTACTACTTATTATTTGGATAATGATGGTGATAATTATGGAGATTCCTCAATTAGTCTGGATTCCTGTAGCCTTGTTCCACCAGTTGGCTACGTTACTACAGCAGGCGATTGTAATGATAATAATAACAATATTCATCCAGACGCAATGGAGGTTTGCGATGCAATAGACAATGACTGTAATGGATTGGCTGACGATGGTTTGCCAAAGAATACTTATTATCTGGACAATGATAATGATGGCTATGGGAATATTGATATTTCTATAGATACCTGTGTAGCTACACCACCTGCCGGTTATGCAGTTGATGCTTTCGATTGCAATGATAATGCTTTTAATATTAATCCATCTACCAATGAAATTTGTGATAATGTAGATAATAATTGTAATGGCTTTGCAGACGAGAACCTTCCCCTAAATACTTTTTATGCGGATAATGACGGAGATGGTTATGGTGACCCTAATGTTGAAATTTATAGCTGTTTTGCTACGCCGCCTGCCGGAGCTGTGATTACAAATATAGATTGTGATGACACTAATGCTGCTGTTTATCCTGGAGCTATAGAAGTTAGCGATAATGAAATAGACGAAGATTGCAATGGGATTGATTTGTTTTTGGAAACTAAAATTTATCCTAACCCTGTAACTGACATTTTATTTATTCACTACGATTATGATGGATTTGTTAATATGCAAATTATAAACCCTACGGGGCAGTTGGTGCGCCAGTCGCAGATTTATTTCAATAATAATCGAACGGTACTCAATGTGCAGGATTTGCCAAGAAGTCTATATTTTTTCAGATTTCTGGATGCGTCAGGAAAACAGTTGCATGTGGAACGAGTGCTAAAGTATTAAAACATACGCTTAGACACATGAGGGTATAAACGTTTGATTTTTAATATAATATCCTCTTCGTTTTTACTATTGAATAATGGCTTTAGTACTATGCCTGCACGGTAAAGATGGAAGGTTTCACTAGGACTGTGATAGTCAATTATAAGTGAATAATCATCCGCATCTTCTCTATGGCACAGAATACATATAGGGCTACTGATATGTACGTCTTCTATAAGAGAAAATAAAACTGGTTTATTGGGGAAAAACATCATTTCCATAGGAATACCTAGTGTATCTAGCCGGAGGAATAATGACTCCATTCGCTTTTTTAGTTGCTCTGTTTGGAGTTTTTTTATGTTTTCTTCCTTAAATGTTCGCCAGCGATTTTCTTCAGGTGAAAAATATTCTACATTACCAATACGCAATTTGTAATTAAAGCGTTGATAACCCGGCACTATATAGCCTGGATAATAGTATTCCATATTGTGTTCCAGGCAAAAATTGATTTCTCTGAGCATCGTATAGTATCCCAGGCTATAACGACTGTAATCAGGGTCATAGATACCCATTATACTGGCAATACTATTTTCTCCAATATCAAAAAAGCTTACCCCAATTAATTGATCTCCATCATATATAGTTACTTCATAAGTATCATAGATGTTGAAATCAAGCCCATCCATCAAAGAAGCTTTGATACTGGCAGCTACAGGTTCTTCAAAGCGTTTTTTATATTTTTTGTAGAGCAATTCTTTTTCTATATCAAAAACAGCTTTACTTATTTTAATATTAAAGTTGTTCTCTACTTTGCGAATAACTTTACGCTGACTTTTACTAAATTGATGTTGTGTCAGCTCTAGCCGAATCCAAACCGTTGAATAAATATCGCCACGGACATGAAGGAAATAACAGGTGAAGATTGACTGCCCCATGCGGAACCATCCCTGCGACAGATACCGATCTAGTTCTTTTTTACTGATTTTATGTGGATGGTGATGTGTGCTAAACATAGTGTTTTACATTACTAAGAAGCTCTTTGACTTTAATTTTTAATTCAGATATACTCCCAAACAGTTTCTAAGTGGATCAAAGTTATGAAAAAAATGTAAGGCTGAGCAAAATAAATTTTGAATAACTATTTTTTATGAAAATTGACTTGTACAATACTTGATTTTTATAATTCTACTCGTTTGCCAAGTCACATTATATATGACATTTGTCATTTTATATCTTAATGCTGTGCAACTGCAATTATATTAGCTTCGTCCCTATAGGAACAATTGTTTTTATTTTTTGCCAGAAATATTGGAAGATTGCCCAGTCTGTTTTATATTTAAACAAATTTATATGGAAAAAATCAATGTAATAAATTGTTTTTATTGATATTAGAAATTAAAATTTAATAACATATTATTAATGAGCTTTATGGGTTGTGTCCGGTGAAAAATGGAAATATCAAACACTCTAAATCAAGGCTCTTTACCTAACATCATAAACTGACCAAAGTATGAAAATAAGATTCATTTACAATCTCTTTGCTTTTGTGGCTTTAACCCTTTTACTAGTAGGTTATTCCGCCGGACCTGCGGCAGAGCAAGGACAAGGTTATATCGGTGCGCCCGGTGAATTAGGAGTTTCTTGCGGAACATGCCACGGAAATCCTGGATCATATGGTATTGTTACTGTTGATATTCAGGCTTTTAATAATGGTAACCCTGTCAATACTTACCTGCCAGGTTTAAGTTACGATATTGTTGTTACTGTAAACAATACAGCTAGTAATCCTGCTGGTTTTGGTTTTCAAGCTGTTGCTCTTGACGGAAATAATGATAATGCAGGTAGTTTTTCTGATCCTGGTACAAATGTACATATTGTCAATCTTAGCGGAAGAGACTATGCAGAACATGACGGAATGTCGGCTTCAAGGTCTTTTTCATTTAAATGGAATGCGCCAGCACCTTCTGTAGGTACAGTTAATTTTTATGCAGCTGGTAATGCTGTCAATGGTAACGGTGCGACTTCGGGAGATAGCGGAACAGGAACCACACCAGGGCGCCTGAGTTTAGCACCAGAAGGAGCGTTGCCTATAGAGTTGACTAATTTTACAGCTAAGCAATATTTCAATAGCGTTTTATTGTCTTGGGCTACTGAAACAGAAGAAAATAGTGATTATTTCGCTGTCCAGTATTCTAAAGATGGATTTAATTTTGAAACATTAGATGAAGTAAATGCAGCTGGTAATTCCTCAACGCTTATTAATTATAATTACCGTCATTTGAATCCGATAGAAGGTAATAATTATTATCGTTTGATTGAGGTAGACTTTGATGGGCAGGAAACTATTAGTGAAATAATCGTTTATAGAATAGAAGCTATAGATGGCGATGTAGTTCATGCTTACCCAAATCCTATTATCGACAAAACCAGTCTTTTGATCCGACATGAAGGTAATCTAAACTATAACACGACACTCCGTTTATTCAATGTTTCAGGTCAACTGATTCATATGGAGGATTTGGTTTTGATGCCTGGAGAAAATACTATTGAACTGGATATGACAAATTATCCGCAAGGGTATTACTATCTGAAAGTTCGTGGAGGTGATTTGGGCAAAAAACCTTTAAAATTGTTGAAAATCTAGACATCTTCTAGAAATAAAAAGTTAAATCTTTACAAAGCGAATTTATATCATGTAAATTCGCTTTTTTTTATTGTAAGTAATTGGACAGAATTATCTATAATTTATGAAGGCATCTTTTGTTCTCACTTTTCATTATTTTAAATTTAATTCTGTCCAATTACTTACGTATATAAGCATTAGCAAAAAATGAGAACTATATTTTTATTCGCTGTAATATCAATGTTGACAGCCTGCAAGTCATCTAAAAAAGAAGTAAGCCCTGCAACTAATCTTAATGATACAGAAGTATCTTCTTTAAGCCATGAGCAGGAGAAAAATATAACAAACATCAAACAATTAACTTTTGGTGGAGATAATGCAGAGGCTTATTTTAGTTTTGATAATAAAAACCTTGTTTTTCAGGCAACCAATAAAAAGTGGAACGCAGAGTGCGATCAGATTTTTACTATGCCTATAGATGGTTATGGAAATACACCACCGCCTATGCTGAGTACGGGATTAGGAAGAACAACCTGTTCTTATTTTATGCCAGGAAATCAAAGTGTACTTTATGCTTCAACTCACCTCGGAGACAGTGCATGCCCTGCATCACCACGTACAGTGGGGGGCAAATATGTCTGGCCAATTTATGAAGATTTCGACATTTTCGTAGCAGATATGAAAGGAAATATTACCAAACAGCTTACCACGGAACCTGGCTATGATGCAGAAGCTACAATATCGCCTGATGGCAAAATGATTGTATTTACATCTACTCGTTCAGGCGACTTGGAGCTTTATACCATGAACATAGATGGAACTAATGTAAAACAGATAACTACAGGCTTGGGCTATGATGGAGGAGCGTTTTTCTCTCCAGATAGTAAGCAATTGGTCTTCCGTGCTTCTCGCCCCAAAACAGATGAAGCCGTAAAGGCTTATAAGGATTTATTAAAACAAGGACTGGTACAGCCCACGAATATGGAAATCTATGTTTGTAATGTGGATGGCAGTGACTTAAAACAAGTGACTGATCTGGGTAGAGCAAACTGGGCACCTTATTTCCACCCCTCTGGTAAGAAAATCCTGTTTTCGTCCAATCATCATAGTCAAAGCGGACGTCAGTTCAATATCTTTAGTATTAATGTGGATGGCACTGGCTTGAAGCAAGTTACTTTTGATGAAGCCTTTGATGCTTTCCCTATGTTTTCTTTCGATGGTAAAAAATTAGTCTTTTCTTCTAACAGAAATAATGGCGGTACCAGAGATACTAATGTCTTTATTGCAGATTGGGTAGAATAGTAGAGCTTTATTTAAGAGTTTTTAAATAAAGGGGGAAATTAAAGACGAATAAGGCTGTTGACCGACTTTCATTTCTTTAAAAAGCCGCCTAGCCAAATTTTAACAACTTTTGAGTACAGAAATGGTATAAAATTTTCTTTGTTCGCTAAATATTAACTACCTTCATTGTAGAAATTGTACTTTTTACACTAACCTTCGTTGCGAAATTTTTAACTACATATTGTGGGGTTTAAAATGTTCTTATAAAATTATAAGGATACTATATATTTAGAAGACAACAATCAAAACTAGAGAATATGATAAAACGAATTATTATACTACTATTTTTTGCCTTTGCCTGTATCTCGTGGGCAACAGGGCAAAGTACCGTTTCCGGAACGGTAACCGATGCAGAAACAGGAGACCCACTCATAGGGGCTACTGTAATGGCAAAAGGAACTGAAGTAGGGGCTGTCACCGATATAGACGGAAAATTCAGCCTTAAAGTTCCTGAGGGAGCTAATACGCTGGAAGTGTTATACACCGGCTTTGCTACGCAAGAAATTTCTATTGATGGACAATCAACGATCAATGTCCAGATGAAAGAAGGGGTGGATATAGAAGAAGTTGTAGTTATTGGTTATGCCACACAGAAAAAAAGTAACGTAACCGGTGCCATTAGTCAGGTAAAAGAAGAAGACCTGGAAGACATGCAAATTCCTCGTGTGGAACAAGCCTTACAGGGCAGAACTTCAGGAGTACGCATTACTCAAAGTTCTGGTCAGCCAGGTTCTGGCTCAACAGTCAGAATACGTGGAACCTCTTCGCTCAATGGTGCTGATCCATTATGGGTAGTAGATGGAGTAGTGATCGGTGGTGGAATTGATTTCCTAAACCCTAATGACATTAAGTCTATTGAAGTATTGAAAGATGCGGCTTCTACAGCTATCTATGGGGCACGTGGTGCTAATGGGGTAATTATCGTCACCACCAAAAGCGGTAGAAAAGGTAAGATGCAAGCGAATTTCAGTGCTTTTTATGGGGTACAAAATCCATGGAAAAAGCTTCCGCTGCTCAATGCTCGTGAATATGCTATTATCCAAAACGAAATGGCCGGAGCTGCTGGAGAACCGCTCCGATTCGAAAATCCTGACCAATATGGAGAAGGAACGGATTGGCAAGACGAGGTCTTCAATTATAATGCTCCGATCAGCAGTAATGAACTTAGCCTTTCAGGTGGTTCAGATAAATTGACTTATTATAGTTCTATTGGTTACCTGACTCAAGAAGGGATCGTTTCTAAAGGAAGATCAAATTACTCCAGATTAACGGGTAGATTAAACGTGACGAGTGAATTGAAAGAACGAGTGAATGTAGGTGTCAATATCGCCTATACGCATATTGATGCGAATGGTGTAGGTACAAATTCAGAGTTTGGTTCACCTTTAGGCAGAGCTTTGAATATTGATCCTATTACACCTTTATATGAAACTGACGAAGATGTATTGGCGCAAAACCCTTATTCTATAAACGGAGAGCTACGTTCGGATTTGGTACAGGACGACAATGGTGTATATGGTATCTCTCCTTATGTAACTTCCGAAATCGTCAATCCGGTAGCTGCTGAAACAACGAATAATAATGATAATTGGTCCGATAAGTTGGTGCCAAGTGTCTTTGGTGAATTAGAGATCATTGATGGTTTGAAAGTCAGAAGTAGTTTTGGTGGTGACCTGGCTTTTTGGGGCAATAACGGTTTCACACCAGTTTATTACCTAAATGCGACGAATGTACAGGATACGAACTCTGTTTATATAGCTATGAATCGTGGCTTTACCTGGATTTGGGACAATACGATTTCCTATGACTTTGATGTGGCTGAACACCACGATATTTCAATTATGGCCGGACACTCTGCACAGGAAACGAATGGACGTTATCTTGGAGGAAGCAAGCGTGATGTACCTTCATCAGATCCTTTTGATGCAACGATTGATTATGCAAGAAATGAGGATAGTGAGCAGATATATGGTGGTAAATGGGAGCGTTATGCTATTGAATCCTATTTCTCCAGATTGAACTATGATTATAAAGGTAAATACCTGTTCACGGCCACCATGCGTGCAGATGCCACTACTAAGTTTGGTTCCAATTATCGTTGGGGCTATTTCCCGGCTGTTTCTTTAGGTTGGAATGTTGCCGACGAAGAATTTTGGGTCAATAATGATATAGTTAATACATTAAAAATACGTGGTGGCTGGGGCCGAAATGGAAATGATGCCGCTGGTTCACTGGAATATGTTTCGACGATCTCCGGAGGTAGTAATTACACCTTTGGTTCAGGGGATACGCAGGTGAACGGAACCAGCCCTTCGCAAGTCTCCAATCCCGATTTACGTTGGGAAACAGTAGAACAACTCAACTTCGGTGCTGATATGCGCTTGTTTAGGAATTATTCATTGACTTTCGATTACTTTATCAAAAGCACCTATGATGTACTAACAACACGGCCTATTCCTGCTTACGTGGGGAATAACCCTTCTACTGCCAATGTAGGTGATATGCAGAATAAAGGTTTCGATCTGGAGTTGGGATACGACAATGATTTCAATGGTTTTGAACTTGGGCTGTCTGCTAATGTTTCCTATGTGAAGAATGAAGTCCTACTGATTGGTAATGAAACAGGTTTTCTAACTGGTGCAGGCTGGGGCCCTCAAGGAATTGAAGTGACACGCAACTCAGAAGGTTTACCAGTAGGTTATTTCTTTGGTTACCAAACGGACGGCATTTTCCAGAATCAGGCTGAAATTGATGCTTATACAGGGGGAGATGGCGAACCTATACAGCCAGATGCACAACCAGGAGATTTCAGGTTTATAGATGTGGATGGTGATGGAACTATTGGTGATGAAGATCGTGGTTTTATTGGTGATCCTACTCCTAGTTGGACTTATGGCTTTACGCTAAATTCGTCGTTCAGAAATTTCGACCTGACGATATTTGGACAAGGCGTAGCAGGGAATTCTATTTTTAATGCCACCCGTCGTTACGACCTGCCTACAGCGAATATGAATGCAGATGCACTCGGACGTTGGACAGGGGAAGGAACGTCGAATAGCTATCCCAGATTAACCTATGATGATACTAATATCAACTTCGGACGTAGTTCAACGTTCTATGTAGAAGATGGAGCTTTCTTCCGTATTAAAACGGCTCAGATCGGTTATACAGTACCTGCTGATTTCTCTAAATATGCGCACATCAGTAAGGCTCGTGTGTACCTGTCTGCAACCAACTTATGGACAGTGACCAACTACAGTGGTTTTGATCCGGAAGTAGGGTCAGGTGTAGACAGAGGTATCTATCCGCAGGCAAGAACCTATACGGTAGGATTAAATGTAACTTTTGAATAGGAAACAACAAAAAGATAAAATAAAATAACATGAAAAATATAATAACTGCATTGGTGAATACACCTCATAAAATATACATCACCCTGTTTGTTATACTTGTACTCACTTCCTGTCGTAAAGATTTTCTGGAAGTAGACCCAGTAGGTAGGGTGTTGGAATCCAATTATTACGAAAATGAAGAGCAGGCCTTTGAAGCTTTGGTAGCAGTGTATGATGTGTTGCAATGGAATGACCAGAGTGGCTTCACGATGTTCCGCCCATTGCTGGATGCGGCTTCAGATGATTGCCATGCCGGCGGTAGTGATATGTCTGACCAACCTAGTTGGGTAGCTTGGGATGAGTTTACACTAACGGCTGATCTTGGACCACAGCAAGGTTTATGGCAAAAGAACTATAAAGGAATCTATCGGGCAAATCTCTTCTTGGAAAAAGTAGAGGACATTCCGGATCTCGATCCACAGTTCAAACTGAGAACGGTTGCTGAGGCTAAATTTCTACGTGCTAAGTTTTACATGGATTTAGTCAGGTCTTTTGGCTATGTTCCTTTGATCACCAAGACATTGGGGTCCGATGAATATTATACCGTAGGACAGGCATCGCCAGCTGAAATATTTGTACAAATCGAGCAGGACTTAAATGATGCTGTTTTCGATCTGCCTGAGACTGTAGGTGCCAATAATCTGGGGCGTGCAACGAAAGCTGCTGCTCAGGGTTTATTAGCAAGAGCTATCCTTTATCAGAATGATCCTTCAAAGTTTAATTCTGCCATCAATGCAGTGGAAGATATCATTGGTTCGGGTTTGTATTCTCTAGAACCTAATTATGGAGATATTTTCAAAACCAGTAACGAACATGGTGTGGAATCCGTTTTTGAGATCGTATACGCAGATAATTCTATTGCTGATTGGTGGATGTTTGGTTCAGGTAGAGGAGAAGGTAATGTAGGGGTTCAATTTGTGGGAATGAGAGATTACAGCGGTCCCACTTATGCTCCAGGCTGGGGCTTCTGCCCGGTGAGTCTGGATCTGGTAGAATTTATGGAAAATGATCCTCGTTATGGGTACACCATTATTAATACGAATGCCTTACCTGGGGCAGTATACGCACCAGGTTTTCAGGATACCGGCTATTTTGTAAGAAAATATGCACCACTTCAATCCAATACTGCCGGTGATGGTGCCATTCCATTGAACTGGTCGAACAACGTTCGTGAAATTCGCTATGCCGATGTATTGTTGATGGCTGCTGAACTCTATGCCAGAACTGGTGATGATGGCGCCGCTCGTAACTACCTCAATCAGGTAAGATCAAGAGTCGCTTTACAACCTGTAGTGTCTTCAGGAGCTGATCTGCTAGATGCTATTTATGATGAACGTAGAATGGAGTTAGCATGTGAAGGACATCGTTTCTTCGATCTGGTCAGAACAGGACGTGCAGCTACAGTATTAGCGAGTAAAGGTTATGTAGATGGTGTACATAATTTCCTACCTCTTCCACAGGGAGAGATCGATCTAAGTAATGGGCAATTGACTCAAAATAATGGTTATTAATGTTTAGTGATTAGTATTTAAATCACGAATCAACGAATAAAATAAAGAAAATGAAAAATATACATCTTATCATATTCAGTTGCCTACTGCTGTTCACAGCTTGTGACCCGGCACTGGAAGACAAGCTGGAAATCGGTACGCCTCCTCAGGCTGATTTTACCTTTGATTTTATTGATCCGAATAATGTCAAATTTACCAATACGACAACAGATAGTTACTTTATCAGCAGCTGGGATTTTGGTACATTAGGTGTACAAAACGGAGATGCAGTAGAGCAAAACTTTGGCTTGATTGGCGATTATGAAGTAAAGCTAACCGTTTTTGGAGAAGGTGGCTCGTCCTCCAGGGTAGAAACGATCTCTATCACGCAAAACGACCCAACTGCTTGCATTACAACCGCCCAATTCCTGAGTTGTGGTGAAAAAGTCTGGCAGCTTGATCCTGCTGAAGGTGCTCTTTGGGTAGGACCCGATCCAGGAACAATCTGGTGGCAAAATGCAGTTTCAGATGTAACAGATAGAGCTTGCGATTGGAACGATGAATACAAGTTTTCTATTGATGGTACTTATGAATATGATAGCAAAGGCGACCTATGGGGCGAAGGTTATATGGGCTTTCCTAGTGAGCAATGCTACGATACATCCGAATTACCTGCCGATCGCGCCGATTGGGACTCAGGGGTACATGCTTACGAAATCCTACCAGCAGATGGGTTCTTGCCGGAAAGAATACGTGTAATTGGTAGTGGTGCTTTTATCGGCTTAAGAAAAGCAGCGAATGGGGCAGAGGTGTCCTATCCACAACCTGAAGTGACTTATGATATTCTCGATCTCAGAACTGAAAATGGTAAAGATATTCTAGAGCTTGAAGTCAATTTTGGTGGCGGGCTTTGGAGATTTAGATTATCGACTCAGTAAATTTCAATGGAGCTCCTTCCCCATACAAATGGGAAGAAATTTATAAATTAACGTGCATTTTTAAAACATTCTCATGAAAGTAATATCCTATATCATGCTGGCAGGTCTGGCAGTACTTATATGTCTAACTGCCTGTCAAGACGATGACAATGGCGATACAGATTACTCGATCTATATCGAAAATACAGCTCGATTTGAAGGTGATAATGGTACGATTACGTTCACTTTTTCTGTAAAAACAGACCAGACAGTGAATAATGCGCTGACCTTCAGTTATGAAACAAGAGATGATCAGGCGACTGCGGGTGATGATTATATCGCACAGGCGGGAACGGGTACCATAGCTGCTGGAGCAAGAGAAGCGGTGATCGAGGTCGAAGTGATAGGGGAGGAGATGTACGAAGAAGATGAAGATTTTCAGGTTGTGATTTCCAATGCTAGTGCAGGTACTATTGTGACTTCCACAGCCGTTGGAACGATCCGAAATGATGATGATTTTGTTCCCTTAAATGAAGACGGTTATATAACACCTAATTCTTATCCCGGTTATACATTAGTCTGGTCAGATGAATTTGAAGGAGCCGGATTAAATACAGCCGACTGGAATTACGAAACAGGTAATAGCGGTTGGGGTAATAACGAATTGCAAAACTACATGAGTGGCACGAGCAATGCTTTCCTCAGCAATGGTAAACTAGTCATAGAGGCCAAAAACGAAGGTGGCTACACCTCTGCTCGCATCACCACACAAGATAAGCAGGCTTTCCAATACGGACGTATAGATATCAGAGCTATACTGCCGCAAGGACAAGGTATATGGCCCGCCCTCTGGATGTTGGGAGAAGATTTCAGTACGATAGGCTGGCCGCACTGTGGTGAAATTGATATCATGGAATTAGTCGGGCATCAGCCTGACAGGGTTTATGGTACTGCTCATTGGGATAATAATGGTAGCCATGCTAGTTATGGTGACAATGTTGCACTCAATTCTGGGGTTTTTGCTGACGAATTTCATGTTTTTTCCATTGTCTGGAATGCACAGTCTATTCGTTGGTATCTGGATGATAATTTATACCATACTATTGATATCACTCCTGCTAACTTGTCTGAGCTGAAAGATCAGCCTTTCTTTTTTATTTTCAATGTAGCTGTAGGCGGTGACTGGCCGGGTTCGCCGGATGGCACTACTGTTTTTCCGCAAAGAATGATTGTGGATTATGTGAGAGTATTTCAATAAGAATTTGAATATTTTGTAAATGAAACATGAGTCATCCCGAATTTTTGAATGCTCAAAAATTCGGGATGACTCATGTTTTTATTTAAAATGAAGATTGAGATCATTCATCACAATCGGCATAAACATAGCCTTCCTGATATAGAATACTAGCTCCACTGGCATTGGTCAATTCTACAACATTACAATCACATTTATAAATAGGCTTAGTAATAGAGAAATTCCCAAAATTTAGATCAATGACCAATGAATCGCCTTCAAAATAATAGTCATTTGGGCCTGGAATAGCGTCGGCTATTGTGCCAAATTCTCCAGGTGTCGTACTATAAATAGTGTATCTTAGATCATCTGTGAATTCGTACAAAGTAGATTCGTTTAATCCTTCAATTATCCATCTACCCTTAATGGAGCAATCCGGTTCAACAGTATCGTCCGTTTTACAGGCCATTAATAGACTTACAGCCATCAGGCAGCAAAATAAATATTTCATCTGTTATATAGTTTGGTGAAAAAATCCTTAGTAAGACGTAAAATGCATAATGATTATTGTACACTGCTTGTCTGTTTGTTCTTATTATCTTAAGTACTTATCTGTAGAGTATCTATTCATTTTCGTCTATATTTTGTAAACAAGAGCAATACATTAACTATTTTGTTCCAAATACAATATAAGATGTTATACCCTCGGATTATTATACTGACATTACTTTTTTTTCAGTTAAGTTGTACTGATAGCGTGCAAATAAACCGCTCAATAGATGAGTCATCTAAAGTTTTTCAGGAATTATTAGATGAGAGTCTTACGGGATCTGGAAATAACAACTGTGGGACTAGTATGACGGTAATTAGTTCCGATCTGGATATAAAATGGAGTGGAACTAGTGGACATGATTCTACAGAAAAAAAAGATAGCCTACTTATAAAACAACCTTTCCGAATAGCTAGTGTAACAAAAACATTTGTGGCGAGTACCATTCTGCGAATGGAAGAAGAAGCTATGCTAAGTCTCTCTGATCCTATTTCAAAATATGTAGACAGTACCTTCTTAAACATGCTTGAAGATGATGGTTATCAACCGGAGTTGATCACGATTCATCATTGTCTGACCAATACAAGTGGTTTGTACAATTATGCACAAGGAGGAAGATCATACATAGATCGAATTATGAGTGACCCTAAACACAAATGGGATAGAAAGCAACAATTGCAACATGCTATAGAGTACGGTTCACCCGTTGGTAAGCCAGGGGAAAGGTATCATTACTCAGATACAGGCTACATATTGTTGGGTCATATTATTGAGAAGATTACTGCCGATCACTATGGAGCAGCGATGCGCTTGTTGCTGGATTTTGATGGATTAGAATTGAATGATACCTGGCTGGAAACTATAGAAGATACGCCAGTTGGAGCATTAAGACCAGTGCGGCGTTATCACCGGAGAGATGATTGTACACATCTTGATGCTTCTGTAGATTTGTTTGGAGGAGGTGGTTTGATGTCAAGTACTCAAGACCTTGCTATTTTTTTTCATGCTTTATTTAATGAAGGGGTTTTCAAGAATGAAGAAACTTTGCAAAATATGATCGCTAAAGAAAGCTATGGCATAGATTATAATCCTGCTGAGGATAAAAAATATCTTGACTACAGAAAGGGAGTTTACCACATTTCCATTTTTGGGATGGATGCATATATGCATAGTGGTTTTTGGGGGACAGTATTCATACATGTACCAGACTTGAATACAACAATAGCCGCAGATGCCGTCAATGGCAGTACGGATCGCTTATTGAAAAAAACAATTTTGTATATCAAGAACGTGCAAAATCAGAATTAATGGAAAATTTACACATCCAGGTTAGCGATTTGGTTTTCGCATATAAGAAGGGAGAACCTATATTAAAACAACTTAATATGGCAATCCCTAAAGGAGCGATCTATGGCTTTTTGGGTAAGAATGGGGCCGGTAAGACGACGACTATCAGGAATATGCTGGGCTTGCTTCAACCAAATTCAGGTACTATTTCATTGTTGGGTAAACCAGTGTCAAGGCATTCGAGTGTTTTGTTTAGAAAAGTAGGAAATTTAATAGAGAATCCCTCTTTATATGAACACTTGTCTGGTATTGATAATTTGAGACTGGCTTGTAAATATTATTTGATTACAGAGAGAAATATTCCAATAGTACTGGATAAAGTAGGACTATCAAAAGCAGGAAAAGGGAAGGTCAGAAAATACTCAACTGGCATGAAACAACGCCTGGGTTTAGCTATGGCTTTAATCCATGAACCAGAACTCTTGATACTTGATGAGCCAATAAGAGGACTGGACCCTAAAGGTATTCAGGAAATAAGAAAACTCATTCTGGAAATCAATGACAAAGGAACGACTATTTTACTTTCCAGTCATATTTTGAGTGAGATAGAAAAACTGGTCAGTCATGTAGGAATACTTGAGAATGGGAAATTGCAATTTGAGGGAACTTTTGATAATTTATTAAATCATATCAATGCTTCCACAAAGCTTCGTATAAGAACCAGTGATGCGACCAGGCTTTACAATTATTTAAGTAAACGAATGGACGTAAATCTTGAAGCCCCCTGGGTTACTATGTCTCAACTGAGCGACACAGGAACTGCTTCCTTAATTAGAGAACTATGTAGTGAGGGATATGAGGTTTATGAGATAAGAAAAGACAAAAATGCTTTGGAAAGTATTTTCTTAGGTATGACCAACAAGAATACTAATTGATATGATGAATATTTTACAAACTGAGTGGATTAAGATCAAATCAACTCCTTTTTTATATTTGATCTTTATGGCTTCCTGTGTGATGCCATTTTTCATTCTGGTACCCATATTCGTTGATGCATATAACATGGTGGATCTGAATAGAAATCCCTGGTCGCTCCATTTCACAGGCGTCTTCGCCATTTTTTCGGTCTTTGTGGTTACTCCTTTGATTATAATGATGGCGAGTACCTGCGATTATGTGGAGCATCAGGCTAAAGCTAATAAATACAGATATTGTACACCAGTATCAAGAAGCCAGTTCTATTTTGGTAAATCTCTGTTCCTGGTTTTAATGACCTTGCTTTCTTTTTTAATGCTTCCTTTCTTTGCAATACTTGCAGGATATATTGTCAATTTGTTTCTGCCTGAATATGAATATACCTTTTATTCACCCGAATTATGGTCAAGAATTCATTTCCTGAAACGGATATTCCTGGCTTCGCTTGGAATTATCGGTATACAATATTTTCTAACGACTTACTTTAAACATGTGATCATCCCTTTGGGTATTGGTATCATTGGATATATTATTTCCTTTATTCTATCTGCATTGAATTCCCCTTTATCCCTTTGGATGCCTTATGACTATCCTCTAATTGTCAATGATCTGAAAATGTTTAAGAATGACCAGAATGAAGCCATGATCGGTGATATATTAAGTAAAGTGGAATTGCTCAGCATTCTTGTATTCATCATTTTTCTCTTTCTGGGATGGTTGATAGAGAGAAATAGAAACATAAGAGAATAGATCATTAAAAATAAAAATATGCTGACAACATTAGTTCTTTATAATTTGCTGGATATGAAGTTGATTATTAGTTAAATGAGCGACTTGTACAAAATACATTCCTGCCGGTAAGCTGGCTATATCTATTTGTAAAGGACTGTTTTGATTCGATAGATCAGCATAAACGGTTCCTGATGCATCCAATATTTGTATGTTAAAATCTTGAAAATTTCCTGTGATCGTGAAATAGCCTATTGTAGGATTAGGGTAAAGAATTAGAGAATTATTATCAACAACAAGGTCGGCTAAACCACCAGTTACATTGTCTATGCTTACTTTGATGACGCCCACTTCGGTATCTCCAAAAGCATCTGTATCATTGAATATCATATACCCGTCATCAGTGAGATCACCATATTCAGTAGCTGTATGAACATCGGCATGGCAGAAAAGGTCACTTCTCAAAATATCTCCATTTAAATCGGTAATAAGAACCCACCCGTTCCAAATATCAGATGATAAAAATGCAGGGCTGTTTGCTGAATAAGTATCACTCTCATCTCCAGAGCCACCAAACATATAAATTTTACCATTCCTTACTTTTATTCCATAAAGCTCATTTCTAATATAATCTAAACTGTAGCTACGTGGATTTGCATAATGTTTTATCCAGCTAATATTAGCATTTGTATCTAACTTCAGACAGGTATAATCAAAAGGTTCGCCAGAACCTGTTCTACCAGTATGACCGCCAAAGTAGATAATATCATTAGAAATAGCTAAATCCGCAGGAATAACATCTACTGTATTGGCTAATGCCTGAGTCCATAATTCAGAACCGCCAGAATTTAATTTAGTAATCTTTAAATTTTCTTCGTAGGAAGTAGAACCATAATACAGATCACCATTTGAGTCCTCAACAACAGCCAAAGCATATTCTGAGTTTGAATTTGTATGTGTCCAAACTTCATTACCAGTCGAAGGGTCAATTTTCATAAGCATTGCCTGCCCGGCATAGACTATAAAGATAGTTCCTGCTTCATCTCCTCCAACAAACCCCGAACCGTATATATATCCATCAGAACCTATCACAGTCATTCTTACTCCATCAGCTGAATTGGCACCGCCATTAAAATTGTACGTCTGACTCCACAATATTGACCCATCATTACCATTTAACCTTGCAACCCACCTTTCCTGTGTCCCTCCTATACCGCCGCTTACGATATAGTCTACCTGATTATTATCATTTATCTCGGTGATCCCAAATCCGACAGTATTGGCAATAGTTTTAGTCCATATTAATTGTCCTGTCGATCCATTTATTTTATGAATACGTGATTCATTATTCGGCATAAATATTACAGCTGCATTTCCATCGGAATCAACCAGCCCTCTGTTCACCTTACCTGGATTTCCTGTTGTAAAAACATTTTCCCAAACAATATTTTCATTAAATGTAGAATTATTCGGAACTATTTGGGCAATTGAGTGAGTATATCCAATTAAAAAACAGCAAAGGATACAGAGGGTGTTGATTAGTTTTTTGTTTGTCATTGTGTTATGTGTTTATAGGTACTTTTATTTGATCCAACCCACCTTCTTTCTCCATTTATCAAAGTCGCTTTTTCTTTGAGCAAAATTTTTCGGCGGAACCTCATGCTCTATTTCTGCCTGTTTCCTCATCATTTCAATTTGTTCTTCAAGTGTATTCAGTTGGATAGATTTTCTTCTTTGATTTACCTTGTCTATATCTTCAAAAGGATTGGGGCTTAATTGACCGCTTTCATCCCAATCGAATTGAGTACCATACAACTGGTATCTACCTTCAAATACAGCTATCCTGTCGCTAAGGTAAGCTAAATGTATAGGGCTTGTTTTATTTTCATCAACTTCTTTTTTTAATAGTCTCAAAGCTTTTCTCATCAGTTCAGGTTGGCTAATTGAATGTTGAATGACTAACCAGGCGGCATCATTGGCTTTTTTACCTACTTTATCAATTGTTGGATAACCGATTTTATCTATGATATTGCTTAGAATGGCTGCATTACTATTGTGTAATTTTTCCATTTCCTCGTTATATCCTTCTCCCAATTGTCCATTTTCAAGAAGTGTTTGCCTGAGTTCAAGGTCTTTATCCTTCAGATCAATTATTGTTTTAGCAATGCTTTTATAATTCATATTATCACTTCAATTTTATACTTAAGTTACAAACCTAATGCATGAAGATAAATTATGAAAACCTTTTTTAGGAATGACGAGGAAATAAATTTACACTATGACTCGCTCTTTTTTTCTTTTTC
>JAHDFX010000383.1 GCA_020627965.1 Saprospiraceae bacterium | reverse complement strand
CGTAGCCTAGCTTACGGTAAAATATTTGTGAACGAGGATTTCCTTCAAAGGCATCCAGACGAATAGTATTGAAGCCTTCTTGTTTTGCCAGACTTTCTGCAAATTTCATTAATTGTTGTGCGATGCCTTGTCCCTGACAATCAGGATGGACAGCCAGTCGGTGTATGACCATTACTTTCCCTCCGTATTTCCAGTTGATATTGACGTATTGTTTGTCCTGAATACTGTTAATCGTGATAACGCCTTTAATGTTTTTTTCCGTTTCACCTATATAATAAAGGTGTTGTCTTTCAATGTCTCTTTCTATATTTTCAATACCGGGATAGTCTTCATTCCATTGCATGATGCCTTTGCTGTCCATGTCTTCAATGCAGGCTTTGAATAGTTGCGCAATCTGAGGGATGTGAGTGGATGTGGCTTTTTGGATCATTCTTAATCGCAGTCAAAGTATTTTTCGATGATATGTTTAATACTGTCAGGTATCGGTACATTATATCTTTTATAATCAGATGTTTTCAATAAGGAATGACGTGGAAATAAATTTACACTCTGACTTGCTCTTTTTTTTCATTCTGTGTCACTACTCAATCACTTTAAAAGTAGTTCTACGATTTGCCTGATGCTCTTCTTCGGTACACTGACGACAAGAACAACCAACCGCCGGTGTATCTTCTCCATAACCCTGTGCCAACATCCGTCCAGGCTCAATACCTCTTGAGATCAGATAATCTACTGCCGACTGGGCTCTTTTCTGGCTGAGGTCTTTGTTGTAATCATCATCTCCCCGACAATCGGTGTGCGAGGATAATTGAATACGGATAGACGGGTTTTCATTCAGTATTTTTACCAGTAAATTCAAGGAAGGTTCAGCATCTGGACGAATATCCCATTTATCATAATCGTAGTAGATATTATCCAGAACGATCTCTTTATTTTTAAATATTGGATCAAGAATAATTTCTACTGTAAATTTCTGTATCAGCTTGTTTTCGTCCTTTTTTCCTTTCGTGCTGAGTTGGGCTGAATTATTGAAATAACCATCTTTAGAAGCCAGAAAGAAGTAATTCATTTCCTCTGTCAATTTCATGGTAAAACGTCCATTTCCATCCGTCTCTAAACCTACTGGTCCACCATTGAAAGAAACACTTACTTTTGCGCCTGGTAATGGAGCGTTGCCTATGACATTACTATTCGGATCTTCTGAGTTTTCGTATTGTTTTGCCAATACTTTTCCTTCTAAAATATATTGATAGACTACTTCCTGTGGTTCCGGTAGTGTATCGACAGGTGGAGGCGAAATGATCGTATCGACAGGTGGAAGTGGAGCAATCTCTATGATTATTTTTGAGAAATAGTAAATATCATCTTTACCTTGGCCATCTTTCCGTGTGGAGCTCAAGTAGCCTTCCCAAGTATCATTTTCACCTTCTCGAACGATATAAGCAAAATCATCTCCTCCTGAGTTGACCGGTGCCCGAAGATTACGGACGTCGCGCCAGGTTCCCTTTATTTTGGTCGCTTCAAAAATATCTAACCCGCCCATGCCTGGATGCCCATTCGAGGCGAAATACAGTTTATCTTTGTAACGAAAAGGAAATTTTTCGTCCTTGGGCGTATTGACTCCACCGCCCAGATTATTGGGCTTCGACCAGCCATCATCTGTTCTGACGACTTTGTAAATATCTGCTCCACCAAAACCATTCCCTATGTCGGATGAGAAGTAAAGTGTTTTATCATCATCGGCAAGGTAAGGATGAGCAAAGTTGTAATTGCCTTTTACAAAACTGCAAATTCGGGGTTCAGTCCAGTTGCCATCTCTGTTTTTCTTACTGAAAACTATTTTACAATAATCCGTTCCATCTTTTTTATCGCTTCCGCAACGAGTAAAATAGGCTGTGGTGTAGGTGCGGTTAAAGCTGATCGTTCCTTCGTTATATTCAGAATTCAATTCGGCGAAAGCCTCTACTCCACCCTCTTTTTTTACAACAAACAGATCAGAAAAATCTTTGCCAGTCCATTTGTATTCTTCTTTACCATCTATGCTACTACGGTCGGATGTAATGATGAGTTGATTGTCTTTATAAAATGTAGGAGCATAGTCTGAATTGGGACTATTGAAATCCATTTTTTTGAGTTCGTAGCCAGTTTCTTCCGGAAAAGCCAGCCATTTATCAGCTTTTTTACAAATAGCTACTTCCTGGTCATATTTGAAAATTTCGCCAGTTTCCCGACCTAATTGCTCGAATATTTTAATCGCTTTATCATAGTCTTCGGTACGTTTCAAAGCATATGCATAAGCCTTTATTGCGCCTGGCCCGTAGTCCAGATCCCATGCTTTTTTATACCATTCCAGCGCTTTCGCATTATCATTGATCTGCTCATAGGATTTGCCCATAAAGAAGGCTATTCGTGCCTGTTCTCTCCCTGTTGTCTTACCAAATTCTTTTTCATACAATTTAGTAGCTACCGCAAATTGTTTGCGTTCGTAAGCTGTCTTGCCATCAGCAATTTTCTCTGGATATTTGCAGGCAAATACGAATAGAAAAGGTAAAAGCAGTAAAAAGCGTTTGTTGATAAGCATAGCGTCAGTTTTCTGATTTTCTGCTAATATAAACGATTTTTACTGCTTGCTTGTTGTCTGAGTCTTTTTAGTGTCCGATCAGATTTTTTTCTTATTGACCACCAGAAAGTTTTCTATGCCATAATCGAGGGCGCTGTCCACTAACTAATACCATCAGTTTTCTTAAATTTTCCATTGTACGATGTTTTACCAAAATTACAGCATCATTTTAAACTTTCCCTAGAATTATCAAGCTATACTGCGAACATTTACCGTAAATGCATTATTTTTACCCACATAATCACAATACTCCGTATTGACATTAAGAATGCTCCGCATTCGTTTAAGACCTAATGTCATTTGAGGATCAATAAATTATA
>JAHDFX010000126.1 GCA_020627965.1 Saprospiraceae bacterium | reverse complement strand
TTTACATCAAAATCTCCAAATTCAGAGTAAAATTCTCCCTGATCCAAATAAGGCATCGGATGCCAACCTGTATTATCATAAACTGCTGGCTTAGGATACCACTGCGTAAGTTGATACGATTGATCTACATGTCCCAGACGAGAAAATGAATTTGGAATGTCCAGCAAAAAAGGTGTATTAATATTAACTGTTTCACCAGGTTGAAGTGCGTTTTTTAGTCTGACAATTGCAATGTCAGGATTTTTAGCATCAAGATCCCAGCTTAGTGCTTTGCCTTTCACGTTAAAATTCAATTCACTCAATCCGCCCCGGTCTTCCTGAGTAGCAAAATAAAACCGAGTGCTACCATCTTGCAGTTTTTGTTTTGCGAAAGCTGTTTCTGTACTCGAATAAGCATTTGGCCATAGATGGAAGTAAATAAACTCTAGTTTATCTGGCGAATTATTGGTATATGCAACATTTATCTCCCCTTTTAAGCTGTGATTTTGGTCATTCAATGTCACATTAATACTGTAATCTACCTTTTGCTGGAAATATTTTTCGGCTTGACTAAATATAGGAGAATAAAACATGGCAAAAGCCAAAATTAACGTAAGAAAAGTTTTCATAAAACAGCTTTTTTACTGATTAGATATAAATATTACACAATATAATCTTGGATAAAACAGATGAATTTGAGTCAATTAGTCTTTAAGATAAAGAAATATTCAAAACCTGTCTCTTTCATTTTTATATTTGACACAAAACTATAGTCTAATCTTTGAATTGAAAAATATTATTTCAGGGAGTTTTCAGATATTATTTTTTTCGTAAAATCAGACACTCAAAGACTGTCACTTAAAAAAAACAATTTAGCCTTCAGGCAAAATAATCTTTTTATTTTTATGAAGCACTCTACTTAAGAAAACCTATTTTCCGAAGTTCTACAAAAGCCAAATTCCTATGAATCGTCCTCATGAAGAGTACCATTCTAGTTCCTTAGTAAAGCAATACGAACAGATGGTCAAAAACAATTCGATTACATTTCTGGAAACTGAACAATTCCTTAATCTTATCGAACATTATGAAACACTAGAGCAATTTGATAAAGCGCTGGTTGTTACAGAACATGCTATTCAACAGCATGCCTACACTTCTACATTCTACACAAAGAAAGCTCAATTTTTATTAGCTTCCGGGCAGGAGCATGAAGCACTTAACTGCCTGGACAAAGCTGATTCTCTTAATTCTAACGACGTAGAAATTTACTTATTACGTGCAGAAGCTTTTGCTGGTCTGAATTTGAATAATGAAGCCTTGGAGGTTTTGGAACATGCCGAAAAAATCGTTTCCAATGAGGAATGGGTTGAAGTACTCAAGATCAAGGCTGCTATTTATGAAGCTTCAGGCTCATTCAAAAAATCTTTCGATACGCTATCAGAAGCACTTCAACGAGACCCTGACGAGGAAGATTTACTTTCCCGCATCTGGTTAAACGTTGAAATGTCTGGACTTTTTAAGGAAAGTGCGGAATTACATCGCCAATTAGTGGATAAAGCTCCTTACGCAAAACTAGTCTGGTATAATTGCGGACACGCTCTTTTTAATTTGGGTGAATACGGAGAAGCTGCCGACTGTTTTGAGTATGCTTACCTGATCGACGAAGCCTTTGAAGCAGCTTATACCGACAGAGCCTTGTGTTTATTTAAGTTAGGTTTATATGAAAAAGCCTTGGAATGTTATGAAATGGCGCTCGATTACATAGAGCCCGAAGCAGAAATTTACACACATATGGGTGAATGTTTTGAGTTACTCGATAATCCTGCTGATGCAGAGTCTTTTTATCTGGAAGCTATACGCATTAATCCCGGATATGCAGAGGCTTACTTCCGTCTCGGAGAATGTTTATTTAAAAGAGAAAAATGGATTGGTGCAAAAGGCGCATATGAAGCCGCTTTTTGCTTGAATAAGAAAGCTGACTATTTATCCGCTTTAGGCGAAACACATTATCAGTTGAATGACCATGAAAAAGCTTTATTCTTTTTTCAGAACGCTAGCGACATGGCTCCCGACGAATGTGATAAATGGATACGACTAGCGACTTTCCATATGGCTTTAGGAGATTATGATACAGCATTGGAAACACTAGATGAAGCAAGTATGTACAATGAATGTCAAATTAATTTGAATTATTGTAAAGTCGCTTGTCTTTATCAAAGTGGACGCAAACAGGAAGCACTCAATATCTTGCAGCATACTTTAAATGAGGATAAAAGCAAGCGATATAATATCCTGTTTCAGCTTGCTCCTGAATTACAGTACGCAGATGCTTTTATGGCAACTATTAATACTTATTCGGCTTAAACAATACTTCGTATTGATATTGAGAATGTTCCGCATTTTGCATCAATATGATATAAAATGCGGAGCAAAATATTGTAAAACCTTCCGTTCATCTATATTTTCCTACTGTGCTTCTAATTTAAATACTTTATAAGCTAAGAGTTGCTATTTTCACCTTGCTTTTAAACTATTTAGTCATTAGCGCATTAACAGGTATGCAACTTATAGAAAATATACGACTAGCTTTTCAGGCAATACGCAGTAATTTACTTCGCGCAATATTGACCTTGATTATTATTGCCTTCGGTATTATGGCATTAGTCGGTATTTTGACAGCCATTGACAGTATCAACTCTTCACTAAGTAGCAGCCTGGCCAGTATGGGTGCAAACACGTTCAATATAGTCAGAAAAGGAGAAGGAATTAGTGGCGGTGATCGCCGTCGGCGTAAAAAGGGTCCATATATTACTTACGACCAAGCTATAGAATTAAAAGAACGTTATGATTTCCCGGCAAAAGTAGCCGTTTCAGAAATAGGCACATCATTGGGAACGGTAAAATTCAAAAATGAAAAATCTAACCCCAATGTCACCATATATGGCATTGATGAAAACTACCTGGATGTAGCGGGTTATGAATTGAGTGAAGGACGAAATATCACTTATCAAGAAGCCATGAATGGCAGAAATGTAACCATTCTGGGGCAGGCTATCCTGAAAAAATTATTCAAAGATGAAGACCGTGATGAGGTTTTAAACTCGACTATATTGGCCAATGGCGTCAAATATAAAGTAGTTGGTATCTTGGCAGAAAAAGGCTCTAGTGGTTCCTTTTCCGGTGATCGTACAATATTAATCCCATTACAAAACCTGCGTCAAACCTTTAGCGTTAGCAATAGTTCTTTCAATGTATCTGTTGGCGTCAATAATGCTCTGGATTTAGACGCTGCCATCGATGAAGCTACTGGTATTTTCAGAAATATCAGGGGTTTAGCTGTATCCGAAGAGAATAATTTCGAGATTACAAAAAGTGATGGTTTGTTTTCATTATTTCAAGAAAACACAGCTACTATACGTGGAGCAACTATTCTAATCGGTATCATCACCTTACTAGGCGCAGCCATTGGGCTAATGAATATTATGTTAGTTTCAGTAACAGAGCGTACTCGTGAAATTGGAATCACAAAAGCTGTTGGTGCTACTCGTCGAAATATTATGATTCAATTTTTGACAGAAGCTATAGTGATCTGCCAGCTAGGTGGTTTGCTTGGTATTTTGTTAGGCGTTTTAGCTGGTTTTGGTGTAGCAGCAGCTACTGGTGCTCCCTTCGTCATTCCCTGGGCATGGATACTATTAGGTATTACTGTCTGTTTTATTGTAGGCTTAGTATCTGGTTTATATCCCGCCTTAAAAGCTGCCCGACTTGACCCTATTGAGTCCTTGAGATATGAATAATCAACCTAAGTAAGTGAGGGGGCAGAATTGAGGTGTCAGGAATCAGGTTTTATACGATTGATTATCAACTATTTAATCTTAATTAAAGTGTCGCTTAGTTACGTCCAATTACTTATAAACTAAATAATATGAATAAATTTTACACAACATTACTTTTATCTGTATTTGCAGGAATAATTGTTGCACAGCCTACCATCACTTCTAGTGAAGGGAATCCACAAGTAGGGGAAAGTTTTGAAATTGCTACAGGAGATTTACAACAAGGCATGCAAGGTGCTGCTGGCGCCAATGTGACCTGGGATTTTTCCAACCTGACAACTGTTAATACCCAAACACTTGAATTTGTTGATCCTGCTGCAACTGGTCAGGGCGCTACTTTCTCTAATTCAAATTTAGCTTACTCTATTGCCCCAGGAAGCTGGGATATGGTTTATGCAGACAATACAGGTTTTAGCCGTGCAGGCGTTATTAATAATAATTTTCCAATTGTGTTTTCTAATCCAGAACAACTGTATTTTTGGCCAGCAACTTATGGAGACATCAACTCTGATGATTTTGAAGCTTCATGGACAAATGTTTATAATTTTGTTCGCTCAGGTACACTTTATTCAGAAGTTGATGCCTATGGAGACTTAATTCTTCCCGGAGGCACTATCGAAAATGTACTCCGATTCAAAATAACAGAAGATTATCAGGATGATTATACGATATATGGTATAAGTCAGACGCTGGAGTATGATTCAGAAATATACATCTGGTATAAAGAAGGCGTTCATTATCCTGTTATGTCTTTATCTTATCTTGTAGCTGCTGGCCAACCTAACATAATAAGTAGCTTTGCTGCGGATGTAAATGTAGGCTTATTTGATACACCTCAAGTTTATAATGCTGTAGAGGTTTTTCCTAATCCGACTACATCTTTTGCTACTTTATCTATAGATCTGGAATCAACTAAACAAGTCCGAATTTTAGTTACAGATATACTTGGGCAGGCAATCATGCAGGTTACAAATCAGGAATTGGCTGCGGGGGAACACGATTTTACAATAGACCTTTCTACTTTTTCAAAAGGTGTTTATCTGGTAAAATCAGAAATAGATAATACTATTAATACGCAACGAGTAGTCGTTCAATAACGAAACCATAAGACATCCCGATTCTTTGAGATTTCAAAAATCGGGATGTCTTATGGTCATATACTAAACTCGATTTTTCTCAATTGGGCAAAAATAAAACCTGAACGTTGATCAGCAGAAAAACCGTGCAAAATGGTTCTCATTCCTGCCGAGCTAGTCCATTTCAAAGAAGCTAATCCGTCAATACCACGATAAGCCCAGTTAAATTCATAGTCGCCTCGTCGCTCCAATACATTGACACAATCAATCGTAGTTTTCAGGTCTTCTGTAGCATAAGGAAATGATAAAGCCTTGAAAGGAAAAGACATTTCATAGAGGGTATCCAGCGTATTTAGGTCTTCTGAGATATGACAAAAGTCCGGTTTTCCGTATCTGGCGACCAACTGGCTCAGTGCCGGAACATGATCTAATACGGTTACATTATTCTGCTTCGCAAAACGTTTTTCCAGTTTATCTCTGCTTACTCCATCTTGTGTAGCACATATGACATTAGCTCCTATAGCCGCCCATGCCTGTGCATGTATACCTTGACTTGTCCCCAGATCAAAGCATAGGCTTTCTGGTTTTATAAGATCTTTATACAGATGTTTCATTCTACGCCCTCGGAACAGATTGAAACCTCTTAATTTATTTTGTTGCCTATTTGCCATTCACAAAAATACTAATTTTTCAGCTTTACTATAGCACAAAAAAAGCGCATCCCTATAATGAATAGGAATACGCCAATATATAATTTAGAAAACAGTTTTTTATAAACTGCTAACGAATTTTGTTAGTTTGCCTTTAAGGTTCGCCGCTTTGTTTGAATGGAAAAGATTGCGCTTTGCCAAACGATCGATCATAGACACTACTTTAGGCAGAAATTTTTCTGCTTCTGTTTTGTCTGTCATAGCACGTAGCTTCTGAATAGCACTACGTGTAGATTTTTTATAATAACGATTATGCAAACGCTTTTTAGCGTCCTGGCGAATTCTCTTTTTAGCTGATGCGTGATGTGCCATTATATTATGATATTTCTGTCGTTTCTAAAAATTGGAGTGCAAATTTAGTAGCTTTGGTTTGATTTTCAAAACTTTTACAGGTATTTAATTCATCGCCTCAACAACTATTCGTAGAAAAAAACATAAATACTCTCTAATAAATTCCAAATTTCCTGTAAAGACTCATTATTTTTATCCCATGAAGAAGCTCCTTTATTTCACAATAACATTAGCTGTGCTGGCAATTGCAGCTTATTTCGGCATGCAATCAGCTTTCAAAATACAAGCAGAGAAAGTCGTCGAAGCTGATGGCACTGTATTATTAGAAAAAGTGCAACGTGTTGCCAAAATGATCACTGTAGAAGGCTATTTTTCTGAGTTGTACGACCATAAAGAACATTATTGGTACGATATAAGCCCACTCCGCAAGAAAGCCCTGCTCAAGGTAGCAGCAAAAGTATCTATTGGTTATGACCTGCAAAAAATGGAATTTGAAGTCGATCCTATACAGCGAACTTTATTGATAAAATATTTTCCCGACCCCGAAGTTTTATCCATTGATACCGATGTCAGTTATTATGACTTACAAGAAGGTTTATTCAATCAGTTTGATGAAAAAGACTTAACTTCTATCAATGCAAAAGCAAAAGATCTGATCCGTCAGAAAGCCAATAACAGCGATTTGATGTTACAGGCAGAAGATCAAGCCAACGAAATTCGAGACCTCATTAAGTTTATTGCAGAGGAATCTGGCTGGACAGTTAAGGAATTGACTAGAATTGAGTATGAGCAAATGAAAGAGAAAGCAGATACTACAAAACAGGAATTACTCAACTAATAGACCGTATATCTTCATATTATTCCCCAGCCTTTCTGTCTCATAAAATCCAGCAAAAGGAAGAAAGAAGGCATCATGCTGGTCATAACGATTCCCGGCATGCTGACTGTTGACCGTCTGTATTTGATGGACTAGCTGGTATTGTTCTTCGACTATCCTCTGGATATAATCAGGCGGAGGCATGAACTCTATCAGTGGATATTCATGCAATAATATATAATCAGGCAGACTATCAGTAAATGTGCCATTATAGGCAAATAACTGTAAAGAATCTTGATAAGAGAACTGACGATAACCCTGTATTTTATTATCCTGTAAATATTTCAGGCGGGCTTTATCTACACGTCCGCTCTCCCCTCTTGACCGGGCTTTCACCAATGCGTTTTCCACAAAATCAATAGTTGGAGGTAATTGAACTTTGCAAAAATTGGAACCATTAGCATATTGATAAACAGAGCTACCTGGCTGCACATTTGCCAACATCCAGTCTTTGCCTAATTGCCGACTATCCTCTTTCACAATCAGCTGACTGAACTGAACTAAATTATACGTTCCCTGAAAAATAATAATTGCGATAAGCAAGCCAGTACCTGATACTGTTAAGTGATAAGAAAAACGCTTTTTAAAAAAATGGTAAACTTCAAAGACAAAATTGGCGGCAGCCATGCATAAAAATGGCAAAATGGGAATCATATAACGCAAAAAAACAGTATGTCCCTTACCCGCAAACCAGTAATAGGTTAGCGGAAAACTAAACAATATCAAAGCCCTCCGCCAATCGCGCCTGAAATACAACACCATACCTGCAAAAGCTGCCAGATACATTCCCCAACCCAGTCCATGCCACAAAGAAAACTTTAAGTGATACCACCAACCAACTCCAAGACTGGGGCTTTGTGTGTCCATTAAATCAAAGCGATTAAACACTCGCTCTGCATACGCTGAATACTCCGTTAGAAAATGAGGTGTTCCTGCCAAAAAACCTAATACGAGGGCAAGTCCAAAGCCCAATATCCGTTTGTCTATGATAAGGTGGCGAAACGGCATTTTATGCTCTAGCGATTTCAATAAATGCAGAATTCCTATAGGAACAATCAGGAAAACACCGGCATACTTGGTACTCATTGCTAAACCAGCCAATAAACCAGCCAATAGATAATTTTTCAAACTCCACTCATCATAACTTTTCACAATAAAATGAAAGGAGGCAATAATGAAAAAAGTCATGGTGACATCCATCGTCCCAAAATGCGAATCCCGAACATGCAAGTAACACAAAGCCATGAAGAATCCGCCAAGCAAGCCTGTTTTTTCGCTTTGAAACAGCCGGCGCATCGTTTTATACACAGCATAAATAGTAGCCACACCAGCAAAAGCCGACATGGCTCTGGGAATCAGGTGAAACATTGTTTGATCAGTCGCATACTCGTAGATAAAGTCTTCCAAGCCACCAAAACGACCAAATAACCGCCCTAATGCATAGTATAGTACAAAAGCACCTGCCAGTAAATAAAAAAAGAGAGAAGGGTATTCGTAGAAGTAACCCGAGCGATCACCATTTAGGAGTTGCATGGCAGCCAGTACATAATGCTGCTCATCAGGACGTGTGAGGTTGTGTGGCAAGCCAAAATTAAGCCCCCAATAACGAACAACTGCCCCCAACACCAAAATGCCTACTAGCAATAATTCAATATTGAACGTGCGTTGTCTTTGCATAACTTTTTTGAGACCGTCCCAATGGCTACAGGACTGCGAGAAGCGAGATTTTATAAACGGAGTACTGTTATAAAGTCTCTCTTCTCTCAGCCGAAGGCGGTCTCGTCTCTCGCCATCCCGATAAAACCGGGATGGTCTAATTTAAAAGATTTTTCATACTCACTTTACCACTCACCATTGCCTCTACCTCACTAATAGGAATTCGTACTTGCTCCAAAGTATCACGATCACGAACGGTAACGGTATTATCTTCCAATGTATCAAAATCAACCGTTACACAGTAAGGCGTACCAATGGCATCCTGACGACGATAGCGTCGACCGATAGCATCTTTTTCATCGTATTGGCAATTGAAAGCAAATTTCAAATTATTAAATACTTCACGGGCTTTAGTCGTTAGTTCTTCTTTGTTTTTCAATAATGGCAATACTGCACATTTTACCGGCGCTAAAGCAGGATGCACTTTCAATACTATTCTTGTCGAGTCTTTACCATCTGCATCAGGTACCGTTTCTTCCATTAAGGCATTAGCCATGGTGGCCAGGAACATTCTGTCACAACCGATAGATGTCTCCAATACGTAAGGCACATAACTTTCGCCTAGTTCAGGATCAAAGTATTGCAATTTTTTACCTGATAATTCCTGGTGGCTCCCCAAGTCAAAAGCGGTTCTGGAATGGATGCCTTCCAGTTCGCGAAAACCGAATGGAAATTGAAATTCAATATCTAATGCAGCATCGGCATAATGTGCCAATTTTTCATGATCGTGATAACGTAATTTTTCTGTCGGATGTATCGCCAAATGCCACTTCATACGGGCTTCTTTCCAGTAAGTATACCATTTTTGCTGTTCGCCAGGGCGGATAAAAAATTGCATTTCCATCTGTTCAAATTCCCGCATACGGAAAATAAACTGACGAGCAACGATCTCATTTCTAAAGGCTTTACCAATCTGTGCAATACCAAAAGGAATTTTCTGGCGTGTTGTTTTTTGAACGTTTAGAAAATTGACAAAAATACCTTGTGCTGTTTCGGGGCGGAGGTATAATTTACCTGCTTCTCCGGCAATAGTCCCTAATTGGGTATTGAACATCAGATTAAACTGACGGACTTCCGTCCAATTTCTTGACCCGCTTTCCGGGCAGGCAATTTCCAGCTCTTCTATTAATGCCTTTACGTCTTCCAGGTCTTCATTGGTCAGCGAGGTATTCAATCGTGTTGTGATAGTTTGTGCTTTCTCCAAATACCCCATTACACGCGGGTTGGTGGTTTTGTACTGCTCCTCATCAAAATCGTCGCCGAAACGCTTTCTGGCTTTTTCGATTTCTTTATTGGCTTTTTTCAATACCTTTTTCTCTACATACTCTTCCACCAACTGATCTGCACGATAGCGTTTCTTTGAGTCCTTATTGTCAATCATCGGATCATTAAAGGCATCAATATGCCCAGAAGCTTTCCATGTTTTAGGATGCATAAAAATAGCGGCGTCGATACCGACAATATTTTCATGCATTTTGACCATAGATTCCCACCAGTACTGCTTGATGTTATTTTTTAACTCGACACCATAGGGTCCATAATCATAAACGGCTGCTAAGCCATCATATATTTCGCTGGATTGAAAGATAAATCCATATTCTTTGCAATGAGATACCAGCTTTTTGAAGCTGTCGTCCTGTTTTGACATGTTTTGTAGATTGGTTGACATTAAATAAAGAGCAAAAGTAGTGCTTTTGTTGGAGGATGGCAACAGTTACTAATTTCCTTTGTTTAGAAAATTATTTTTGATCACGTCTTGAATTGTACATCCTGTTATCTTTGCTTCCAGCCATGAGATCAAATCTAAGTATACAAAAGGCCTTTTTTCAAAAGGATGATTCCGCAGTTCTATCAGCGTATTTTTAAGTTGTATAAATTCGTGTTTTAACTCTCTTGTATCCAGCCGAGGCAATTTGCGTAAAAATTTCAGAATTTCCTGTTGCACCTGGTGCAGGTCTTCCATTTTTATTAAAAAACGATAAACCGATTTGATCTGGTATACCACCAATTGCTCATTACCCAGTTCATAATGTGCAAGCAAGCTCAATATTCGGGCAAAACACTGTGTATCTTCCCTAAAATCTGGATTTTTTTGATTGATAATGATATTTAGATAATCAATGGCTTTGTTATAATCACTACAGCCAAAATACAGACAGGCAATTTTATAATAAAAAACTAAAATTCGGTGATCGTCCCAATTATAAGGGTTTTCCTTAATCATTATATCCAATTCAGGCACCAATTGAGTGCCCTCTGAAAAAGTACCTTCCATATAATGTCGGTTGATACGATGGATAAATAGAAACAGATGGTACAAACCTTCTACATTTGTGCTAGGCTTATCCGCATAATTAACATCAACCTGCTCCAGCCTCAGCAGTGTATTGATGAAACGTTCATAACGTCCAACCATAAAAAGCGAATTGAGCAAATTGTGTAAGCCTTTCAGGTATAATGGGGTCTCAATCGGTATCATATCGGGAGATTCATCGAATAGGTCTACCCATTTTTGAGAATATTTATAATACAAACGTAAATCCTGGCACATCAACGAATACCAGTCATAAGCTTGATATAAATAAAGTTTTTCATAAAACCCAAGATTTCCTACAACATGAGGAGGCAGATTATTGAAAAAAAATGTTTTTACCTGATCTTTTTCTTCCTGTGTTTTGACCAAGCCAAGCTTTAAATACAGTCCGTATAATTGGAGTGATACATTGGAAAATGTATGGATTTGGGCAAGTTCAGTCGTTGCTTTTCGGGTTTCGTTCGCTAATTCTTCCGCTCGTGTGGAAATACTTCTTGTAATATATTGTCCTTCAATCAGTTTTTCAAAATCCAACACCTCTAGTAATAAGGTATTCATATGGGCATTCTGTGCCATACTCTTTGCTTTATCCAGTATTTCAAGACTCGAACGATATAAGCCTTTATTGTATAGAATACGTGCATAGTCGATCCGTTCCCGAATTTCTATATCTACATTTTGGCTACGATACTGTAAGCGTAAAGACAAGAGTAAATGTTTATACAAATGTGCTTTCAGATTAGATAATTGTCGTTTTTTAATGCCCGGAATTTTTTCTAAGACGACCTTCTCCTCATAAGTTTTTTGTTTGTCCAGCAGATTGAATAATTGTAAAAAAAGAATGTCTTTTGAAGTTTGATTCCTATTGACCAGCAAACGAAAATACCTTTTTTCAGACTTGGTAAGCGTCCGAATCAATTGCATCAGGTGGTCTGTTTGCTGTTTTGCCATCGTAACAAATAGTTTTATATAAAATTGACAATCAATTTTTTGTAAACAAATATAGACACTTAAATGTCGTAATGCATAAATTTTATGGACAAAAAGTCAAAAAGGATTCAAGTAACTTAGATACGTGAATACAACCTTAAAATAAAATAAAAGCTAAAAAGCAGCTATGATAAATAAACGAATCCACATCTTCGATACAACACTCCGGGATGGTGAACAAGTACCAGGTTGTAAACTCAATACAGAGCAAAAAGTTGAAATAGCAAAAGAACTTGAAAGATTGGGAGTTGATGTTATTGAAGCGGGATTTCCTGTATCTAGTCTGGGAGATTTTAAAAGTGTTCAGGAGATTACTCAGATAGTTCAGGAAACTATCGTGTGTGGTTTGTCAAGGGCTGTTGAAAATGATATTAAAGTTGCTGCGGAGTCATTACGCCATGCCCGTCGTCCCCGTATACACACAGGCATAGGAACGTCCGACATTCATGTTAAATACAAATTGCGCACAACAAGGGAAAAGATTATTGAGCGAGCGGCAGCAGCAGTCAAATATGCAAAATCCTTTGTAGAAGATGTAGAATTTTATGCAGAAGACGCAGGAAGAACAGAGAATGAATATTTGGCCAGAGTATTAGAGGCAGCAGTAGCCGCAGGCGCCACAGTACTAAATATCCCCGACACCACAGGATACTGCCTGCCTGAAGAGTATGGTAAAAAAATAAAATATCTGAGGGAAAATGTAAAGGGTATTCATAAAGTGATATTATCTACACATTGCCATAATGATCTGGGCTTAGCAACAGCCAACTCTATTGCCGGTATTCAAAATGGGGCTACTCAGATCGAGTGTACTATAAATGGAATTGGCGAACGTGCAGGGAATACTTCTCTTGAAGAGGTCGTTATGATTATGCGCCAACAGGCAAGCTTGAATTTTGAGACCAATATCAACACAAAGCTCCTTAATCATATGAGTCGACTGGTTTCTGATAATATGGGGGTTCCGGTTCAGCCCAATAAAGCTATTGTCGGAGCTAATGCTTTTGCCCATTCCTCTGGTATTCATCAAGATGGGGTAATCAAAAAACGAGAAACTTATGAAATTATAAATCCGGCAGATGTTGGTGTAGACAATTCAATTATTGTACTGACTGCCAGAAGTGGCAGAGCGGCATTAGCCTATAAGGCAAAACAAGTTGGCTACGACCTCACCAAAGCAGAACTTGATGTCATTTATCAGAAGTTTTTAATTTTAGCTGATCGAAAAAAGGAAGTAAACAAGATAGAATTGACACATTTATTAGAAACAAATCTAAGAAAAGGATTGAGAGCTTAACTGGTGTGTATAACAAATTGCCCAAAAACTCCCAGCATTCCACCCCCCGCACCCCCTCCGAAGGGGGAAATTAACGTCTTTTTGTCCTCCTTTGGAGGGGGTGCAGGGGGTGGACAACTGAGCAAAACTTAATAAAACTGTGCAATTTGTCATACACATGCTTAATTGTTTATTAAACATGAAAACTTTATTTGACAAAATATGGGATACTCATATAGTCTCTAAGTTGGAGAGCGGCTCAGATGTATTGTATATTGATCGTCATTTTATCCATGAAGTGACAAGTCCACAAGCCTTTGCCGGGCTACGACAGCGGGGTTTGCCCATTTTCCGAAAGGAGAAAATCATAGCTACCGCCGACCACAATGTTCCTACCCTCAACCAACACCTTCCCATCAGTGAAAAACTTTCTCGCCACCAAGTAGATACGCTCATCGAAAATTGTAAATTGAACGATATAGAATTATATGGATTGGGGCATCCTTATCAGGGTATCGTACATGTTATTGGCCCCGAATTAGGCATTACAAGACCCGGAATGACCATAGTATGTGGTGATAGCCATACCTCTACTCATGGAGCTTTCGGCTGTGTAGCTTTCGGAATTGGCACTAGTCAGATTGAGCAGGTTATGGCAACCCAATGCCTGATACTAAATAAGCCCAAAACAATGCGGATCAATATTGAAGGAATATTACAAAAAGATATTTCCGCCAAAGACATAATTCTTTTCATAGCAAGTACTCTAACAACAAGTGGTGGAACCGGATACTTCATAGAGTATGCCGGTTCTACGGTTAGAGCTTTATCCATGGAAGCCCGCATGACAATTTGTAATATGAGCATAGAGATGGGAGCAAGAGGCGGGATCATTGCGCCCGACGAGACCACTTTTAAGTACATAAAAGGAAAACCATTTGCTCCTAAAGGTGCTATGTACGAGCAGGCTCTTGATTATTGGAAAACACTTTACAGCGAAAAAGACGCTTCTTTTGATAAAGAATATCATTTCAATGCAGCAGACATTGAACCTATGCTGACTTATGGAACCAACCCCGGTATGGGCATCAAAATATCTCAGACGATTCCCCATGTTCAGGAGGTTAACAACCCGCTGGAACTAGAAAAATCTCTCGCTTATATGGGACTAAAAAGCGGGATTCCGCTGGTCGGTCTACCTATCAATTATGTATTTATTGGTAGTTGTACCAATTCACGTATTGAAGACCTTAGGATAGTAGCCGAGTATGTAAAAGATAAACAAAAAGCGCCCAATGTGCAGGCTATGATTGTGCCCGGCTCCAAACAGGTAGAGCGGCAAGCAAAAGCAGAAGGGTTGGATAAAATTTTAGAGGCTGCAGGCTTTGAACTCAGAGAACCGGGTTGTTCTGCCTGTCTTGGCATGAATGAAGATAAAATACCGCCCGGAGAGTATTGCCTTTCTACCTCCAACAGAAACTATGAAGGTCGGCAAGGTCCTGGGGCAAGAACTATTTTAGGTAGCCCCCTCACGGCAGCGGCAAGCGCTATAGCCGGTAAAATCGTAGATATCAGAACTATAAATTCCTAAGTATAGCTAACCAAGGATGGAAAAATTCAACACCATACAGTCTTCAGCTGTTCCACTGCCCATAGAGAATATGGATACAGATCAAATCATTCCAGCTCGTTTTCTTAAAGCCACTACTCGTGAAGGTTTCGGAGATCATCTATTTCGTGATTGGCGCTACAAAGCCGACGGAAGCCCAAATCAGGATTTTATACTGAATAATTCAGTTTATAAAGGAGAAATACTGGTCGCAGGAAAAAACTTTGGTTGCGGATCGAGCCGCGAACATGCTGTATGGGCAATCTACGACTATGGCTTCAAAGTCGTTATATCCAGCTTTTTTGCTGATATTTTTAAAAGCAATGCACTCAATAATGGGCTTTTACCTTTGGTGGTTTCCGATGATTTCCTGCACCTTATTTTTACGGAGATAGAAAAAGACGCTGCAACTAAAATACTTGTAGATTTAAAACAACAAACCGTAGAAATAGCCCATCAGCAAACGGTATTTGAAATTGATAGTTATAAAAAAATGTGTTTGTTGAATGGTTATGATGATATTGATTATTTGTTAACATTGAAAGACAAAATAGAACAATTTGAAAAAGAGCAGGTTCTCTTTTAAAGACAGCCCCGAATAAGGAATTAGAATACTTACAATTATGAAGAAAAAAATAGCAGTATTGGCAGGTGACGGTATTGGGCCGGAGGTTATCGCGCAAGGTTTGAAAGTATTAGATGCCATTGCCGAGCGTTATGGTCATGAATTCCAATATTTTCATGCAGATATTGGAGCAAAAGCTATTAAAAATACAGGTGTTCCACTCCCAGAAGCGACACTAAAAATCTGCATGGAAACCGATGCCATACTCTTAGGTGCTATAGGAGATCCTCAATACGATAATAGCCCTGATGTTAAAATCAGACCAGAACAAGGTTTATTGGAACTTCGTAAGTCTTTAGGATTATATTGCAACATCCGTCCGGTTAAAACTTACAAAAAATTATTACACCTTTCTCCATTAAAAAAAGAATACATAGAAGGTGTTGACATGATTATCTATCGGGAACTAACTGGTGGTATTTATTTTGGAGAAAAAGGTAAATCGGCGGACGGGAAGTCTGCTTTTGACACCTGCTCTTATGAGGTCAAGGAGATTGAACGTATTGCAAAACATGCTTTTGAAGCAGCTATGCGTCGTCGCAAAAAAGTAACGCTGGTAGATAAGGCCAATGTCTTGAAAACTTCACAGCTTTGGCGGTCTACTATAATTGACTATGCAAAAAAATACCCTGAAGTAAGCCTGGATTTTATGTATGTAGACAATGCTGCCATGCAATTAGTATTAGCACCAGCACAGTTTGATGTTATCCTTACGGGCAATATGTTTGGAGATATATTATCAGATACATCGAGTGTACTAGTTGGGTCTTTAGGGATGCTACCTTCGTCTTCTGTAGGTCAAAAAACCTCTTTATTTGAACCTATTCATGGTTCGTATCCTCAGGCAGCAGGAAAAGATATTGCCAATCCTATAGCGACTATAAAATCAGTGGAACTGATGTTGCAATCTATGGGTTTGTACAAAGAAGCATTGACTATCGGAAACGCTATTGGACACTGCCTGACCAAAGGTATTGGCACACCAGATATTAACCCAGCAATCGAGTACAGTTGTTCGCAGTTAGGCGATGTAATTGCCACTATTATAGGAGGTTTTGAAGTGAATTTAGATAAATTACAACAAGGCGTTTCGACTATTATTTAAGCATAATTTACAATGTACTAAGTCATACTTATCTCAAATTGCAACTTTGCCAAATTACTGTAGGCTCCATCTTGAACCATGGACAAAGCTGTATGTGTTCCCTGCTCAATAACCTGCCCTTTATCTAACACATAAATACAGTCTACCTCCCGGATCGTTGCCAGGCGATGCGCAATAATAATAGATGTTCGTCCTTCCATCAATACATTTAAAGCATCCTGAACAGCTTTTTCTGATTCAGCATCCAATGAAGATGTAGCCTCATCTAATAATAATATAGATGGATTGCGAAGTATAGCCCGGGCAATGGCAATACGCTGGCGCTGTCCGCCAGATAATTTCACCCCTCGTTCGCCGACTATTGTATCCAAGTCATCAGGAAAAGTCCTAATAAATTCCCAGGCATTGGCCTGTTGAGCTGCTTCTATCACTTCTTCATCACTTGCTCCAGGTTTTCCGTAAAGGATATTCTCTCGAATCGTACCGCCGAATAAGACGACTTCTTGAGGCACAATTGCCATATTGCTTCGGTAAATATCCAAGTCATAATTATTGGCATTTTTTCCATCAACCATTAATTGCCCTGTACATGGATCATAAAAACGCAGTAACAAACGAACTAAAGTGGACTTACCAGAACCACTAGCTCCTACAAAAGCCACTTTCTGTCCAGCTTTTATTTTTATATTAATTCCTTTCAAGACCTCTACATCTGAGCGTGATGGATAGTTAAATTCAATATTCCTATATTCTATATCGCCATCAAAACGAGTTTCATCTGTTAAAGCTATTGGTTTTACTTCCAATTCTGATTCTTCAGATAATATCTCACGAACTCGTTCAGTCGCTCCAAGTGCCGTCAAAATCTGCTCATAGATTCCTCCTAATGAGCCAATGGCACCAGCCACAACCATTGTATACATGGCAAAAGAAAGGAAGTTTCCTAGTAATAAATCGCCATTTTGCACCATCAACATGCCCATATAAACCACAAAAAACAGTGCGCCAAACAACATTCCAAAAATAATCACAATTAAAAACCCTCTGGCTTTCGCCAAACGCATACTTGAAGTAACTACATCGTCCAGCATATTTTCATAACGAACTTTCTCAAAAAATTCATTAACAAAAGCTTTTACGATTTGAATAGAATGTAAATTCTCTTCCACAATAACATTACTCTGCGCTAAAGCATCCTGACGAGTTTTAGATAGTTTACGAACCCGTTTACCAACAAACATCACCAGCAAAATAATTAGAGGAAGAATAGATAGCATAATCAGCGAAAGTTTCCAGGACATTAAGCCGATCATGATGACAGAACCTATTAGCGTGACGATTTGTCGAACAAATTGTGCCAATGTTGATGATAACATGCCGGCCAAAGTAGATACATCGTTGGTAATACGACTGGTCATCTCCCCTACCCTACGCTCGTCATAATACGAAATAGGAAGTGTTATTAATTTTTGAAATACGCGACTACGTAAATCAGCCATCCCATTTTCACTAACGACTGTAAAAAGAATAATCCTTAGATAGGATAATAATGCCTGAAATATAGCTATCCCGCCCAACATAAGCCCTAATTGGTTTAAGGTAAATGACCAATTAGCCTTATCCTTATCTGTCGCCACATTTCCCATTTCCCCAATCAGTTTGGGAACAAATACAAAAACGCCTCCCCCTATTACAAGCAGGATCATTCCTCCAATAAAATGCCATTTATAAGGTAAAATGAATCTGTAAATTTTCAGGGCTTCCTGAAAACTCTCTCTGGTTAGCTTACCTTTTAACTCATCTTCAACTGGCTCACGCCCATGTCTTCTTGCCATTATTCTTAATTAATTCTTTTGTCTGTTTCAAAGTGTAAAGTTAAGTCATTATAATAACAGATTATTGTCAATTTGGTTATATGTGTTTGATTGATGGTCGTTTTTTTAAAATATATGCACATATTACAATACTCCGTATTGGTTTTTGCTTTTATCAGTCAAATGTAAATCGACAT
>JAHDFX010000125.1 GCA_020627965.1 Saprospiraceae bacterium | reverse complement strand
TCTGTCAATATTTCAAAGAACTTTTTTACATAACTTAATTTTGTCCTAGCACTTAGTTTCTAAATACCTGAATAAAAATTATAAACTTCAACACTATGAAAACTTTAATATCCACAACATCTTTCTTATTATTACTAGCTTTTCCTGCTTTTACCCAACAACTTGCAGGTACTTATACTGTTGGCGGAAACACCCCTGACTACCTTACACTATCTGCAGCCATACAAGATATGACAGCAAATGGTATCAGTTCCAGTGTCGTTTTCAATCTACGACCAGGCATTTACGAAGAGCAAATAAGTATTGAGCAAATAATAGGCGCATCCACAAGCAATACCATTACGATTCAATCGGAAAGTGGTGAGGCTTCAGATGTCATTATACAATATGATGCTCCTTATAATGGTAATGATTATTATCTGTTTAAGCTGGATGGAACAGACCATATTAAGTTTGAACACCTAACGTTCGAGCCATTAGGCAATAATTACAATATTATATTCAAATTGGCTAATGGCACAGATGATATAGAAATTACTAATTGTGTTTTTAATGGAAATAATGCTTCAGCAATTTATAGCTACAGTAATGAAAGCGGTGATAATTTACGTTTTATAAATAATGACTTCAACAATTGCCGTGATGCTATTTATTTGTATAGTGGTAATATCAATAATGTCATTATTGCTGAGAATACGATTAATAGCAACCATACCAGTAGTGGCTTTGAAATTTATTGCTATAATCCTGATAGCCTGATTATCCATAATAATAGTCTCAACAATCCAAATGGAAGTGCTGGAATTTATACACAATACAGTGATAACACGGTAGAAATCATCGGGAATATTATTGATGTAAGATACACAGGTATGCAGGTTATTAATGCTCCTGATGCTTACATAGCAAACAACCAGATATATGTTAACAACACCTATACTGGTCTGTACATAGATAATATTGGCAACGCAGATCAACGTTCTACTGTAATTAACAATGTCATTTCTACGCAGGGAGACGGTCTGTTTCTGAGAGATGCCGATTATACCGACGTTTATTTCAATAGCGTATTAACAACCGGCGCAAGCAGCTATGAAGCTTATTATCAGCGATATTCTGATTATACCGATATTCGCAATAATATCTTTTCTCATGAAGGAGATGGTTATGCTGTTCTGTCTTATACATCTACCAGCCTAACACAGGACCACAATGCCTATTATAGTTCTGGTGCTAGTATAGGCAATTGGAATAACAGCAACATCGTTACATTCCCTGATTGGCAGTCTGCTACTATGTTAGACTCTAATTCTATTGCCGCTAACCCAATATATACTAGCAGCACTGACCTTCGTCCCAATCAGGCATTATTCGACGAAGCAGGCTATACTTTAACTGATTATACAATTGATATTGAGGGCAGCACCCGCAGCACTCCCCCAGATATAGGCGCTTATGAATTTATACCAACTGGAGATAATGCAGGTATATTATACGCAGCCCCTACATTACCAATAAATCCGGGAACCTATCCTGTTACTGTATCTTTATTGAATAGTGGACCAAGCATTTTGGCTGCCGATTCCTTGTATTGGATGGTCAATGGAGTCGCTCAGCCACCTGTTTTATGGACAGGCAACTTAACTATTGGAGATACAACAAATGTTACATTGGGCAATTATCAATTCGACGAGACAGTAGAGTACGAAATTCAAATATGGTCAAGCGCTCCTAATGAGATGACTGATATTGATTATAGTGATGACACTATAGTCGTCAATAATTTTTATACAACTCTGGCAGGCGATTTTACCGTAGGTGGCACTACTCCTGATTTTCCAGACTTAGCTGCTGCACGAAAAGCACTTAATTTTGGAGGAGTAAGGGATTCAGTGCAAATGCTTATCCGAAGTGGTACTTACGATGATCAGTTTTACTTAGGTGAAATTACCGGAAGTTCAGCCCTCAACAAGGTCACTTTCAAAGCCGAAACCAATAATGCCGAAGATGTTGTCATACAATACGATTCCCCATATAACAGTAATTATTATTATGTCGGAAGATTGAATGGTACTGATAATATTAGTTTACAACATCTGACTTTCGAGCCATTGGGCAATAGTTATAATATAATATTCAGACTAACTGGCGATACCGATAACATTGAATTTGCTAATTGTGTTTTTAATGGAAATAATGCTTCAGCAATTTATAGCTACAGTAATGAAAGCGGTGATAATTTACGTTTTATAAATAATGACTTCAACAATTGCCGTGATGCTATTTATTTGTATAGTGGTAATATCAATAATGTCATTATTGCTGAGAATACGATTAATAGCAACCATACCAGTAGTGGCTTTGAAATTTATTGCTATAATCCTGATAGCCTGATTATCCATAATAATAGTCTCAACAATCCAAATGGAAGTGCTGGAATTTATACACAATACAGTGATAACACGGTAGAAATCATCGGGAATATTATTGATGTAAGATACACAGGTATGCAGGTTATTAATACTCCTGATGCTCACATAGAAAACAACCAGATATATGTTAGCAACACCTATACTGGTCTGTACATAAATAATATTGGCAACGCAGATCAACGTTCTACTGTAATTAATAACTTCATTTCTACTGCTGGAGATGGTCTATATTTGAGAGATGCAGATTATACAGACGTTTATTTCAATAGTGTATTAACAACAGGCGCAAGTAGCTATGAAGCTTTTTACCATAGGTATAGTGACCAATCTAATATAAGAAATAATATCTTCATTCATGAGGGTGGCGGCTACGCAATACAAGGCTATACAACAACAGGCTTAGTTCAGGATTATAACGACTACTATGTTAGCCAGGGCGCCTCTTTAGGTAGTTGGGATAATGTTGATATTATTGACCTTCCTACGCTAGAATTTACCACTCAGCAAGATAATAATTCTATTACTATTGATCCTTTATTTCAGGCGACCAATGATTTACATACTAATAATATTTTGCTGGCCGTTGGCGTGCCAATAGCAAGTGTCACCGAAGATATTGATGGAGAAGCCCGTAACCCCCTCTCACCATATATTGGTGCCGACGAATCGCCAACTGCTTTTGATGATATAGGAATTGTGAATTTAGTAGCACCTATTAGCCCTTTCCCACAGGGAACCAATGAAATAATCATTAATGTCGTTAATAATTTTACTACACCACTAACTGCTGCAACCATCAGTTGGTCAATGAATTCAGACACCATTCGGGAAATCAATTGGACGGGTAATATCCCCTCCGGTACTTCTGCCAATGTTTCTGCAGGTTCTTATCAGTTTGATGTTGCCGAACCTTATGACCTCAAGATATGGGTCGGCAATCCTAACGGGCAGTCCGACAGCTACAGCGACAATGATACGCTGAAAGTCAATGACATGTATGCTGCACTTATTGGTACTTACACTATTGGGACAAATAATGCTGACTTCGAAACAATTGCGGAAGCTGTAGAAGCACTTGAACGTGGCGGTGTTGTAGGTGATGTTACTTTTAATATACAAGATGGTACTTATCAGGAGAATGTTGAAATTAATCAAATTGCAGGAGCTTCTCCCAATGACCGGATTGTTTTTCAGTCTGAAAGTCAAGATAGTACGAGTGTGGTTATAAACAATGCCTCGAACGATTATGGCAATATAATCATTCACCTGGATAGCACAGATCATATAGAGTTCCGATATTTAACTTTTGAGCAAACTTATAGCAATGTAAGTTATTGTATGACCTTATCTGGTGTGAATGAAGGCGTGTATATCAATAATTGTCATTTTTCCAGTCCTTATATGGCTATTCGTGTAGATAATTTTGTTGATGATCTGCAAATCACAGAAAATCATTTTTATGGTGGTAATTATGGTTATTACAATGGCAATATCAATTATTCTACTAATGTTATCATAGAAGAGAATCTATTTCTGGAACAGACTAATTATGCTATACTTTTATATTATTACATAGCTCCTATCATTCGTTCAAACGATATAATTGCCACAGGAAGCATGAATAGCGGTATGCAATTGAATAGTCTTAGGGAAGATTTTCAAATTGTAGACAATACTTTAACACTTGACGATGCTACTTATGGTATAAATTTGTCTACCAGTAATACAAACGCCAGTTTACATGGACTTGTTGGTAATAATTTCATCACTATTGGAGGTGTCAGTACAACTTATGGATTATACGCCAACAGTTATTACACAGACATTTTCCACAATAACATTCTGGTAACTTCAAACGAAGCTACTGCAGGACGAGCCATTTATCTAAGTGGTAATTACAATAATCTTAAAAATAATATTTTCGCTAACATAGGTGGTGGTTATGCCATTTATGCAGAAAGTATCAATAACATAGCAGCATCTGATTATAATAATTTCTATACACCTGGCGGTAAAGTAGGTTACTTGCAAGGCAATCGAACCAACCTCGGTAGCTGGCAACTCGTTGGGCCCGATATAGATAGCAATTCTTTCGATTATGATCCTGAATTTATTGCTAATGATGATCTGCACATCGCCCAACAGTTGTTGAGTGAGCAAGGGACACCTGTGGAGGGCTTACCTGAAGACATTGATGGAGATTTCAGAAACCCATTAAACCCTGACATTGGGGCAGATGAATTTACAAGCCTGGAAAACAATCTTGGCGTAATCGAAATTCTCAATCCTACCACAGGCTGTAATTTACCAGCCAATGATAATGTAACTATAGTTATTAAAAATCCTGGTAGCCTTAGTCAGTCCGGTTTCGATGTAGCTTACCAACTTGGCAATGACAGTCCTGTTGTTGAAACTATAAATCAATCAATTGCTCCCGGATTCACTCTTGAACATACATTCGCTACTCCGGTGACCTTGATACAGGATAGCACTTATACCATTTCTGCCTACACACTGCTCACCACAGACGAATTGATCTTTAATGATACGACTTCCATTGAGGTAATTTCTTATCCACCAGTTGATCTGGTCGTTTCGCCAGATGCTACAATTGACTATGGGGACACCCTGACCCTGACAGCCAGCGGAGCAACAGACTATGCATGGAGTGGTGAACTAGAAGGCGAAAATCCATATAGCGAAACGCTTCAGGTAGCACCTTTTGAAACACAAATATATCAGGTAACAGGTACCGATGATAATGCTTGTGAGGCTTCTGCCTCAATAACGATTACTGTTAATCCATTGCCCGAATTACCTGATTTACAGGTAAGCAGCGTTTACTCTGGATTAACTACGGTACAACCTGGTGATCCTGCTACCGTTTCCTGGGTCATTGGCAACATAGGTGATGGAGCAGCAGTCGCAGATTGGACAGAGAAGGTCTATATACAAGCACCAGGCGGACAAAACAGAACCTTAGTCGGGCAGTTTGATTATGATGGTACAGATACGCTTCAGTCAGGAACATTTTATAATCGTACTTATGATTTCAATCTGCCTACCGGCCTGAACATTGGCAATCAAGGTGTATTTGTTGTTGAAATTTTCCCTAATATTCTGGAAATTCCATTAGCAACACTCAATAACATAGCTATTGAAAGTCAGCCCTGGAATATTGAAAGTATTCTTTTTCTGACTATAGCAAACGATGAAGTTAATGAAGGAAGTTACTTATACTGTACCGTAACACGGAGTGGCTCAATAATCAGTAGCCAAACAGTAGATATTAACCTAAATGAACCAACACGATTCAATTTCCCGGCACAGGTTACGATCAGTGCAGGACAGGCAGGTAGAACATTTTATATTTATTCTACTCAGAATACTGATCTGGAAGGCGATCTGGATATAGATATTACAGCAAGTGCTTCGGGCTTTACTCCTGATTCAGAGCAGTTCTTGTTGATAGATGACGAAATCCCAACGATATCTATTGCTAATTTACCAGCTACGGTTGCAGAAGGCGAAGTACTTAGCTTCGATATTATCACTGATTTCTCATCGCCGGATTCATTGTTTATCAATATCATTTCTTCTTCAACAGATGATGTACCTCTTCCTACACCGGTTGTTATCCCTCCTGGCATGACAATGGCAAATGTACAAGTTACTTTGCCTGATGATGAGATTGCAGAACCTGATGAAACAATTACTATCACAGCAGGTGCAGCAGGACTTGTACCTGCTAATGCTTCGTTTGTATTGACTAATGATAATGATATTCCTGCCATTACATTTGAAGTTACATTAGATACGATTTCAGAATCTGCCGGATTATACGCTACACAAGGTGTCATCACACGACTCGGTGATGCCGATAATGTGCTGTCTGTAGATATAGCAACCAGTATTTCTAATACGCTTTACTTACCTTCTACCGTACCGCTTGGTCCTGGAGAAATGACTAAGACCTTTTATATTGGTGTGCTGGATAATAACCAAGTGGAAGCAGGAGGTTTTACCAATGTAGAAATAACAGCCGCTGTACTATTTTCGGGATGTAATTGTACAGCTCCAGCGACAAGTGCAGGGGTATTCAGCGATACGCTAACTATTGCAGACAATGATGGAGCTACACTCTCGCTTTATGTTAATCCATTATCACTTGCAGAAGGTACAGCAAATGCCGGAACACTCACTATAGAACGAAATACCCCCACGAATGATCCGCTTGAAATAACACTGTCTTCTTCAGATGAAACGGAGCTTATCCTTCCTCCTTCGGTTACCATTCCTGCCGGTCAATCTTCCGTTGAGATTCCTATTAGTACAGAATCGGATGCGCTTCCTGATGGGAATCAACAGGTGACGATTCAGGCAAGTGCTTCAGGTTTTTCACCAGGTATTATCTGGGTTATCGTGACTGATATTAACAAACCTGACCTTGAAGTTACTGATGTAGTTCTAATGGAAACTGTTATACCAGCTTTGGAATCATTCCAATTCAGAGCTTATGTAGCGAACAGTGGTTTTTCAAATGCTGCCAGTGGTGTTGTCTTAAGTGCTTATTTGTCCGAGAATCTGATTTTAGATGATAATGATATTGATCTGGGAGAATATATCATCAATCAACCCATTGCAATCGGAGATAGAAATATGGGATGTGGCTACAGCACCTTATGAGCCAGGGATGTATAACTTGCTCTTCCAGATAAATCCAGATTTCACTTTAACAGAAATCCAATACTTAAATAATACCTCATCGCCAGTTTCTGTAGAAATAGAACCCGATTATGAAGGTATAGCCATGGTAGATGCCGCTACATTCTTACAGGGAAGTAGCATAGAAATAACTGGTTCTTCTATACGTGACGGCGCCCCCTATCCCAATGCAGAACTAGAAGTATATATCATCACAGAAAATACTCTGCGAAGAGAGATCGTAGTCACTACAGATGAAAATGGTGACTATAGTACTACCTTTGAACCGCTTCCAAATGAAAGCGGAGATTATATTGTAGGCGCTTCCTTCCCTGGTTTAAATGCCACCGATGTACAAGATGAATTTGATATTCTCGGCGTAAAAATCAATAATAATAATTATCTGATCTGGGAAATACTATTAGGAGAAACCTTAAATGGTACTATTAGCGTAGAAAACTTAAGCAGTACTCCGCTTAATAATGTTACTATAGGCAGTGTATCACTCCCTTCAGGAGTAACATTAAGTTTTGAATCTATTCCTACATTAGCTGGTAATTCAAGCTTTGAGGTTCCATTCCAGCTTACGGGTACGGAGGTCTCCCCTATTGGTAATTATCAGGAAATTCCATTAATTGTATCAAGCGATGAAAATGCTTCTGAGGAACTCATCGCCTACTATTTTTGCCAAGCCCAGCAAGGCTATATCAGCTCTGATGTTGCGGTCATTAATCGTACAATTTCCCAGACAGAGTCCAATCAACTCGAACTGAGAATATTCAATAATGGAGAAGGCGCAACAGGAGATATCAGCGTAGAATTGCCAGAGGTAGGTTTTATGTCATTGATTACATTACCGATCATGCCTTCTATCGAACCTGGTGAAGAAGCACTGGTTATCATAGAGTTCATACCAAGTCCTGATTTGCCTCTTAATACACCTGCGAGTGGTACAATAGTCATTAATACGACCAATGCCAACTATCTCACTATTCCTTACACCATAGAAAAAGTATCTGATGAGACAGGTGGGCTTATCGTAGATGTAATAGACCAATACACTTATTTCACAGAAGATGCACCACATGTAGAAAATGCTTATGTAGAAATCAGGCATTATTTCACAGGCGAAGTATATGCTAGCGGTTATACCGATGCGGATGGACTTTTTGCAGCCGATGCACTCCCTGAAGGCGTACTGAGACTTGTTGTTCAGGCAGAAAGTCACGATGGTTACAATAATGCAATAACCATATTACCGGGTACAACTATTACCGAAACAGTCTTTCTCAACTATCAGGCAATCTCATTTACCTGGCAGGTAGAACCAACGGAAATAGAAGATTCATATCAGATTGATCTGGTCATGAATTTTGAAACCAATGTTCCTGTACCTGTTGTAACCATAGAAGTTCCCGACAGTATGCCGCAATTATTTGGCAGCGAAACATATAATTTCTATGCTACACTGACCAATCATGGATTAATTACAGCTAATGATGTGGAACTTAATTTCCCAACCAATGATCCTGAATATGAATTCATTACCAACTATACACCAACTGACCTACTGGCACAACAAGCCATTCAGGTTCCTGTATTGATGAAACGAAGAGATAGTGAAGGCCTAATCGGGCAGAATCAGTTCGACAACATCGGTTCCATATCTGAATTTTTGGGCATGGAACAAAGCCAGTATAGTGGTCTTGAAAACGTTAGTTTGAGTGGTAATTGTAGTGATTTTGCCTTTACTGCATACTGGTATTATTGTGGAGGAAATGGATTGTGGCAACAAGGAGGAGAATTATTTAATTATGAAGGCAGAATCTGCTCAGGCCCTCCCGGTGGTGGCTGGGATTGGGGCGGCGGTGGTGGCGGTGGTGGCACCTTCAATCCATGCCCAGGATGCCCTGGTGGTGGTGGTGGCCCAGGGAATTACACACCTCCCGTTTACGAGCAGTCTAGTTGTCAGGAATGTCTTATTGATATTGCCCTGGCAGGTGGTGGTTGTTTTCCCCCTACCTCTGTTGGTGCAGGAGTGGCAAGTTGTGTGGAAGATTTTGCCTTTGATGGTGGCATCACAATAGGAAATGCCGTGGGTTGTGGCTTGGGTTTTGTCCCTATTCTTGGTTGTGCTTTAGGTATCATTGAGGCTTTTGAAACTTGTTTTACTACCTCGGTAGGTAGCGGATTCCAAGACGATTGGTCATCGTTTACAAGTTCTTCTACTGATTATATTCCTCCTATTGTAGAACAGGCTGTAGAAGATATTTATCAGGCTACACTTGCCTATGAAGCAAGACTTGCCTGGCTCGAGCAATTCTTTGGCGACCTTACTTATAATGATAATATAGCCGAATTTACGGCTGTTGTAGCACCTTTTGTTGACAACCAACTCCCTATAAGTGAAATTGATGCCGACGAGATTTATACTGCTATGCAGGGATATGATATTGCAGCATTCGACATCAATGCTTTTATCGTAAGATGGAATCAAACAGTAGAAGCATGGGATAATGGTGTATTTTCACCTAATGCAACCTATCCGAACATTGTGGATCAGGATTCATTAAGTATACATGTTGAACAAATTCAGGAAGTCAATGACTATGCCCTGAATCGTGGCTACCAGTCGGTTGAGGATATGCATACAGAGTCAGTAGATGCTATATTAGAACAAACTGATGAAGCCCAAAGTGGTGTATGCTCTTCAGTTACTATCCAAATCAGCCAGGAACTCACCATGACCAGAGAAGCCTTTGAGGGTACATTAGGCGTATCAAACGGACACCCAACTGGTATGATCGACTCATTATACCTTAATCTGGAAATTCTTAATCCTGATGGTGTTTTGAGTAATGATTTATTTGAAATTCAGCCAATTGGTTTTAATCAATTAACAAATATCGACGGCACAGGGCAGTTAGCTGCGCAGTCAGAAGGAACAGCAAGTATATTGTTTATTCCTGAGCCAGCAGCAGCTCCAACAGTCCCCATCAGCTATTCTTTTGGTGGTACCATTTCGTATTTAGACCCCTTCACTGGATTAATGGTTACTGTTCCGCTTATTCCTGCTGTACTTCAAGTCAATCCAAGCCCCGACCTTTATCTGCACTACTTTATGCAGCGAGATATTTATGGCGATGATCCACTTACCAGCTCTGTTGAACCAATTCTTCCGGCTGACCTCGCTGTGATGATCGAAAATAACGGCTATGGAACGGCAAGAGGTGTAGTCATAGAATCTGCACAACCTGAAATAGTGGGCAATGAAGATGGTTTAGCGATTAATTTCAGCCTCATTGGTTCAAATTTACAAGGCGAACCAGCTACATTAGGACTGACTAATATTACTTTTGGTGATATAGACCCATTGAGTACAAAAATCGGACAATGGTATTTTACCAGTACTTTGCTCGGACATTTTATAAGCTATGAGACAAATCTGGTTCACCTTAGTAGTTATGGCAATCCCGATCTCAGTCTTATCAGTGGCGTAGAATTACACGAACTGATTCAGACAGTATCCGTTTATACTCAAGAAGATGGCATTGATGATTTTCTTGTCAATGAAATTCAAGATGCCAATGAAACGCCTGATGCTATTTATTTATCACAGGGTAATCTTATCTACGATGTCTTTGAAGCACAAAATGGATTTTTCACAGGCAATATACTGGCAGCAGGAAATACTACGACGCTACATGTTGATCCTTCTGCACAAGGTTGGAATTATATTAAACTGGATGATCCGGGTAATGGTAATTTTGAAATACTTAGTGTTACCAGAAATAGTGATGGTCAGGAAATTCCATTGAAAAATGCCTGGCTAACTCATGTTACACTCCCTGATAGCCAGGAACCCGTGTACGAGGATAAATTCCATTTTGTGGATGATTTCGATACTTTTGATGAGGTTATGTATACCGTAGTTTGGAGTCCCAAAGACCCAAATCCTCCTTTTGTGGTAGACATCAATGGCGCCCCAACACAGGTTTCTTCAGATCAGGTAACGAACCTTACGGTCACCTTTAGTGAAGATATTATTGATTCATCTTTTGAGGTAGATGATTTAATGTTAACATTCCAGGGAGGAGCTGATATTGCAGATAATTCAATCGTCATCACCGAAATTGATTCCGTGACTTATGACATAGATATTTCTGCACTCACTACAGGAAATGGGTACTATGTATTCACAACTCAGGCAGCAGGCATACAGGATATGACTGGTACTTTTGGACTGGTTGGCGAACAGGTTAGTTGGACGCAATTCCTCTCCGTACCTGCTATTCAGCAGTTTATCGGTGTACCTGAAAATAATATTAGTAATGCTTACGATCAGCTGGATGTGTTGTTTAATATGCCACTTGACATTTCTACTGTAACAGCCGACAGGTTTACTATTTATGATGAAAATGGAATGGAACAGAATGGAACACTCACGATTACACCATATAATGTTGATAATACCTTGTTCCGACTTACAGGATTAGGCAGTTTTATCAATCTTGATGGAGAGTATTTACTGGAAATTGATCTGACAGGCATTCGTTCGGCAGATAATGTTTTTGGACTTGCTATACAACCGCTTACGCTAATATTGGATACTGCTGCGCCTGAGCTCGTTAATCTGCTACGTTTTAATGATAGTGGACTTGATGCCCAGCATTATACAGGTATGACCATGAATTTTGACGAGGCTATTATTCCTGTAGATACCAGTGCTCTGGAACTTTGGTGGGACGGAATTGAACTGGATATATCCGATGTACCTGTTAATATTGTAAATGATACCTGGTATGAAATGGAAAGCTTTGAACAACTGACCTATCCTGATGGTGACTATGTTTTCCGGGTGGATATGGCTAAAGTAGCCGACCTGGCAGGTAATGTTGGTACAGGAATAGAAGAAACTGCATGGACGGTGAATAGGGCTTCATCAATGGCAATTTCTAATATCTCTATTAGTCCCGATATGGGCTATTCTTCATCAGATGCTATCACGGCGACTAAAGACCTCAGTGTTTCGTTTACGATCAATGAATATGCACAAGTTATTGAAGTTTATCAAGTCGATAACGGAGTCTATACTTTAATCGCTACTCTAAGTGATGTATCAGCAGGCCCCGTAAGTATTCCGACCTTATTTGATACAGGTGGAAATACAGCTCTCAGTATTTCAGTGACCGATGATAATGCCAATATAGTCAGTCAGGAATTACCTATATACATTGATGAATCAGCTCTTACCGGCACATGGAACTTTGAAGCAGAGCAAACTTTAACAGCACATCCCAATACTATGGAATTTGTGTTCTCTGACCAACTTTTAAGCGATGCTGCTCTGGACGAAACATTGGTTCTTTTGTTTAATAATTCAGTAATAAGTGCCGCTGGCTTAAATGTAGATATCGCATCAGGAACAACTTATCAAATAACAGGTTTTGAATCAGTCAATATCTTGCCTGGCACTTACTCGCTCGGTATAGACATGACATTAGTCAATAAATATTCAAGCGGTATTGCAGGTAATGATGTCAATTATATCACCTGGCAAATTGAGGAAGGTAGCAATGCACTTCCTATAGCCGATGCCGGACAGGATATTACAGTAACTTCACCAACTACTTATATGCTGGATGCCAGTAATTCATTCGATCCTGATGGTGATCCATTAACTTTCCAGTGGTATCCGCCTACGGGTATTACCTTAGATGATGAAAATAGTCCGACACCTTCTTTTAGCATTACGGAAGCTAATGACGGCGAAGAATTATCATTCTTATTATCGGTTAGTGATGGCTTTGCTGCCAGTACTGATATTGTAACTATTACTATTGACATGACTGATACACGTCTTGATGCAAAACTTTTATTACAAGGCGCCTATGAAGGCAATGGTATTATGAATACAATTTTGAATGATGGTGATTTATTGTCTGATATGCAGCCTTACAATACTGCTCCCTGGAACTATTCCGGTTCAGAAAATGTCAGTACTATGCCTTCAGATGTTGTGGATTGGGTATTGCTCACAGTACGCACAGAATTAGACAATACCACAGTAATAGATACAATTGCTGCCTTACTCCAGGATAATGGTCAATTAGTCGCTCCAAACGGCAGTTTACCAGGATTATCCCTTGAAGGTTCAGTCGATTCAGTCTACATCGCCATCTATCACAGAAACCATGTAGGCTTAATGACTGCTGAAAAAATTGCCATAAACAATGGAGTACTGACCGTCGATTTCACACAGTCCAGCTCAGTCGCATATGGCAATATCAATGGCATCAGCGACCTTACAGATGGTTATTTTGGTATGTTCAGTGGAGATGCTGATGGCAATGGGCAAGTACAAAATTCAGATTTAAATGCCATATTCCCTATAATAGGTCTGCCTGGTTACCGACCAGAGGACATCAATCTAAACGGAGAAGTACAAAACAGTGATATACAAAGTTATGTGTATCCTAATATTGGAAGAGGCGCATCTTTTGAATATTAAAATTTACAATGCTGGTCAGTTTTGCAATTACAGAGCTGACCAGCTTTTAATCAATTATTAGACTTTATTATTTAACAGTCATGAAATATATCATTACTTTAATTTCTATATTATTAATTCCAAGCCTGCTATTTACACAGCAAAATGTGTCTTGTACTATAGCTAATTCCGAGATCACTTACTCCGACGGATCAGCCTATCTGGAGCTTGACATTTTGATTAATTCAGCAACACAAGCTGATAATTTTCTGCTTGGAAGCGGACAGCTCTAAATTGATGTGAACGTAAAAAAGTATGCACTTGGAACTTATTTTATTGAGTTATATACAAAAAAAGGTGTAACTTTAATAATTAAACAATTTACCAAAACCAAATAAATCATTGCTATGAAACATCTTAAGACACATACACTTATAGCCCTGGTATATAGCCTCTTATTTTGCAATTCTCTATCAGCACAATTGAATGTTACTTTTTCTTTTGACAATGTTGATCCAATGGTAATAGTTGGTACCGATACCTTCTACCATGCAGATATAATGATCTCATGCGATGCTCCACAAGATGCATTCACAATGGGTTCGGGGCAAATATACCTGAACTATAATGAGTCTTTTGGCAGCAATGTAACAGATTCAGAAAATCTTGAGATATTTTATGGAACTTCTGATTATCTCTTAAGCCTTGAACATCCGGTTTTCGCCGGAGCAAATGTTTATGAAGCTCCACGATTAACCGATAATACGCCCAGTCGTGTCAGTATATTCTGGCAGCAATTATTTGGAGGTAGTTGTATCTCTGATATGGTTACAGATGTTCCCAGACCGCTTTTCAGGGTACAATTTAAATACGATAAAACATGGGTCACACCTAATATGTGCTTTGAAACAGGTTCTACATTCGAGGATCAAACATATACAGCATGTGGTCCATTCACTCCATGCACAGGTTTTCTGGCATCAGACTGCCCTGGCGAACCCGGCATGTTAGTGGCAGATGATGGTTTTACAAATGGTCCTGGCTGCTTGTTTCCTCTTTGTGTAGTATCCGGCATACCGGCTGCAAGCGACATCAATGAAGGTATATGCGAATCTATTCTTCCCGGATGGCAGCATTTAACCAATACCAATGGGGAAGTATTGCTTTCTGTTCATCCACTCGGCAATAACCTAGGTGCTATTTCTGCTAATCTTTATATTGACAACCAACCTATCGACTATTTTTTTGATGGTATGAATACAGCTTATATGCAGCGCCATTATAAAGTTAGCACGGAAAATATACCAGACTCCGAAGTACTGCTCAGGTTTTATTTCACGGATGATGAATTATCAGCTTTAGACATTGCTGCCGCAATGAATAACAACGATACTGACGACGTAGAATCCTTAGAGAGCATCAGTGTTACCAAGTATTCAGGCCCAAGTGAGGATGATATACTTGACCTTTCAGATGCTACAGATAATATAATTTTGACTGGAGAACAGTATGGTCAGGACTTCAATGCCAATTTCATTGAAATAAAAGTCAATGATTTTTCAGAGTTCTGGCTTAGAGGTACACCCAATTTGCCTATAGAGTTAATAGAGTTTGAAGCCATCAACTACCCGGAAGAAGTAGAACTTTTATGGCAAACAGCCAGTGAACTCAACAATGATTATTTTGATATTCAAAGGAGTTCAAATGGGATCAGCTTCGAGTCACTAGGAAGAGTTCAGGCAGTGGGTAATGCACAAGTATTGAGTAACTATAATTTTATAGATGAGACACCTCTGAATGGTATCAGTTACTACCGCCTTCGCCAGGTTGATCTGAACGGAAGCTATGCATACAGTCAGGTCGTATCTGTAGAAAGAAAACGTCTTACTGACATTTCTATATACCCTAATCCGACAAAAAGTGAGCTTTCAATAGCCTGCTCCGGTTTCTCAGAAGGTGAGTTGAACTGCCAATTGTATAATGTAAATGGACAGGAAGTATTGTCTAAATCCTGGTACTTGCAGGCTGACGACACAGTGGAGTTGTCTGTATCAGCATTGCCACCAGGCATATATTATATCAAAATACTGCTGGGTGATAATTATTTCACACAGTCTTTTGTGAAGGATTAGTGCTTATCAAAACGATAAAAGGAGATATTGGTGATAGAATAAAAGAGAAGGAAATCACAATACATCTTGAATAATCCTGCACTTCCTACAAACAGACCTCCTTTATAGTTGTCCATGATTAGAAAATGAAAAGGCAATTGTATCAACTGCTACTACAAGTAAGGATGGCAATGTATTTTCTTTTCTCTTTTCAGAGAAATCTGCTTTTGTATCTATGCCTGATTGAGCATATTGAGCGTGCAGATGATCGTATTTTACGAGCCATGTATGCCATGCTTCAGAACTACTTAGCAGAGGAAGAACAGATAGTTGCTTTTAGTGCACAAGGAGAGCCATTGACCAAAAAGGAGATGACAGCTATTCTCGAAGAAGCAGCCACAGATATTGAAAATGGTAAAGGGCTTTCTTCTGATGATATACGTAAAAACACTCAATCATGAGAAAAGAAACCACAATCTCTATAAATGAAGAAGATTTGAAATTCATTGTTCAGGAAGAATTTGAGCAAATTGTAGATTTAGCAAAGCATAACTCTTATTGCCGAAATTGTTTCCAAAAGAACAAAGTTGAAATGATCAATTATTCTCTGGCTTTGAATGATCTCAATGATGTAATTTTTCAAGGAACCTGCAAAACGTGTGGTAGCAATATTGCCAGATATGTTGAGATTGGAGAGCAGCCAAAATTTCGGATGAGAACTGAAATTATCAAGGCAAAAAGGATCAATAAAAATTGAGGAAAAATGGCAGGGGAAAAATCCCCCACCTCTTACTTCAACTTCTTACGCAACTCCATCATCTTCTCACTCACCTTCTTTTGCACAATCTTACCATAGTGCTTTTGCGTCATAGCTAGCTTAGAATGACCTAATAACTCAGAGACAATCTCCATAGGAACATCATTATAAAGCAGTACAGTCGTCGCAAAAGTCTTTCTGGCTACATGATGAGTTACTCGCTTATTAATGCCTACAATCGCAGTTATTTCCCTCATATAGGAATTGAATTTCTGATTAGAGATTTTAGGTAAAACAGATGATTCAGTACGATATTTATCCAGTATCTCCAATGCTTTCGGCAATAATGGAACAGCTATCATAGACTTGGTTTTCTGTCGCATCATCTTAATCCACTTCATCCCGTCAAAGCCATCTACAATATGTTCAGCTTTGAGATTAGCCATTTCAGTATAAGCCAATCCCGTATAGCAGCAGAAGACAAATATATCTCTAATCTGCTCCAACCTGTCCTGTTCAAATTCATACTGTTCCAGCTTTGCTAGTTCATCAGTCGTCAGATAAATCAGCGTGGTTTTAGCCTTCTTGCGCTTATGCATTAGAAAAGGGTCTTTATCCAAAAAACCTTCTCCAATTGCCATAGTCACAATCTTCCTCAATCGCTGAATATGCTTATTAATAGTGGACTGACTTTGTCCTCTTTCCGTCTTGAAATAATAATCCAGGTCATCCAGAAACTTTAAAGTCAAGTCTTTCAGCATCACATCTTTCTTACTATATACAATCTGCATAAATTCAAAAAGATGTTTTCTGGTTTCAATGAATTTAGCATAGGTAAATTTGGAGTATTCTATGCCCACCAACTTATGCAATCGTTCATTGTGCATATCAAAGACTTCCAGTACCGACTTCTCTTTTTGAGTCGGTTCGCCTTTGTATCTATGATAAATATCCTGTACGGTAAAGTCTTTGCCTTCCATTTGTAGTAATAAAAAAGCCTGATTAATTTTATTCTTAATCAGGCTGAGTTGGGTGTTGAGAAATTCGTTTTCTTCGTCAGGCGGTTGAGCTTTCTGCAATTTACTATACCAGTTATCAGGATGTATTGATAAGCCAGGTGAGAATACTGCTCTTTCCTGCTTATAAGTGATCCTACACCTAATAGGACATTTACCAGCCTGGTTTGCCTTATTTTTAGCAATTATAAACCGTATTTTAATATAATCTATCTTCATGATTTTGAATAATTTAAGATGAGTTTAGGTCAATTCCCTTATAGGTATGCCTTTTTAAATGGAGGGTATACCTTCTACGCTACCTTTTTGGCAAATAGATAAGGTTATCGTAATGGTGTAGGATTAAGGGAGGAAAAGAGGTTGAGTAGAATGGTGACTGATAATCAACAACTTACATCTGGCTATTGGGCATAAAAAAAGAGCTACACATTGCTGTATAACTCTTTAATATTCAGTTGCGGTCCGGACGGGACTCGAACCCGCGACCCCCTGCGTGACAGGCAGGAAAAAGCTGTTTTTATTTGTATTGATGTGGTTCAATTTGCATTGAATATCAATTAATTATAAATTAAATGATTTCTTTTTAAGCCATAAAAATCGTATATTCGCTTGCAAATGGCTTGCAAATCACCTCATTTGCAAGCAACAAAAGAATAGAACTATGGCTTTTAATGCAAAGATACTTTTAGACAAACGCCGGGCGAAAGGAGATGGTTCCTACCCTATCATACTTCGCCTCCTGGTCAACCGCAAATCTACGTCAATTTCTTTAAATACCAGTGTGCCGGAAGAAGCCTGGGATGAAAAAAATCAGTGCATCAAAACCAGTTACAAAGGTATTGATAATGTTAGCCGCTTGAATAACTTTCTGTTCAAGAAAAAAACAGCCGCCCTCGACATGCTGCTACAATTAGATGCTCAGG
>JAHDFX010000124.1 GCA_020627965.1 Saprospiraceae bacterium | reverse complement strand
AAATGTACAGGTAGAAAGTCGGGGAAATGATGCTATGTTTGGGGCTTTGTCTTATATTGTATATCTGGTTCATTGGGTATTTATTTTGCCTTACGAGCTATATTATAGAGAATTATCTATGCTGAATAGGTTCCCTTATCTGTTGGTTTTGCTGGCATTGACGAGTGTAATTTCTTTGTTGATCTACTATTATTTCGACCAACCGAATGAAAAGCGAAGAAGGCGGTGGATCAAAAAGGTGCTTTAAAATTTGTTTAGAATTTATCTAAATAGCACAATCTCTGATGGAGACATTACAAAAACGAATAAACTACTTTATCTTTGTATGCTTAAAAGTATACTGATTTGCCATACAATTTTCATATACTAACAGTTACACATAAAACGACTCATACGGACGATATCGCTAATTTTATCGTACCTATTGATGAGCCTGTTTTATTGGCTAACAGATTGAAGGAACTAAAAGCTGAATATCAATTGAATGAATTGATGTATTTAGCTACCTGCAATCGTGTAATGTTTTTCTTCTCAGGGCGCCTTCAGCCTCAACGTGATTTTATTCTTTCTTTTTTCAAATTTGTTAATCCAAAAGCAGCTCGGTTAAGCGAAGAAGTTATTTTGGAGAAAGTAGCTGTCCATAGCCAGGAAGATGCGCTTCGCCATTTATATAAAGTAGCAGCTTCTGTAGATTCTATGGTGATTGGTGAACGGGAAATTTTCCGTCAATTAAGAGAAGCTTATGATTTTTGTTATCAAGAAGGACTGACTGGCGATAATATTCGTCTGGCTATGCGCAGTGTGGTGGAAACAGCAAAAGAAGTATATGCCCAAACCCGCATTGGCGAAAAGCCGGTTTCTATAGTCTCCCTGGCTTTCCAGAAATTACTGGAATTTAAACTATCCCGACAAGCTCGTTTTCTGATGGTTGGAGCGGGTAAGACGAATACCATGTTCGCCGACTTTATGTTGAAACAAGGTTACAATAATGTACATGTTTTCAACAGGACTTTGGAAAAAGCGAATATACTTGCAGAAAAACTAGAAGGCAAATCACATCCTTTATCCGACTTGCCAAAACATAAAGAAGGATTCGATGCTTTGGTCGTGTGTACAGGTTCTGTAAAACCTGTAGTTACACCCGATTTGTATGAAAAAATATTAGGCAACGATGCCGAGCATAAAGTTTTGATTGATCTTTCTCTTCCTCAAAATATCGACAAAGAAATCGCCAGACTTTTTGATTGTTCTTATGTTGGTATTGAGGGCTTACGCCAATTAGCCAAACAAAATATGGCTTTCAGATTGGGCGAAGTCAACAAAGCGAATGACATTATAGAAAAGCGTTTGAAGTCATTCAATATGATCTTCCGCGAACGTCAGATCGAGCGTGCTATGAGTCACTTACCTCACGAAATAAAATCTATCAGGACTCATGCAATGGATAAAGTCTTCAAAAATGAACTCGATAAACTTGATGAAGATGCCCGTGATCTGGTAGAACGTATGATGGAATATATGGAAAAACGCTGTATTGGTATTCCGATGGTGGCCATTAAAGATGCTTATAAAAAGATTCATAAAGGACTTGCAGAAGAGTACCAACAAGAGAAAAAAGAATTAAAATCCTGACTTTAACACTTCCACAACCCATAAATAAAAGCATATCTCAATTTTATGTATTACTTTTGAATATCAGTGAGTAATAAGAGTAAAACATTGTTCATTGTCCCAATACGATATTCATCCTATGCTCTTTTTTACGAAAAACATTAAGTATTTAAAATCCCAAAAGAATACAAATGTGGAGGAATTGGTTACAGTTTTAGGTAATACTTTTCCTTATTTAGCTTCCGGAGAGATTCAGCCTGGTGTTGATGACCTAATTAAACTTTCCAATTTATTTAATGTCAGTATTGACGATTTGCTAAAAAAAGACCTAAAAGCAAGAACTCGTTTAATTACTGAAAAAGACATTCGCTTTCTGGTACTCGATGTAGATGGTACATTGACTGATGGTGGCATGTATTTCACGACTTCCGGCGAAGAGATCAAGAAATTTAATGCCAAAGATGGGAGAGGTATTATCAATTTAATAAGAGCGGGGTTCCCCGTAGCTTTACTTAGTTCGGGCGTCAATAAAACCCTACTTCAAAACAGAGCCAAAGTATTGGGTATACAATATGTATATGCTGGTAAAGGCGACAAAATAGAAGTTTTACGAAATTGGTGCGAAGAATTAAAAATTAAGCTCGAACAGGTAGCTTACATGGGCGACGACCTGAACGACCTTACTGTTATTCCCAATGTAGGTGTAGCTGCCTGCCCTTCAGACGCCGTAAAGGAAGTGAAAGAAGTGGCACATGTCATATTGAATAAAAAAGGAGGAGAAGGCTGTGTTCGGGAATTTATCGACGAGTACGTAATTCCTTCGCTTAAGAAGCAGACGATTAATTGAGCTTGTGGAGTGGTTGAGTAGTGAGTAGTTTATTGATTACTCCCGGTTACTTCACCTTCCCTTTCTATTTGCGAAGCAAAATGGAAATGACCACTCACCACTCACTATACAACTATTCACCAAATCACTTCACTACAAGTTTTCCTTCAAACTCCAAAGAAGGGTGCTCCACAGGTACTAAGGAATTCAATTCATAGATATTTTTGTACCCATAGCCATACAAATTGATGAAAGTGGGAATATTCAGTGCCAAAGGCATGCTTTTCATCGCAAAACTTCTAGGATCGTTCAGGATATTATTGTTGCAGTAGATCAAAATTCTGGTATCTTTTGATGGGATGACTTTTGCCAGTTTAACTTCTGTAAAGTCTGAAAAATTCAGGTGTACAGCTCCTTTTAGGTGTTTGCCTTTATAAGCATCCTTCGAGCGGGTATCCAAAATAATAGTATTGGGTTCTTTCGACATTTTTATAAAATCCTGCAAACTGATCATTCTTTGCTTACGGTATGCATCAACTTCGCCAGATAACTCCACAAATCCACGATAATCTACTGCTGATGGACTGAGTCTCTGTGATGTTGATGTTACAAAACCTTTCTTAGCTGCTTGTTTTTTCAAAGAAGAAATAATAGAATTTTCCAGACTGGCAGCTTCACTTTTCTCTTTTGAACGCTCGGCTAAGTATTGTTTTCTTTCTTGGCTTAAAGACTGAATTTGTTGCTTAATAGCTGATCTTTCTTGTTTTTTCTTTAAAATGGCTGCCTCTACTTCTTTTTCTGATTTATCTTTTAATTCCTGCGGAAGCACCTTCTTTTTACTAAGGATATCTTTGTCTTCTTCATAAGCATCTACCAGATCCCAGGAAGAATTGAGATAATTGCTGCTCGACTTGAAGGTAGCACGTTCTACCATATTAGACCTCCCATAATGACTGGCATTGTCGTCTTGCTTGCGCTGATTGTCTTGGTATTTGCGTCCTTCATTTCCATAGTAGACATAAGTTTCATTCAGTTTTTTATTCAGGTCAGCAATTTGCTTATCGTAAGGTGATTCCACATAAACGGTTTCCTGATTGTGATTGATATTTGCGTATTCCCCGCCAGCTAATTTAGCCCCGTTCAACCACTGATGAGTAATGCCCTGCTGCCTGTCGCCACAAAAAATAGTGTTGACAATAACATCTTGTTTTTTGGCTTGTGCTACGGCTGATTGATAAGGAACTTGCCCCTGAGCAAAAGATTCATTCCCGGCTATATATAGCAAATGTAAGTTGCCTTTATTGCCTGTCCATTCCAGTTCTTGCAATGACTGCTGAATTACAGTGCCGCAAAGTTCTGTACTACCGCCTGTATTTAGTGCAAATAGTTCTTCAGAGATTTTATCCATATCCGTTGTGAAACCAGAAATCTGACGAATCCAGTTATCGTTTAGACCAGCACGGCTGCTACTGCCATATTCATATAAAGCAATTTCCAACATCGGAGCATTACCTTTTTTTCTCAATGTAGATAACTCATTGGTGATCTTCCATAGTTGAGATTTGGTCTGTTCGATCAGTCCATTCATAGAACCACTGGTATCCAGCAGTAAAGCCAATTGAATGACATTAGCATTTTTATCCGCTGAATTAGTCGCAGTTTCTTTTGTTGTTAAATGAGGTATTTCACTGTTTTTAATGGTCATACTGACAGTCAGCATAACAAACAGGCTAAGAATCGTGATTTGTATTTTTTTCATAGTCTTGATTTTGAAAACTAAGTGTGCTAAGGTTTGAAGGACACTTAGTGCAAGTGATTACTGAGTACTTTCATCAACAAATTTGCAGGGAAAAAACAGTAAAAAAAACATATACTTTGGCAGGATTCCTGCTCACTACGTGAATGTGCCTTCTGACTTTGTAAAGGTGCCTTTTTCAGCATTTTTGTAAAAAACAGGCTTTAAAAAGTATTGTATATTTGTAACTGAGACCACTTTTCACTGAGTGACTCAATACACTTAATTAACTTGATTTGCTAATAAAAAAAACATATCTGCTTTTGCTTTTCTGCTGCTGTTTACTGCATAGTATATATGCCCAACAACAGAAAGCACCTATTCAGCTTTCTCCTATTGAGCAGAAACTGGAAGAAGCAGGCAGTATCAAAACCACTGACCCAACCAAAGCGACAGAGATACTGGAAAGTGTTTTTGGACAAGCTAAAAGGCGAAAAAATCCACTATTGGAGTCCGAAGCCTATTTTATGCTTGGAGAAATTTATGAAAATATTGACCAGAAGGAACTGGCTTTGCAACGCTATGAAAGTGCCTATAAGTCCATTCGGAATAGCAAAGACTTTGAACTGCTAAGTAGCCGTTTATTGGCATTAGGCAATATTAATCTGGCTTTAAATCGTACAGATAAAGCCCGAAAATATTTTCAGGAATGTATTGAATATAAAACTGGTGACGACGTAGAGGTTCGTTGTCGGGAAGGGCTTACGGATGTAGAAATTGACTTACAAAACTACGATGAAGGGCTTACACAAAATATGATGATACAGCAAATTCCACAATATACTTCGGATAGCATGTTGCAATCAAAAGTGCAGGCTCGGAATTCTATCATTTATTCTAAGCAAAACCGCCCGAAGAAAGCTCAGGAATCTTACATGAACTCCATCCAAAATATTCCACGTCAGGAAATATCTGAAGAAGACTTAGCTCCTATTCAGGCGGCTAAAAACATTATTGGAACACAAAAAAAGACGGCTGATGAACTGATTGCCTTCAATCAATATACATTAGACAATGCTCCACTCAACTCACTCCCGCCGGATGTCGTTGTAGAAGAACAGCTCCAGATCGCCAGCCTTTATGAAGAACAGGGAGAATTTGACGAGGCAGAGAAATATATAGCAGCATCAAGAGAATCTATTAAAAAGGGACTAAGTTCTGAGAAAAAAGCAGAGATATTTAAAAAAGCAGCTGAAGTCAATGAAAAACAAGGTGATTATGAACAGGCACGAGTCGATTATCAGCGCTATACATTAGAAAAAGACCGTATTCTGGAAACCAAAAAAGAAGAACTCAACCAACTTATCGCTATCCTAAAAGGTCAGGAAAAAATAGATTTGTTGGCTAAAGACGTGGAATTAGAAGAAAAAGACGCTGCATTACTCCAAAACCAGGTCAGCAACCAACGCATCGTCATTACATTGCTCAGTCTGTTGTTGTTGGGAGCATTAGGGGCTTTTTATTTTATTTTTAAAAATGTAAAAGCCAAGCGTCAGGCGAATCAGTTATTATTATTAAAATCACTCAGAACTCAGATGAATCCGCATTTCATTTTCAATGCCTTGAATAGCATCAACAGTTTTATTTCAAAAAGTGATGAACGCTCTGCCAATAAATTCCTGACTGATTTTTCCCGCTTAATGAGGTTGGTGCTCGACCATTCCCAAAAAGACTTTATTGCATTGGATGAAGAATTGAATCTCATCGACCTATATCTTAAATTAGAACATCAACGTTTTCAAGATAAATTTGACTTTACATTTGAAAAAGATGCTGCTTTATCAGATATAGATTTGCATATTCCTCCTATGCTTATTCAGCCTTTTATAGAAAACTCCATCTGGCATGGACTGCGTTATAAAATCGAAAAAGGCAGACTGGATGTTAGTATACAAAAGAAAGAAAACAACATAGAAGTCAGGATAAAAGACGATGGTATTGGCAGGAAAAAGTCTCAGGAACTCAAGACGGGTAACCAAAAGAACTATAAGAGTGAAGGGCTTAAGAATGTCAATAAACGCCTCGCTTTGATTAATGAGATATACGGAAAAAACTATCAACTTGAGATACAAGATTTGTATCCTGAGCAGGAAGAAACGGGTACTTTAGTTTATTTGACTATTCCTTATTGAGACAAGTTCAAAGTCTGATTAGTTTTCTTTTTTCAAAGTTTCTATATCTGCAATCAATTGTTGTATTGCTGTTTTATTTAGTCCATTATAAATACCTCTGATGTGCCTGTTTTTGTCGATCAACACAAAGTTCTCCGTGTGTAAAAAATCGTCGGGATGTTTTTCTAATCCGAGGTCTTCTTCTACAAAGTAATCATTTCTGCCTAAGCTATAAATAACTTCTCGTTTACCTGTAACGATATGCCATTTCTCACTTTTTATACCTTTAGTTTCTGCATAATTTTTCAAGACAGGTACAGAATCTCGTTTTGGAGTAACAGAATGAGACAAGAGGAGCACCTCATCATCTTGCAAAAAAGCTTTCTGTAGTATACCCATATTAGCCGTCATTTTAGGACAAATGCCAGGGCAAGTCGTAAAGAAAAAGTCCGTAACATAGATTTTATCTTTGAAGGTTTTCTGTGTTATTGTTTCACCTTCCTGATTAACCAGTTCAAAGGGAGATATTTTATGGAATGATTGGAGGTCATTGTTTTTTGAATCCATCCAGTGTGGGGTGAATGTGGCATCCCTATAATAAGGAAGTATTTCCACTCTGCTGTCTTTTTCTGTTTTATTTGAGCAGGCGAATAAAATTATTCCACACAGGAATAAAATTACCTGGAGGCTATTCTTTGTCTTTAGTTTGAACTTCTTCATCTTCTAGTTTATAACATAAATTTGATCGTTTTAGACCAAATATACGTCCATTCTTAGCTTCATAATTATTATATATCTTGCCATTTTCTCTCCATGCTTTTTGGAGACCTTCTTCTCTACCGTTGACTAGATTCAGCTCTTTGAACTTTGCACCGCCCTTATACCATTGCAATTGTTTTCCATGCGCAATACCCTTTACAAAGTTGGATGCAGACCTAAGTTGCCCATTCCTCCACCAGGAACGGGCAACACCATCTAATCTCCCATCGCTATAAGTGGCTTCGTAGCTTATTGTTCCATCCTCAAACCATTTTTCAAAAGTACCTTCTTATCTACAGGGAAAAGTATATAGTATTGATTAAGATATAGCTCATTCTGTATATGACAATGATATTCTTCTCTTTAGACCTGACTTTTTATAAAATCCTTCTATGTCTGCCAGATTATTTTTGATTTTTTATAAAATCTTAATTTTATGTAGCAAAAAATAGTCATCTGTCCTGCCTTATATCACTTACCATTCGTCACATTTACCATTATTGCGAGAACTTAAATCAGCTTAGGAATGACGAGGAAATAAATTTATACTATGACTCGCTCTTTTTTTCTTTTTCTGCGTTGCAAAAAGCCTTACGTAGCTCAGGCTATGTGCGGTTTTCGCGCCTTGAAAAAGAAAAAAATAGCTTCGCCCAAGAAAGTAAATTTATTTTCTCCTCATTCCTTAGTATAACCTTTGATGCTTAATTTTCAAGCATTATAATTGACATGAAAGGACTTTTACCTACAATTACACTCTGATTATATTGTCACAAAGTTGGTTTTTTAAAGTTGTTCAAGCCACGACAAAGCAGCTATTTCACATCCGTATTCAATACAGGAACACGCAGGAGAATGAGGAAGAAGAAATTGGAACCTGGCAGTTCTTGTCTTTTTAAGACATGAGATTGCTAAGCGTGTTTTTTGTTTTTTGGATGAAGGGCCGTCCTGGTAACGACTGGGATGGTTCCTTTTTTTTGAGACACTGTGTATCGGTTTTTGCTGTCATCAGCTACTCAGGCAGCTTCAATGGTTTTTTCTTTTGGGATTTCATAAAATATATTGTATTTCTTTGAGATTAAACTGTTCAACTTTTCCTTGAAAAGACTCTATTCTTAAGTACCCTTCTGTTGTTATACCTGTAATTTTACCCCTAAAACTTGTTCCATCTGTTCTGCGATAATCTGCCATTTCGCCATAGCGGTATAAAACCTTATAATAATCTTGCTCCAACTGCTCAAATTCACCTCGTCTTAGCATCAGGTAACGTATTTCCAGCGTTTTACATAAAACCTGAATCACTTCATCTATATCATATTTTTGCTGCGTTGATAAAAAAACTGAACCAGGATTGGGTAGTGTTTTATCAAATTTGCTTTGATTTACATTGACACCTATACCTATAACAGACGCAGAGATTTTACGATGACTGATCGTGTTTTGAATTAAAATTCCACCGAGTTTTTTGTTGTTGGCATAAATATCATTTGGCCATTTTACTCTTAAATTATTTACATGACAATGTGTATTCAAACAGTCATGTACCCCTAGTGCAATCGCAATATTTAAGTAAAATTGTTGGCGGATAGCCAGAAAATTAGGATAAAAAATGACACTTAATGTAACATTATTACCAGCTTCACTCATCCATTGACTGCCAAATTGTCCTCTTCCTGCTGTTTGATGAACGGTAGAAATGACAGTTCCTTCACTTGGTTTATTTTTTGATAATAATTCAAGAGCGTATTGGTTTGTAGAAGGAAGGCTTGTAAATTGTACTAGAACCTTTCCGGTAAAAAGAGTGTTAGCAATGGCAGACAAATCGTTTTTATTTTATACATTTATAGATTAATGTAATTTGAGGAAAATTTGAATGAGTTCTTGGTAAAAAAGAACAAAATGCGCTTCTCCTCGTTTACCAAACATACAACATTTTAAAAATAATTCGCAAAATTTGAATTCTAACAAAGACTTAGTTCAACAAAATATCGAGACTAAAGAATTACTTAGTATCGTAGTTGAGGCAATTTTAGACAAAAAAGGAAAAGAAATTACTCAGCTTGATCTAAAAATTCTTGACGAGGCACCTACCGATTACTTCATCATTTGTCATGGAGATTCTACTACTCAGGTAAAGGCAATTGCTGACCATATTTTGGCAGAAACCAACAATAAAATGGGGATTAAGCCTAATCATATAGAAGGGCAGCAAAATGCAACCTGGATACTGATTGACTATTTTGACACAGTTATACATCTTTTCAGTGATGAAGCTCGTCAGTTCTACAGGCTGGAAGATTTATGGAGTGATGCAAAAGTTACCAATTTTTCAGATGATGCTGTTGCCTCCTAAGTAGTACTTTTCTTGTTTAATAAAATTGATAAATTGAAGTACCTCAAACTAACATAATAAAGAATTATAATGAGTGAATATAACACTAACGGAGATAATCAGGAGAACAAACCGAAAGGTCCAAAGATCAATTCTTATTGGATTTATGGGATTCTGATTGTATTTATTTTGGCTTCTAGTCTTATGACTGGATATAACAACTCTCAGGAAATTGATATTGAGGATTTTGAGCGTATGGCAAAAGCTGGTGACGTAGAGAAGCTCATCGTGTTCAATAACCAAAAAGCGGTTGTTTATCTGGATAGTGCTAAACTAGCAGAAAAAAACGAAACGGGCGGTAGATTTAAGAACGCCATAGCCGGAAAAGCACCCGACTATCAGTTTGAGATCGGACCACCAGATGAGTTCGCCAAACGGATGGAAGCTTTTAAAAAAGAGCTGGCATCTCTCGACGAAACTAATCCTATCGCTGGTAATCCACGTTATTTTGTGGGACCTCGCTATAAGCCAAAACCGAATTATTGGGATTTTCTGGGCTATCTCTTACCATTCATACTCTTAATTTTAATCTGGATTTTTATTATGCGTCGTGTAAGTGGAGGAGCAGGAGGACCAGGAGCACAAATATTTAATATTGGGAAATCCAAAGCAACATTATTCGATAATAGTAACACAAAGGTCAATGTAACTTTCAAAGATGTAGCAGGGCTAGATGAGGCTAAGGAAGAAGTGATGGAAGTGGTAGATTTTCTTAAAAACCCTAAAAAATATACCGCATTGGGCGGAAAAATACCTAAAGGAGTGCTGCTTGTTGGCCCTCCAGGAACAGGTAAAACATTATTGGCAAAAGCGGTTGCCGGAGAAGCAGGCACACCTTTCTTTAGCATTTCTGGTTCTGATTTCGTAGAAATGTTTGTTGGTGTAGGTGCTTCCCGTGTGCGAGACTTATTCAAACAAGCCAGGGAAAAAGCACCTTGTATCATTTTCATTGACGAGATTGACGCTATTGGTCGTGCCAGAGGTAAAGGAGCTATGCAGGGTGGAAATGATGAACGGGAGAATACACTGAATCAATTGTTGGTAGAAATGGATGGTTTTAGCACAGATAAAGGAGTTATCCTGATGGCAGCAACAAACCGCCCTGATGTATTGGATAGTGCTTTGCTTCGCCCAGGACGCTTCGATCGCCAGATTGGTATTGATAAACCAGACCTGAAAGGAAGAATTGAAATATTCAAAGTACACTTAAAACCTATTAAAACAGGACCGGATATTGATGCTGATATACTGGCAGAACAAACACCTGGATTTGCAGGAGCAGATATTGCCAATGTTTGTAATGAAGCTGCGCTTGTAGCTGCTCGTAGAGGCAAAAGAGCCGTAGAAATGGATGATTTCAATTATGCCCTTGATCGTGTAATTGGAGGTTTGGAGAAGAAAAATAAACTGATCTCACCGGAAGAAAAGAAGATCATTGCTTATCATGAAGCAGGACATACGATTGCAGGTTGGTTTTTGGAACATGCACACCCTTTAGTAAAAGTAACGATTGTTCCTCGTGGTCTGGCAGCATTGGGCTATGCACAGTATTTGCCAAGAGAACAATACCTGTACAGAACAGAGCAATTGATGGACGAAATGTGTATGACACTTGGCGGACGTGCAGCAGAAGAAATCATTTTTGATAAAATTACAACAGGTGCTTTATCCGACTTGGAAAAAGTGACAAAAATGGCATATGCTATGGTGTCCATATATGGTATGAATGATGCTATCGGACAGGTTTCTTTCTATGATCCACAAAATAACTACCAATTTAGTAAACCATATTCTGATGAAACGGCTACGAAAATTGATGACGAAGCCCGTAGTATTATTGATAAAGCTTATCAACGAACCCTTGAATTACTTAGGGATAAACGTGATGAGTTGGAAATGATAGCGAATGAATTACTAGAAAAAGAAGTCTTACTAAAATCAGATGTGGAAAGACTGATTGGTACTCGTCCTTCCAGGCCGGCTGCTGCTCAGAATGGAGTAAGTTAAACAACTTCTATAATAAAAACGCTTTGTTGCGTTAAAATAAAAGCCCATCTTTCGAGGTGGGCTTTCTTATTTTAAACACTGTATTTGTGCGTACTTATATGACCCAAAAATAGCATAAAATGAAAATCGTTAATTACCAGCCTTTTATTGTTGTTTTGCTAGTGATAGCAGGATTTATCACAGCCTGTGAACCGGAAGTAGCCTGCCTGGACCCCGGTGCTGCCAATTTTTCACCTGGCGCCGATCGGGATTGTGGTACGGAATGTTGTGTATATCCACAACTTGGCTTAAGGTTTTTCCTTAGAAATAATGGCGAGCCTTATTCATTGAGTGATACATTGACAGATGCCGCAGGTAATGCTTTTGTATTGTCTGATGTACGATTTTATATGACTGATGTCAAATTGCTTAGAGATAACGGAGAGGCAGTCGGTGTTACAGATTCTGTTCGCTTATTCTTTAATGATGGAACCAATGGCATCTACAATGATAATTATATTTTGGCTACAGCCAATACATTTTCATATGATGTCGGTGAAATAGTAGAAAGTGGCGACTTTACTGCTATGGAATTTGATGTTGGTCTTGATGAAACTGCTAATCAGGTTTTTGCAGATACAATGTCTGTTACCCATCCATTGAGCTCAGAAAATGGAATGTATATAGATGCAGTTAATGGCTATCTTTTCAATGAGGTTGAACTAACGATCATCCCCGACTCCATACCAGTTTCTTATGGCATATCAGGCGTTCAAAACTTACAGGCAGTGACCGTCGATTTTGATTCTACCATCACATTAGTAAAAGGTTTTGATATAGAGATACAATTGGAAGTCGATTATCCAAAATTGTTGGAAGGGGTTGATTTAATCAATGATACTGATAACATTATACAGGGCAAAATCGTTACTAATACACCTGATATTTTTTCTTTATTTTAAGATTATGAAAAAACTACTTTTACTCCCATTATTCTTTCTGTTATTTGCTGCTTGCGATGACGACGATGACTGCTGTGAACCGCCTGTAGAGGAAAGTTTTGAATTGATATTTAAGGCAAAAACTCAAAATGGACCATTCATACTGACAGAATGTTTTGAGCTTCAGGATGGTAGCTCGATTATGCTGAACAGACTCCAATTTTATATTTCAGAGGTAGAGTTGTTACAAGGCTTAGATAGAATTGCTATTAAGGATGTAGACTTGGTTACTTTTGAAACTCATGCCACACAAGAAGCCGCTGATGAGGGGTTTATACTAACATTCGATGATGTACCAACAGGGAATTATGATGGCATCAGGTTTGGTTTAGGCGTTGCTCCTGATTTGAATGCTGCTACCCCAAGCTATTATGCCGCTACTGAGCCAGAAAGTGTACTTGCAAGAGGAGCTGATTACTGGTCGGGCTGGGATAGTTATGTGTTTACAAAAGTTGAGGGGTATTATGATGCTAATGGAAACGGATTGTGTGAAATAAACGCTGAGGAAGCAATTACTTATCATGTCGGTTTAGATGAATTATATAGAGCAACTGTGCTGGAAGCTCCTGTCGAAATTAGTGAAACGGGAGGCGGACAATTGACGATTACAGTAGATGTGGATAAGATATTTTCTTCTATTGACAATATAGACTTTGCCGCCGAACCCATTGCACATAGCAATCCATTATTGCCAGATAACATGGCAACTACCACCAAAATAGCCAACAATTTAACAGCAGCCCTGAGCATAGAATAAGCATATCTTTAAATGGAACATTTGAAATATCCAATTGGTAAATTTGAAAAGCCAGAAAACATCACAGTTGCCGATATAAGCAATTGGATGCAGGACATTAAAAACTTTCCACACGAATTGTATCAGCTTACCAATAAACTTAGCCCCGAACAACTCCAACTAACTTATCGCCCTGGCGGCTGGTCTGTTAAGCAAGTAGTTCATCATTGTGCAGATAGCCACATGAATAGCCTTATCCGCTTCAAACTTGCGCTAACAGAAGACACCCCCACCATTCGCCCTTATTATGAAGATCGCTGGGCAGAGCTTACTGATGGGCTTGATGATAATATAGAACCAGCCCTGAATATCCTGCAAGGTGTTCATCAAAAATGGGTATTACTGCTTCAATCACTTACCGAAGCCCAACTAGAACTCACTTTTATTCATCCAGAACATGGTAAGCACTTTTCACTAAAAGAAAATATAGGGATATATGCCTGGCATGGCAAACATCATTTGGCACATATCAAACTGGCTTTAGAACGTGTTTAAATTTTCCTCAATTGGCTGCAAGCGGCAAATATTCTTCAGCATACTACATGTGAAATAAAACTCCATCCAGGCACAAAACCAATACGAAGTATTGTAATTTCGCCCTGTGAAAAAAATCTACTTCGCATCGGATTTTCATTTAGGTGTACCCGATGCTCAAACCAGTCGAAAAAGAGAAAAGCGCATTGTGAGGTGGCTCGAAATGGTGCGCCATGATGCAGAAGCCATTTATCTGCTTGGTGATGTGTTTGATTTCTGGTTTGAGTATACTACTGTTGTGCCTAAAGGTTATGTACGTTTATTGGGCAAACTGGCTGAATTGCGAGATTCAGGTATTCCTATTTACTTCTTCATAGGCAATCACGATATGTGGATGTTCAAATATTTTGAAGAAGAACTGGACATTCCGATCTACAGAGCGCCACTACAAATAGAGCTTAAAGGCAAACAGTTTTTTATAGGACATGGTGATGGCTTAGGTCCAGGCGACAAAGGCTACAAATTCATGAAAAAAGTATTCTCTAACCCCATCTGTCAATGGTTATTTGCCCGGCTTCATCCCAATTTTGGTATAAAACTGGCCACTTTCTGGTCGGGTAAAAGTAGAGAAAAAAACGAAAAAGCTCCAGAGGAGTTTTTGGGAAAGGAAAAAGAATGGCTCTATCTCTATGCCAACAGAAAGTTGGAAACAGCTCATTATGATTATTTCATCTTTGGTCATCGCCACCTGCCTTTAGATATCACATTGGAAAATGGCATCAGTCGCTACATCAATTTGGGAGAATGGATGAACTTTAATACGTATGCGGAATTTGATGGGCAAGAGGTGTATTTGAAAACTTTTGAAGAAACTTAGAAGCTACCTTTAAATATAGCAAAGCCCCCTTAGAACGTGTTTAAGTTTCCCTCAATTGGCTACAAGTGGCAAATTTTATCCTGAACTTCGTTAAAACACCGAAAGCTTTCGGTGCGCTGATGCTAAGGCATTTTATTGGCTTACCCACCCACTAGCGTGGTTCACTACACCGAAGATACACTGTATCTCCGCCCTTTGGGTTCGTTGCGTTCATGCCTTGTTCAGAACAAAATTTGCTCACTTTCGCTCAAAGGAGGATTCGTAGACAAACTCATAAGAATTTCATGTTGATAATCAGCTGCTTATGATTTTCACATTCGCCTAATTTAGTAATCTCACTTACCCAAAGTGCCAAAATTTTCTATTTTAGCTTGCAGCCACTGAATCAATACAAAAAACATTTTCACTATTCATTCTGCTATGAAATCCCCGAGGTGGATTGGTGTTACTAGAATGACAACTCCTCTCAAGGCGGCGGAATTTCAGGGATATTTATCATCCATTCAGAATTTGAAAGAGAACTCTATGACAAAAGAATAGAGGAACAAAAAGAGCTTTATGAAAAACGAATTCTGGAGATGAAAGAGCGGATTGAGGAGATGAGTAAAGAGATTGAGTTTTTGCGTTCTATGGTGAAGAAATAATGTTTTTATTATATATCAATACAAAACGGTTCTGACTTTCGTGAAAAGTCACTACTCACATAAGCTAATTCGTAACAGGCAGTCATAAAAAGTGGAAGTCCTGAACGTACAAAGTGTTTCTCTTCCGGATTCGTGATTGTTAGAAAATGATTTCCATTTTCAAAAACGGCAATGCCCCTAAATAATGTTTTTTTGAGACTTGATCTTACTAGCCGTTTTTTATATGATTTGTAATCTACTAAGGAAATACTTGCGATGACAATGAGATGAAGAAGTAAAAAACAACTCCGTTATTTGATACTACAACTAAAGCATCTCACTACACTACCAGAAAAACATTTACAAAGGAAAAAGAATTTTTGATTTTCCCAAATAATCTATTTCAATGATTTTTTGAGGTATAACTCGACAATCTCCTTGTTCCCATTTCTCGTTATTTTGAGATCCCACCAAACCATACTTTGGATTAAACCATACAATATGCCTGGCTTGAGACTCTTCTTTCATGAAAATTTTAAGCTTATATATATCCATATTTTTATATGATTCTTTTTTCCATGGCTGGGCGTAGTTACACCCTGTATAGATTTCATTCCCTATAACTTTATAGTTATACCATTTAAAACTATGGTTTTGTTCAAAAGAATCCACACTAAAAAGCAGTCTATAATTTCCGTTCATGTCCTGTTGGAACCAATCATTTCCCTCTTGCAGATACTTTATTTTTTTACCGGTTATAATTTCTTCGTCTATAGCGATCCACTCTTTATCTATTTTTAAATAATTATATTCAGAAGATGTAGTATTAGTAGTACAGTATTCACCTTCTACCATTAAAGTCTTTACTATTGTACTAACTTTATCTTTATTAATTGCCTGAAATGTTGTTGACCTACATGCAAAAATGCAGAGAACAAATAATAATAATGCACATGCGTTTTTCATAATTTAAAATTTAATAAACAAGATGTTATTAACCAGGCTTTTAGGTTAAACAATGTGTTATCTCTCTATATTTTAATTTTCCTGACTTGCAGGAGTTCCTCCAAGTTCAGGAAATGAATCAGTTGTATCTTCAAATGAAATATTTAAAGATTTCCACTGTTTTTTTAAGCTTTGTTTCTCTTCTTCTGGCATGTCTGTCCATGCATTAACATTGCTATATATTAACCCTCTCCATGTAATTGCTTTTAATTCTTCTTTTGTGTATTCACTTCCGTCATTCTTCACAACATTATTTTGAGTAGCATATTCCCCTAATCCAGACACCATTATTGCTACCATTTCTTCGGTAGCCATATATTCATGATGTGGATCTCCTATATCTTTTGCCCCATTTAATAGAACTCCTAGATGTGGAGACTCCTTACCTTTTTCATGAAAATACGCATGCATTGCCTCGTGGATAATTATTGAAGCTGCATGTAATTCATTAATAGGGGAACTTTCTAAATAATAATCAGTATAACGAATAGAACCTACCTTTTGTGTATATTCAAAATAAGTACTTTTTTCACTTACATAAAGTTTGTCAGTCCAACCTGCAAATCCTCTTCGATAAGAAGGAGTCTTAAGAACTACATCAAGTATATAATCTTTACTGTTTTCTCCCCTAAAAGGTGCAGTATATTTAAGAAATATGGAATTATTTTTAAGTCCTTGAAAAGGTTTGTAATAGATCGACTTTTTAAAATTCTTAGTAGGAACAACATGACGACCTGAAGGATCTGTAAAATATAACGGATTCCCAACAACATAATTATAAGCCGACCAAGCTGCAAAATCAGCTGCCAAAGGATCAAGCGAATTAAACCTGGCCACATCCGCATCATAAAACCTGGCTCTTCTATAATCAAAATCCGTCTCTGTATCGCGCTCGTGGTAGGTACTCAAGTAGCGTTCCTTGCTGAAGTTTCAGATAAGAGCAATAAATCAGGACACAAAATTACTGGTGTTTTGTGTCCTGATTTTCAGGCTAATCTAATCAAATTATTCATTTCCAAGCTTATCGCAAAAGTGTCTAATTATATGCGATAGTTTCATAAAAGTATGATTCTACAGAATCATTATTTTCAAAAACCAACAAAACCTTTATTCCTGTTCCCAAGCGAGGCTTTGTGAAAGCTGACTTTAATTGACTTACAGGAACTATTTCTAAAATCAAGGTGTTTTGAACTGGTTTTGAAAAAATAACAGCACAGTTAAAATTTAAATATTCTAAGTTTTTTAAATCGCCAGCATATAAAGGTTTAAAGAAGTATTCTTCATCGTATTTTTCTGATGACTTAAACAACGAGATTCCTGTATTAGAAAATTCTGATGAGCTTAAAAAAAAGAGACTGTCGGCAATAATAAAATTTAAATCGGAACACATCTGTCTTCTACTAATGAATTTAGCTTTCCTCAATTCTTTTTTTAGCTCTTTATTCTGTTTTAAAAAAGTGATTGCTGACACATATTTATTATCATCGATGTCTTGTCCAAAGAGTGGGTTCAATAATAAGAGTGAACAGACAAATAGAAATAAGATTTTCATAACTTTAATTTTTAATGTATCCATTTTCTGGAATTCCTTTTAATTTGTTTAGCAAAACTTCTTTAGAGTCCTTGCTAAATGGAATATATTGAGAATCACCTTTTGGAATAAAATGATAAGATTCCCTATTACCATATTCATCTCCAAGCTGTTTTCGTATTTTATTTATTTTTTTAACAACTGCTCCTTTACTATAACCACTATTAGGGTCAAGGTTGCTACTTCCAAGACCTGAATGTTCTAGTTCGTGAAGGAACACCATAGCGTATCCCATTGTTGTTTTATTTAAATCAGAGGAAGTACCATTCATGAAAGTTTGTGCATCTGTTATATCATAATCCATTTCTAAGCTTCCAGGAATAATTCCACTACCTTTGTTCGTATTATTTTTCACCACTAATGTTCTGCTGCTTTTAATAGCTTTCACTAACATTTTTCTAGCTAATTTACTTCCTGTTTTCTTTCCATTTTCATCTTTTTTAACTAGTGCCTTATTCCCTTTGGATTTGGTATAGTTTAAATTACCATTTTCATCTGTAGTTAGTGTTAGTCCCGTTTTTTGCTCTAAATCCTGGATTAAATCATCCTTGTGTGGATTATTTTCCATGTCCGATAAATCAATAACATCTCGTCCGTCAGGGTCAATAAAGATAATAGGATTTCCAGCCACATAAGCATAGTCAGAAAGATTTGGATATTTTGCTGCCAACGGGTCTAAAGAATTAAACCTAGCCACATCAGCATCATAAAACCTGGCTCCTCGATAATCAAAAT
>JAHDFX010000123.1 GCA_020627965.1 Saprospiraceae bacterium | reverse complement strand
AAATAACCTCTGTCGTCAGCAAAAATACGGGGTTCAAAAACTATCAAATCCTCTATGGGTGTCTTGATGAATGGCATGTTGAGCGTGTTTAGTTATTTAGTGTATTGGGTGTATTTGCTTATTGAAGGTATTAACTCAATAACTAAATCAACCTAATAACCTCAATAAGTACATTACTTTTTACGGAAAAATATACCGATAGGTACACCAGTGAAATCAAATTTTTTGCGCCAGAAATTCTCAATATACTGTTGGTAAGAATCTCGGATATATCTTGGATTATTACAGAAAAAAGCGAAAGCCGGATAATAAGTCGGCAGTTGAGTAACATATTTTATCTTGGCAAAATTTCCTTTAAAAGAAGGTGGAGGATAATTGTCGAGTGCTTCTTTTAATGTATTATTCAATACGGAAGTAGAGATACGGCGGCTACGATTTTCATGGACTTGCATACCGGCTTCTACAGCTTTAAAGATGCGCTGTTTTTCCAGTACAGACATAAATATGATCGGTACATCAGTAAAAGGAGCGATACGCCCCTCCAGCTCTTTCCGAAAATCTTTGGCTGTATTGGTCTCTTTCTCTATCAAATCCCATTTATTGATAAGCAGTACCAGTCCTTTGTTTCGTCTTTGGGCAATATTGATAATATTCATATCCTGCGCCTCTACACCGTCTGTAGCATCAATAATCAGGAAACATACATCAGCTTCTTCAATGGCTTTGACTGCTCGCATAACAGAGTAGAACTCCAGATTTTCATGTACTCTGCTTTTCTTGCGAATACCAGCCGTATCAATGAGCAAAAATTCTTTGCCAAATTTATTGTAATGCGTATGGATAGCGTCTCGTGTAGTACCTGCTATATTGGTTACAATATTGCGTTCTTCACCAATGAGCGCATTGATGAATGAAGATTTTCCGACATTGGGCTGGCCTACAACAGCAAAATGTGGCAGTTCGTTTGCACGGGACTGAGATTCTTCAATATATTCTGTAACGACATCCAACATTTCACCACTACCGCCTCCATTTATAGACGAGAGGAAAAAGGTTTGCTCGAAGCCCAGGCTCCAGAACTCATTTGCAAGGAGCATTCGATCATGATTATCCACCTTATTGACCGCTAGTAAAACGGGTTTATCTGTTTTGCGGAGCATATTGGCGATTTGCTCATCAAGATCAGTGATGCCAGTCATCACATCTGCCATAAATATAATGACAGATGCTTCATCTATTGCAATTTGCACTTGCGAGCGAATGGCTTTTTCAAATATATCATCAGAATGTTTAACGAACCCTCCTGTGTCTACAACAGTAAAGGTCTTCCCATTCCAGAAAGACTGTCCATACTGACGATCACGGGTTACCCCACTGATATCATCAATAATGGCCTGACGCTCTCCGATCAGGCGGTTATATAAAGTAGATTTGCCGACATTAGGTCGGCCCACTATGGCGACTATACTTCCCATTCTCGCAAAGGTAATAAAATCAAACTCCAATCACGATGGCTATGGAGAGGAAAATACAAATTTCAAAAAGTATTAAAAGGTAAGGCTCAAACCAAATTTTACATTAATTCCCAGATCATCAGCAAAATAGCGTTGACGGTTCAAGTAGTCCCGATAAGCGACATTCAACAGATTGTCCACTTTTGTGAAAACACGCATTCTGTTTTGAGCTAACTGAATATCAGAAGCCAATTGAAAGCCTATTAGATTATAGGCATCGGGTGTGGTAGTAAAATCCTGCTCGGGTAAAATATCTGTTTGTTTAAAAACATACCTGTTCGTCAATTCAAATTCAATATCTTCAAATTTTTTCCAGGAAGGAATGACATAAGCCAGACTGGCAGTCAGGTTGTTAGCTGGTATATTGATTAAAGGCAGGTTATTGCTAATGTCTTTACCTTTGATATAACTATAAGTAAATTTCAAACCCAGCGGTTTACTGATTTGGTAGTGGGTGTTAATGTCAAAACCGTATAACTGCGCATCGGCCTGTTCATATTTGAAAACAGGGAAAGCACCTCTTATGTTGACTTCGATCTCATCTTGCGGATTCAGGAAAATATAATCCTGTATTTGCTGGAAATAGAACAGTGTTTCAAAAGAGATTTTTTCTTTGATATGCCCATTCGCAGCCAGAGTAGTCTTCAGACTGTGTTCTGATCTTAGGGTTTTTTCACCCAATTCTATACCGCTTACGCCTTGATGTAATCCATTGCTATACAATTCGTTAATAGCAGGGTTTCTGGAGGCATAACCCGCATTGAAGGATAAAGAAAAATCATGATTAGGATTATAAGTGAAACCGCTGGAAACATTCGTATTATGAAAATGATTGTTATAACGGAGTATGTCCCTGGGTAAAGTTTGTGAGAAGACTAGTGCATACTGATAAACATAATCATAACGACCGCCGAACTCAAAAAACCATTTATCAATTTTTTTATTGAGCAAAGCATAAATAGCAGCCTCATAAGATAAAAAGTCAGGAATTAAAGGTAGAATACCAGTTTCAGGATCATTGGTGTTATCTGTGATATTCAATTGAGCACCCGTTTTTAATACCAAGTCTTTGCTAAATTCTTTTTGATATTTGCCTTCGGCAAAAGCACTCAATTGTAAGATACTCATAGAGGGAAACTTAGACCGACTGCCACGGCGGACATCAAATTCTCTACGACTATTGATTTGTGTAGCAAGCGTGAGGTTCAATATTTGCGAATCATCGATCAGGTATTTCCCATGAAGTTTAGCTAGCTGATGGTGAACATTTTGTCTGGGAAGGTCGATACTGTAAATGAAGTGATCTTCTGTGAAATAGGGTTCATCACGAGTAAAGGCAAATTCCAGGTCAGTAATATTACCTACATGTGCGCCACGCAATACCCCCAGAATAGTATTAAAAGAACTAAAGTAAAAATCGGTATGAAATTTTTCCGAAAAGGCTTTCTCCAGTTGCAGGGCAATATTAGCTTCTTGATTTCCTGTGTTTCTGAGGTAATAATTAGCTGAGTGTTTATCTCCACTTCTTTTAAAAGTGCCATTGATCTTCCAGGCTATGACCGGGTTGTACTGTTGGACTTGCAGATTAAGCCCACTGCCGAGTCCATTGCTTTCCAGAAATAAACTTCCTCTGCCATGCAGGTGAGGTTCTTTATCTATTTTTTTGGGTTCTACAGTTACTATGGAGCCCAGATTTGCGCCCTGATATTCCAGCGAACCGACTCCTTTGATAACGCTGATTTTATTGGCTACCAATGGATCAATTTCAGGACTGTGGTCATTGCCCCATTGTTGTCCACTTTGAGCCACACCATTATTTAATATCGTAATTCTATTGCCGTAAAGTCCATGTACTACGGGCTTTGAAATTCCGCTTCCATTTTTTAAGGTACTGACCCCAGAGATAGATTCCAGCATATTAGCCAGATTTTGCGAAGCATTATCACTGATGCTTTGTTCGTTAATGCTTTGTCGGTTTTGTGTGCTGGCAGGCGTACTTTTAGCAGATATGACTACACTTCCGAGCTCAATAGATGAATGGTCTAATTCTAGTCTGAGCAGCGTGTCTTGATGAATGTCCAGATATATTCTCTGAGGTTCACAACCAATATGGCTAATGAGCAGGTGGTAATGTCCTTCGCAAAGTTCTTTGATCTCAAAGTAGCCCTTATCATCACTAAGCGCACCAACCTGTTGCTCTTCAAGGTATATATGCACATCAGTCATGGGCTCATCTATACCAGAATCGATGACATATCCGCTGACCGATAGAGAGCAGTTTTGGGATAAACAAAACAATGGTAGCCCTAAAAAAAGAGCTACCACTAAAACTGTAATTACGCTTAAACTATTATTACTGTACATCAACATTAAACGTTACTTCTATGTCGGTTTCACCACCAGCATTAGTGATATTACCATCAGAAACACCATCAGCATTTTTGTCTGGTTCATGTCTCAAAGTAATCTTCAAAGCACCACTGGCAGCAGCACCTGTAGTTACAGTAGACGTAAGACCAAGAGGATTTCCATCGCCGTCCGTATCTGCATAAGCTACACTTAGCCCCGCAACACCAGACTCAAAGAAAAACTGATGCTCTTCATCTTCGAGCATGATTTCTTCAGTAATATCCTCAGCAGGTGATTCTTGTTCGTTGAGTAATTCAATGGAACCTGTATAGGTAGTATTAGCTTCCAATGTGCCATTGGTAATTACGGGACCTGAACCATCGTCAAGGTCTAGAAAACGAAATGTGGCCGTAGCACCTCCATTATTGGGTACAAGTGTGTAAATCAGAGTAGTGATTATTTCCTCCTCTGGCGGCTCTGGATCATCTTTTTTACATCCTGTTACTAATAGTAAAGCCGTAGCTAGAAAAAGGAAAAATAAATTAAATTGTTTCATTTCAAAATGATGTTTTAGAATTAAGTTAATGCAACACTGTTGCAAATGTAGTAATTTTTCTGCAACATTGTTGCGTTTTAAGAAAAAATTATGATTGTTCCTTTTATCTATATCCAATGTAGGCAGTAATTGTCAACTATTTCAGCAAAAAAGTCATAGTTTTTTCATTATTGCTCAATGTATAAACAATGTAAGTGTAGAACTCGTTGTAATACTTTATCTTGATGCCGAGTCCAAAAAATATGATCACCTAACTTAAATTGCTATGCGTATACTGAAAGCCATTAATGACCCTGTTTTTAGAGCAAAGTCTTCAAAGAATCTCATTGACAATTTTTTTTCTCCTATGATAAACGACGAACGTGACATGCCTTTCGTTTATCTATGTCTGAAGCTCACATTTATAATTATACCGACCGCTATTTTCCTTTTTACGTCTGTATTGACGGGCTGGCAATGGTGGGTAGTAGCGGCTGTTTATGCGGGGCTGGTTCTCTATTTTGCAGGGCCTTATACTTTGATGTTGCACAATACTAGTCATCGAAGAATGTATAAAAAGGAGTATAATTTTGCTAACCATTATATTCCCTGGGTTTTAGCTCCGTTTATGGGACAGACCCCTGAGACTTATTTCAGCCATCATGTTGGTATGCACCATTTAGAAAATAATTTGCATGACGATAAAAGCAGTACTATGAATTATCAGCGTGACAGCTTTAAGGATTTTTGTGCTTATTTTATCTCTTTCCTGTTTTTTGGTGTAGCAGAATTAGCGATTTATTTTAAAAGAAAGAACCTGAAAAAGCTGTTTAAAATGGTGGTACGTGGCGAGACTTTGTACATTCTATTTATCATTGCCATGTGCTTTTTCAATTTGAAAGCTACTTTATATGTATTCATTGTTCCCCTGGTAATTGTTCGTTTTTCTATGATGATGGGTAACTGGGCGCAGCATGCCTTTGTAGACCCCGCTACTCCTGAAAACAATTATCGTAATAGCATTACCTGTATCAATCATTTCTACAACAGACATTGTTTTAATGATGGTTATCATATTGGTCATCACCTGAAACCAAATTTACACTGGACAGAAATGCCAATTGATTTTCAGGAAAATAAAGCACAATATGCCCATGAAAATGCCATCGTATTTGAAGGTATTGATTATAATGGTGTTTGGTTCAATTTGATGTTGAAACGCTATCAGAAACTAGCTGATCATTTTGTGAATGTTGGTAATCGTTTTAAATCTGATGAAGAAATCATAGCCATGCTAAAATCGAGAACAGTCCGAATTCCTGTTTCTTAAAAGCCAAATTCAAAAAGCTGCTTCATACGCTTTGGCATCTTAGTTGCTTAGTGTTTAGAAAAATATTGTCAATGGTCGGAAAATCTATCGCTTCGTTAGTCATCTGTTTGCTGTTTTGCCAATTGCTAACTGCTCAGACGTTTACTTTTATGGGAATTGAAGTAGATTCTGTTTGTACTGTAGTTTATGATGGGAAATACAATACCTTATCGCCTCCAGAACAACCGCCAAAGCCTGCTCAAAAGCTAGAAAAAAAGGAGTACAAAAAGGCAAAAAAAGATTATAAAAGTCAAGTAGATAGCCTGCTTGGTCCTGTAAAACGCTCCAGGGAAATGAAAGCATTTTCTGTTGATGTGATTAATGACAAAGGTAAATTTAACCCCACTATACTCTGGTCTTCAAAGCAATGTCTGGAGATAGACCAGCTTACAGAACTGGAAGCTATTCTATCCTGTGAGAAGAAAAACCCTGAACATTTGAGTCTTTCTGCTAAATGCTTTGAGCCTAAGCATAGCGTTCTCCTGTATAGAAATGGTAAAGTAGTCAGTCATTATGATGTTTGCTTTGAGTGTTGGCAAGTCAGGTTTGAAAGAAAAGAATTTATTAACTGCATAGACTTTATCTACTTACGTGAATTTTTTCAGGATGCGGGTTATCCTATTTTTGATAAAGATGGAGAGTTTGAGAAGTATAAGGTGGAGCATCAATAAGGTTTTCTACAGGCAATGATGTGAGTAGTATCCAGTGAATGGGCTCCTCAATATCCATTGGTGGATTGATTTCTACAACTTCCACAACATTGACCGGCAGAGGAGCTAATCCTTTATGACGACTATTAAAAAGAAAAAAAATGACACCTCAGATAAATCCCGATGAAATAATTTATAAAGTATCAAAAAGGGTTTACGAAAAAGAAATCTCTAAAAATGATGGCGTAAACAGATTGGTCGATGACCTAAAAATGAACAAAGGTTCAGCACTAATAATTGTAGGACAAGTATTTCCTAACGTACTCAGCGGTTCATCCATGTAATTTCCGTTGATGATAATAATTGAGTCAAATTAATAAAACAAACATCCTTCTGATTCAATTATTTCGCCTGTGCCAACAAAATTTTCTGAATAATTTTTTTCAGAAGGATGGAAAATAAATGCTTGACCGTCAGTACTTGAAAAATGAAGTAGACCATCAATTACTTCATATTTATAAGTTATAGTATATTCAATTTCTTGACTAGAGCCGTAATAATCATAATCAAACCAAAAAGCATCCTCCTGATCTTTTCTGATTTTTATATTCCATTTTATTCCATCGTAAGTTGTTTCACCTAATTTCCATCCTTCGCAATATGAAGTAGTACTATCAAGATTAAAGAAGGATATAAAATGTAGTCCCCAAAAGTTTGAAAGTTTTATATCTGAAAAGTCGCTGTAGTAATTTTCTGCATCTGCCCAGACTGTCCCATCATGTTTATGTAAAAAATGACACATCTTTGCTCCCCAACCCGGACCACAGTATATCACCGTTGGATCTAGACTAGGATATTGTACTCCATATACATCTGTTACAATATTTGGTCCATACTGTCCACCAGATTGTCCAGATTGTCCAGGCTCAAATGGCTCTATGTCCTTTCCCATACAAGAAAACAAACCAAATAATAAAAATAGTAAAAGTAACTTTTTCATTTCTGATATTTTTTTAAACCACTTCATACAATACTCGGTATTGATATTGAGAATGCTCCACATTCGTTTAAGACCTAATGTCATTTGACGGATAAAAGCAAAAACCAATACGGAGTATTGTCATAGTAAAACCTAAAAATATTCTTGAAGAATTAACAAAAGGTAGTCAAATTAAAATAGAATACAGCACATAACAACATAAAACATAGGACAAATGCATCAAAATAAAAATCAAGATGTCGCACCTTTGTTTGCGCCATTGGCTTTTTTGTGAAAAATAATTTTAGTGCGTTTGCCCTAACACAAACAAGCCTCTATAGGAGATTCTTCGAAAACCTTTACTATTAAATCCGATCTGGAAACATCCATTCTATTCTTTTTTGCATCATATCAGAAGATTTATTCAGCAGGAAAACCGTTTACCTTACCGAGATGCTGTCAGGACTGAGGAATTGATCAATTATTTTGACCTGGATTATGATCCACCCCGTGATTATCACCCGATCGCTCTGAATGGAGAAGTCAGTGAATGTCCCTGGAATAAAAACAATAAGTTGGTCCGGATCGGGATCAAAGGGAGTGATGTGCCTAATGGACAACGACTGAAGTCCAACTTTGTTTTTCTGGTAGATGTATCAGGTTCCATGAGTAGCAGAGATAAATTAGACTTGCTGAAAAAAGGATTCAAATATTTTGTAGACGAACTATCTGAAGAAGATAGGGTGGCTATCGTGACTTATGCCGGGTCTGCTGGCGTAGTACTGCCATCAACTTCTGGCAAAGACAAAGATAAGATCAAGCGGGCTATAGATAAATTAGGTTCTAGAGGAAGCACAGCTGGTGCAGAAGGCATTATTACTGCTTATGAAATTGCGCAAAAGAACTTCATTAAAGGCGGCAACAACAGGATAGTTATCGGTACAGATGGTGATTTTAACGTAGGTCCGTCGAGCCAGTCCGAATTAACCCAACTAATCGAAGAAAAGAGAGATATGGGAATATTCCTGACGGTTTTAGGCGTAGGAAGAGGAAATTTGAATGATGGCATGTTGGAGCAAATTGCCAATAAAGGTAATGGAACATACGAGTATATTGACCATATCGAACAATTGCTAAAAGTATTCATTTACGATTACAACAAATTCTACACAGTGGCTAAGGATGTCAAAGTACAAGTGAAATTTAATCCTGAAAATGTAGCCTCTTACCGTTTGATCGGCTATGCGAATAGGCTACTGAACGAAGAAGACTTTGAAGATGATACTAAAGATGCAGGTGAGATCGGCATTGAGCAAAATATCACGGCATTGTATGAAATTGCACCAGCCGAAAACCCCAATTATTCGGATGCTCCTACCTTCACCATAGACTTTAGGTATAAAGAACCCGATGCTGATAAAAGTGTGCCCTTACAATTAGACATATTTGATAAAGGAAATACCTTCGATACCTCTTCCGATTTTATGAAATTTACCGCAAGTGTAGCCGGATTTTCCATGTTATTGATCGACTCAGAATATAAGGGCACAACTACTTATAAAAATGTACTCCAATGGCTGGATTCAGCAAAATTGAAAGATGAACACTATTTCAAAAGCGAATTTAGATCACTTGTTGATAAAGCACGGAAGCTTTAATCACATTCAATTTTGGCACTTGTTGTGATATTAAATACGCCATCGAATTCAATATCGCATATAATGATGGTCATTGGATTATTTTCGGTAATGAAAATTTCTTGTTCCTGAACTGCACTTAGGGTATTCCCGAAATTGTAATCTACTCTAATACTAATAGTCCCTTCATAAGGAGCACCGTAGCGAACCTCATAGGTGCCTGGTGATGGAAGGGTAGGATTAGCACTATTGATTTTAATTTCTAACCTGGGATAACCAAAGCCAGGGCCAGCCTCTATTTCATATAATCCACTATTGGAATTATAGTCACAATAATCTATAATATAAGAGTAACCATAAAACTGATTGGTGGGGGAGGAAGGCGTGCATAAATTACAAGGAAGGGTACAAGGACCACCGCAGTCTATTCCTTGTTCGCCACCGTTTTGAACACCATCAAAACATAAGCTCTGAGCAGGAAAACACGGTAAACATTCGCCACCACAATCTACGCCTATTTCAGTTCCATTAAGAATCCCGTCATCGCAGGGAAAGCCGTTATTGCAGGGGGCACAATTGCCGCCACAATCTACACCTTCTTCATTTTGATTCATAATACCGTCTTCACAGGATATGGGTTCGGGCTTATCGCAACTATAGAAGGAGAATAATAAACCTGAGACCAAAAGGAGTTGGAATATGTATTTCATGATTTTGTCTTAAAAGGTATTTAAAAAAGTACATAACTGAGACCAAGATGTATCCCAAAAAAATGATTGATAGATATATGGTCAAAAGGATGTTCCATAGGGCTGTCAAGGAAAAACATAGTAAGATTACTTCCATTTCCAGCTTGATCGATCTCATTATTAAGCAGAATAAAACCCATTTCAAATCCAATATCCATCATTAACCGATCGAATAATAAGACGTGCCTTCCTGTTTTTATACCAGCACCATAATGAGTGAGTTGTTCATTTCTGAAAATCAGGTTTTTACCACCATATGTATCTGAATTGGCTTTTACCTGATAGCGATCAAAACTCATAAAGACCTTAGGCCCCCAATAGCTTCCTAGGGGAGCAAAAGCACCATCATCGGTCGAGTAACCCAAAAGACTGACTATATACTTTTTCATCGAGAGTCCGACACCATGTCTGATGAAGTTTCTGCTGAAATTAGCATTATAAGATTCAGGGTCGTCCCCAAATTGAGAGACATTACTGAAACCATATTCAATATCTCTTGCCCCATAACCACCTCTGTGATAGAGATAGTAGGCGCCAAAGCTTAATTTCCGGGAAACGGCAAATTCTAATTCTGCTTCATGGCGATACCGGATATTGTTATTTAGGAAGCTTCTTTCTTTTTTCTCTGCCGAATTATATGGAATGGCTTGTCCAAAACTGGGCGTTAATACAAGGTCGTAATTAAGCGCCAATCTTTTACCTACTAATCCGGGTACTTGTGCCGAGAGTCCATTTACGCAAAGTAAAAGACCAAGGATGATGACTGTTTTTGAGATAAAATTCTTCATTTTAATTTATTTTCTTGGTTTCTTTTTCATTTGGAGTAAAAACCAATGAATATTGGCATTCATAATAGTGTCCATATCTCTTTGCGGCATAGCATTATAAGAAGACATGATAACATTTTGTGTATCAGTGTCTACAACCACAGTGTAATACATCGTTTTGTTATTGGGTTTTGCCAATTTGGCGATCCCGTAAGGTGCAAATAAACCCGTCAGCGTAGCCAGTACATTACCAGTGATCTGAGCACCCGATTTTTTAGCTTTCAGGGATAAACCGCCCATGAAGGCCAGATGATCACCCGTTTTGTTCTTTTTCATGACCTCAACGGCTTCATTGTGATTATCGGGTATCATGCCATCGGGCAAGAAAAGTTTTTGTTGCATCCAGCGTTCCAAAGTGATAATGTGATTGAATTTTTCTGCTTTAGCACTGCGGGTCAAGGAATGAACATCCATTACTTTTGTATTGAGCTTAAGGCGTCTTGCCCGTTTCTTAATGGCATCTACCATTCTTTCCTGTTTATTTTCTGTATCAATAAACTGAATAGGGGCTTTTGATTTTCTCAGATTGACACTCAAATAATAAGGATTAATAAAAGTAACTTTCTTTAAGCCCAGTCGATAACCTTTCTCCAGCTTGCTATGTGATAATAATGGAGCCTCCGGGCGTTCACTCTTAAGCATTTCATTGAAAGCTTCATTAGCGGCTAAACCGGATAAAATACCTGCGGTTTTTAAATCACTTTCTTTCTTTATTCCATAAAGTTCGTCCATCTGGCTCTTACTACCTTCATACATATCCATAAGTATGTCGGTCAGGCGCAATTTCATCCCTTCATCATCAGGATATTTTTGATGGAAATCCCATAAATGAGCTGCGGTAAGACTTTGCAATTCAATGTCCAGGAAGTTGCCCATTACATGATATACCTGTTGGATTTCACCTTGAATACTATCGCCTAATTCCTGCATAGTACTGGCATCTATCTCATTGGCCATCTTAGCTACTCCATATAAAGCCTTAGCCTTAACAGCCGCCAGAAAAGCATTATCAGGATGGACTTTTGATAGTAAAGAACTATAATACAAGGCATCATAATAATCCAGTTGTTCTATAGATATTTTACAAACTTCAAACTGAGCTAGTTTTTTAATCTCGTTGAATTTCTTTTCACCGACTATAAAATCAGGTCGATCAGCAGAAATACTAACTTTTTTAACGGCTTGCTGAAGTGCATCTTTACGCTTTTTTGTTCCTGGGTGCGTACTTAGCTTATGATCTTCATCATAGGTTTTTATTGGGTTGACCGATTCCAATAACAAAGTATCAGATAAACTCAGATCATTGATGTTTAAATAAGACAGATCAAAAACTTCGTTAGTATATGGTGTATGTGCGGAAGCCATCATATCGAAAATATTTTCGAGCGAACCAGTGCCATAAGAGGATCGGAAAAATAACTTGATCCCCTCTGCATCTGCTTCCTCTTCTATTTTTTTCGAGTAATTACTTTTTCTAAGAATCTTGGTGAAATCATTCTTTTTCTTGTAGCCTCTATCGGAGTCAATACCTTCAAATTCCATAAAGGCATCCATACTATGTTTTTCTGCCCAGTGAGTGATTTCGTGTGCCAGTATAAAAGCTAGTTGTGCCTCAGTTTCCAAATACGTTAATAGACCGACATTGATAAAAATATCTCCTCTATCGGTGGCAAATGCATTGAATTGGGGTGAACGAGCCACATAAAAATTAAGTTGCTTTCTGGTAGCAGGGTCAGGCTTCAATAATTTATCCGCTACTTGACCAACATACTCGCTTAAGGGTTCATTAAATAATACCCAGCCGGTTCTCATCATTTCATCGATTGCAAATGTACTTTCCAGTTGGAACTTATTGCTCCGCTTTCTTTTTCTTAAGCCTTCTTTACTGACATCCGTCGAGGTTTTCAGTACTTTGTAGGTCTGAGAAGAATTGGTGGTAATTTGCTTGGGGATCTTACCGCTAGATTTCAAGCCAGTAAAATCGTCTAGTTGTTGGGCATCCATGCAGGCAATAGATAGAAGGCATAGTATAAAAGTAACTGCTGCTACCTTGATGTGCATGGAGTAGATGTACATCTTATTCATCATGTTAGTAATTTTTTTGGAACGGTAAGAGATAAATTAATTACGACTTTCAAGCGTTATCCAGCAATGCTCGTACTCAGGAAATACGGGAAAGTCTTCCACCAGCATGGTCATGCTTTCTTCGGTGATATCAAATATTTTGAATTCGTAGGTAGTGACAAAACTGGCGTTCTGATATTCATCATAGAGCCTCATTTCGAATTCTCCAATATTATTGGACTCAAACCAGTAGTATTCCTCATCCCAGGGATGGCATGTATACAATGGGAGCGTTAGTAGATATACCGGGTCGGCACAGGCATCAGAATCGGGAAAACGCAGAAAAGGACTCGTATCGTAATCTCCTGGCACTGTGTTCCCATCACAAGATAAGCCGACTATGTACCAATCTTTATTCTTGATCAACTCGGTCATCTCTCGACTATACTCATAATAATCGAAATAGCCCGGTTCATAACTACAGGAGAAATTGTTGATAATGAATAGGGTTAATAGGGGAAATAAAAGTTTTTTCATAGTTGAGTTTATTGTATCATAAAGGTATAAACATATTTTGGGTATTCCAATTTTCTTTTCCTGCATGAATACTAAGCGTAAAAAACAACCAACTTGTAAGTGCCATTATTTTTTTACGTCAATTCTTCCGCTGCCACCAGGACATCCTCCTGATACTCTGTTTCTGCCCCAGGTGCCTTTTAAGTATTCTTTATTATTTTCCATAGAATAATTTAGCTTCAAAGCTGCCATACACCAGTTATAACCGCCACCCGATTTATTCTCTATATATTGATAACCTTCTAAAAATACACGTGACTCATACATCTTTCCTCTTGCTCTATAGGTAGCATAATATACTTGGTTAAATGTAGACAGGTGTATAATGCCTTCAATGTCCAACCCATGTTGGGTTAGTTCTATTTCATAGGCAAGAGTTGATCCACCATTTACAGTGGCAATGCCTGTCCAGCTTCCTGAAACGTTGAGTTCCTGATGAGGGGAGAAACAAACATTGTTTTGCTGATGTGGAGTATTAGTATTTGGAGTACTCGAATATCCATCATAAAGATTGGTGTTTGAGGTGGTCTCGGAAACATTATTCCATTTTACACACCCTAATTCACGATAGGCGCCAAATACTCTTTTCATAGCTCGGGCGCTATCATATGTGAGTGTTTCTATTGCCGCTTCGCTTCTATTTACTCCTTTTTTGGCAATCCATTTACGGTTATGTGTCACGCCCTGTTTAGATATCGATTTATATATTTGCCGACCTCTTAATGCCACCAAGGCACTTGTTACTGCATAAACTACTTCACAAGCTTTAGTGTCTCCAGTTACTTTTACGCATATTGCCTGAATCATTTCAGGAAGATAAACCGTAGATATTGCGGCAATTACTCTAAACCAGACATGCTCACCATCATGTACCTTAACGATTTTAATACCGTCTGATTCTTCTACTGTTTCCAGTAACAACTCTTTGCCATTTTCACATACAATTTCTAAATTTGAAGCAGCAAAAGCGGAATCAAAATTTAATATAAATAAAAGCAAGGTCAGGAATACAAAAAAGTGCCTGTTAACAGCTACACTTAAACGATTGGAATTGAAATAAGTCATGTTTTTTTGTTTTGTCAATTAAAATAATTTATTGTTTCAAAAGTTTCTTCATACTACTTGCTGAATGAGTAGATATTTTTGCCAGATAAATACCAGCTGAAAGGTTTGAGGAATTGATGTTTACTGTATGCATATTCTGTTCAGTAAAGCGAATTAACTGACCTTGCAAATTAAATATTTCAACTTTTACAATAGGTTCGCTTTCGCTTGATATTGTCCAAAAATCACTAGAAGGATTGGGGGAAATTTTTAATTCTTCTATTTCAGGAAGTTCAATATTTACAGGTAATTCTCCAAATTTGACATCATCAAAATAATAAGTCTTTTCTCCAGCTGTGATTCCATCTGTTCCGAAATTGAAAAAAATAGATGCCATATTATAAGTCCATCCCATGCTTAAACCAACGCTTAACAATTCTGTTCCGGGTGCCTGATTATTAAAATCAAATTCCAGCGTTTCCCAGCCATTGGCAACGCTAGTATTGGTTTCTGTTTCGCAAGTATGGGTAGGGTCATTCGAGTCTTCAACCTTCAATCGGATAGGGGTGCCAGCATCAGGTGACCAAACTCTCACAGTCATTTTTGAATCAGATAAAGTGAGTGGAATATTAGTAGCAAAACCAGCAGGCGTGCCAATAGTCGTACCAGCCCAGGTTGCTGCTGTATGGGTTTTAATGGCTTTTATAGCCATATTGTCAGGATCAACAGGATCAGTGACCATAAAAGATACATTTCCCCCAAAATCAGACATCGTATAATCAATTCCTGAGCCTTCAAAATCAACTGGTAGATCAATCTGTGTGCCCCCGTACAACTGTTCAATATCATCAAAAAGAAAAGTAGATGTAGCAGAACCATCTCCGACATTCCCAAAGTCAAACATAAAAACAACAGAATAAAAATTAGTCGGTTCGCCCGTAAAATCCCAAGTTAATGTTTCCCAGGCATTAGTAACAGTTGTTTGTACATCTCTTTCAGTCGTGCCCGATCCTTCCAGTTTAAATTTAACTGTCGTGCCGACCGGAGCTGTCGTAAAAATCTTCATTGAGATTTTGGTAAAAGTCGTAAAATCCAGATTAGCCGCTAAGTCTATTTTGCTTCCTGCCCATATTTGTCCACCATCTCTGACTATTTGGGCTACAGTTGAACTCGTGTTGATTCCACTCATTTGCGGGTTAGGGATAACTGTTGCTGTCCCGCCATCAAAATTTATAAAATCTGATGTGTTGATTGAGTTTTCAAAGTCTATTGGTAAAGACTGAGCATAACTCATTGAAACAGAAAAAAGAAATGCTAATAAAATAATTGGTCTCATAATAATATTTTTGATATTCAGCCTAAAATACATTATATACTTGGAGTATCCAAAAGAGTCGCCATGATGTGGCTTTATTTTTGCAAAGAGAACCAGTATATATTTACTCAAACACATGACACATAGATTATTACTTGCTAGTATCGTTATCATTGGATTATTTAGCTCCTGCAACAAACACATTAGTCCTAATAGAACTTACTTTATCAAGAAAGGAGATGCGGTTCCTACGCCAGACATGTATCGTTATAAATCTCCTCAGGAAAGAGCTGGTCAACACGAAGATGTCGCCATAGCAGTCGCTATTTCCGGCGGTGGCTCCAGAGCTGCCAATTTTGGGATAGGTATTATGATGGCCTTGGAAAATATAAAATTGGAAGAAGGTGGAAATATGCTGAAAGAAGTCGATTATCTGTCATCTGTTTCAGGAGGCGGTTTTGCGGGCGGAGCTTATCTAAACTCTTTATACAATCATAACTATAGGAAAGACAGTCGCCCTTATTCGCTAACGCGTTCTTATTATGAAGATATTCGATATACCCTCGGACGCTCTTATCTAAAACCGATGCTTCGGGAGTTTTTCTTATCGCCTAAGTCCTGGTTTACTCGTTTGGATGAAGGAGATGCTTTAGAGAAATCTATTGATAATCATGTATTGGGCTATAAGGAACGTAAAGATATTGACAAAAGGCGTTATCCACGTCGCCGAGATCGACCAAAACCCCGTAGTCTCACTCTAGGCGATTTTTATGTAGATAAAAGTGATACCAGCACCGTTAAATACCCAGTGATGGCAGCTAATGCAACCAATTATCATAGTATGGCTATTTTCCCTTTTACCCCGGATATTATGGAATACTATGAAATTACAGGCTACTCGCACCGCAAAAAAAGAATGCATGATAAAACCTTGAAAGACCCTTATGAAGTTCCTTTGTCTATTGGTATAAAAGCGAGTGGAAGTTTTCCGGTAGCGATCTCCAATACGACTATGGAAAGCGGATTTCATGAAAGAAAATGTTTCTTGCATCTTATCGATGGTGGATTGGCAGACAATATCGGTTATAAAACAGCGTTTGAAATGCTGAAACGGGATGCTGCTACTAAAAAGATAGCTTTTCTGATTGATGCGGATAACTGGGGTACACGTAGTACATTTTCGACCAAAGAAAGAGCTGCCAGTTCAATAAGTGTATTGAGTAGATTGACTTATAGTAGTTTAGAATCTCGATACGTCATATTACGGAAAGAAGTCAATGAAGCCTGTGAATTACTGGATATTACCCCGATTTATCTGGGCTTTGATGAATTGATTGCCGGTAATACAGCTATTCCGCCCGAAAAGATCAATATAAAAGAAGAGAGAGAACGTTTATTGCTTTTGCTAAAGAGCGATCGTGACAATATATCTCCGCTAGATATGCAAATTTTATACGAACTTTGCAAAGCGGTTCCCACAAAGTATTCCATCACAGAAGATGAGCAGGAATTAATGATCTACGCAGGATTTAAGATAGTAGAAATGCAAGAAGACAAGATTCGAGAAGTTTTTCGGCACGAAGAATGGTGATATATTTAGAGATCGCCTTTGGCTGAGAGATTGGTGCCTAAATAAGGGCTTTTTGGGGACAGCATCAATAATACGATAACACAACGCACAATAACACAAGATTTATGAAAAAATACCTGTCGATTTTAATTTTTATTTTGGCTTTCGCCAACGTAGAGGCACAGCGTGTCCATTTTTCAAAATTACAAGTACAGAAAAACGGTCTGTATTATCAGATCAATACCATTCCGCCTTTTACAGGAACGGCTTATGAAGTCCATCCGCCGGAAGGGGAGAAAGCAAGAGAAAAAGCCAAGAGCGATTATGAAGCTTATTTGCGTTCGGCTAAGAAAATGGAAGAAGTTGAATTCAAAGAAGGAAAGCCACATGGTAAAGCATTAGGTTGGGATCAATTCGGTCAGAAGGTCTATCAGGCTACTTTTGTTGAAGGCGTTCAACAAGGGCTAGAGCAGCAATGGTTTCCAAATGGGAAGAAGAAAGTAGAGATCATGTATGAAAACGGAGTACCTAATGGCGTGGCTACAGAGTGGTATATAGATGGCACTAAAAAATCACAGGGCGAATATGTGACAGGACGTGAACAGGGAACACATACCTGGTGGTATAAAAACGGCAATAAAGATCAAGAAATCACTTACCAGACAGGTCTGGAAGAAGGAGAAGTGCGTAAATGGTACGAAGATGGCTCAAAAATGTTGGTCAATGAATTTAAAAACGGCAAAAGAGACGGCACTTCTACCGAGTGGTATAAAAATGGCACTAAAAAAGCCGAAGGAACTTATTCGGAAGACAAAGAGGATGGCAAATTATCTTCCTGGGATGCAGAAGGAAAACTGCTCGATCTTAAGATATATGAAAAAGGAGAACTCAAACAATCCATGAACTACCGCAGTGGTGGTATTCGAAGCCATGAAGGTTTTGTACAGATTTTCAATGAAAAGAAAAGCTTCTTCAAATTAGACATCAAAGGAGAAACGGTAAAAACCATCAATACAGGTAACATCGGTTTTATAGTAGACGGTAAAATTCTGCAAATGCTCAATATTCCTGTCAGCAAATTTCAGCGTGGCGGACCACAAATGAGTGAAGTCGGTATACTGGAAATGCAAATGCGCAATGAAATGAATAATGTGCGCACTTCTTTGGGCGAAGAAGGAATGGATATCTTCCCGGAAAAAATGGAAGGTAGCACACGCTCAGGCAGAGAATATTTGCACTGGTATTTCAAACCACCGATCAAGCCAGGAGACGAAAAGAAAGCCCGTACAGTTCGTGAAGAACATTACCTCTCTACTATCTGCGGACAACAAATATTGGTATTGCAAAGCATCGTCACTAATTCCGATAAGCGAGAAGACATTATCAAGCTATTAAAAGACACTGCTGAAACGATTCAAGTCGAGCAAAAACGAATTGATATGAATGCAGTACGTGCCGAGATATTAGCTGGAAAATAGTCGATAGTCGATAGTCGATGGTCGAGCGGCAAAGGCGCTCTAAATTTCTATGGACTATGGACCATCGACTATCGACCAAAATACCACTAAGTCTTCTTCACCAATACCGCCTTAGCCTTATCATACTTTCTGACTTGCTTATAAAAATCATACATATCCTGATAACGATCAGCAGGTAAATTGACTGGCTTCA
>JAHDFX010000122.1 GCA_020627965.1 Saprospiraceae bacterium | reverse complement strand
AACGAATCAACGAATCAACGAATCAACGAATCAACGAATCAACGAATCACGAATCACGAATCAACGAAACCATGTCAAACCATCTTATCAACGAAACCAGCCCTTACTTACTCCAGCACGCACACAATCCAGTAGATTGGTATCCATGGGGAGAAGAAGCCTTTAAGAGGGCAGAAGAGGAAAACAAGCCCATTCTGGTTAGCATTGGCTATTCAACTTGTCATTGGTGCCATGTAATGGAACGAGAATCCTTTGAAAATGAACAGATTGCTGCTTTCATGAACAAATACTTTGTCAATATAAAAGTAGACAGAGAGGAGCGCCCTGATGTAGATAGTATCTATATGGAAGCTGTACAAACCCTGACAGGCTCAGGAGGCTGGCCACTCAATTGTTTTCTCACACCTGATAAACGTCCTTTCTACGGAGGGACTTATTTTCCACCTGAATCAAAGCATCAACTACCTTCATGGGTGCATGTTTTACAATCCATAGCCAATGCATTTCAGAATAAAAGAGATACTGTTGAAGAACAGGCGAACCGTCTGACTGAGCATATTCAAAAAGGCGATATGGTTCTATTGAATAGGGTAGTGGCTACACCAGTAGAAGCTGATAATAATGTCAATTTTTTTCAGGACTTATATTACAAAATACGGGAAAAATTTGATCGACTGGAAGGCGGATTTGGCGGAGCGCCTAAATTCCCTGGTTCCATGTCATTGGCTTTCCTGTTAAAATATCATGCATATACAAATAACCCAGAAGCATTGGAGCATGCAGAACTCTCCTTACAGAAAATGATTAGGGGAGGCATTTACGATCAGTTGGGAGGTGGTTTTGCCCGCTATGCAACAGACCGAGCCTGGCTGATCCCGCATTTTGAAAAAATGCTTTATGATAATGCTTTGTTGATACGTGTATTGGCTGATGCTTATAAATTGACCCAAAAAAATATTTACAAACAAACCATAGAGGAAACACTGACCTATATTCAGCGTGAAATGATGACTAAAGACGCCGGTTTTTATTCAGCTCAGGATGCCGACTCAGAAGGGGTAGAAGGTAAATTCTTTGTTTGGGACAAAAAAGAGATCGAAGAAACACTAGGAAAAGAAGCTGAACTTTTCTGTAAATTCTATGATATTTCTGAAGCTGGTAATTGGGAACACAAAAATATTCTCTGGCGGGAAAAATCTATTCAGGAATTTGCGGAACAAAATAACTTGAATACCGTACAACTGGATGAACAATTACACGCTTTACGAAATAAGTTGTTCCAAAACAGGGAAAAACGTATAAAACCTGGTTTAGATGACAAAATACTGCTCGACTGGAATGCATTGATGTGTTCCGGCTTTGCCAAAGCATATGAAGCCACTCAGATAGAAAAATATAAAGAGTTGGCAGAGCAAAGTATTCAGTTTATGTTGACTAATTTCCGGGCAGATTCAGAAACATTGGATTTTTATCATACTTATAAAAATGGCGTTAATCGTTATAATGCTTTCCTGAATGACTACGCTTTTCTTATTGAAGCCCTACTCGATACATACGAAATTTCGTTCAATCCCCAGTATATAAAGGAAGCAGGTCGATTAACAGACCATGCTCTGAAAAAGTTCTTTGATTCAGCAGAAAATTTGTTTTACTTTACTGAAGAAAATCAGTCAGATGTTATTGTCAGACAAAGACATTTATACGATAATGCCACGCCTTCTGGTAATTCCACTATGCTGCGAAATTTACAGCGTCTTTCCCTGATAAAGGGAAATGAAAGGTATAATGACTTAGCCACAGGCATGCTTGAAAAAACAAGACATCTGATAGCGCTTTATCCAACTTCCTTTGCCCGCTGGGCTCAATGCCTGATGACAACATTATATCCTTATAAGGAAATCTCAGTTGTTGGTAAAGAAGCTGTGCAAATGGCAACACAAATCAGTAGTCGTTTTATTCCACATCGGGTAATCATGGCAGCGCCTCAGCCAGACGACAATTATACAATGTTAGAGGGGAAGTATGCCGAAGACAATGAAACATTAGTTTATATTTGTCAGAATCATGCTTGTCTGCCACCACTGGAAAGTATGGAAGAAGTAGAAAAAGTGTTAAATTCAAATAGCTTCTAACATAATTAAACAGTTTTTACGTTCTATTTATACATGCCCATTGCAATTGGATATGCTCACTGAAAATATCTGTTATGACAAAAAACATTTTACAAATCTCCTGCTTGCTTGTCACAATACTGTTATTAATGAATACATCAGTAATAGCACAGCAGCCTGCCCAGTACAGTATGTATATGCTGAATCAGTATAATTATAATGTAGCGTATGCAGGAATGGACAACTATCTTAGCGCAACAGGCGTCTTCAGAAAACAATGGCTGGGCTTAACAGGAAGCCCAACCACGCAAAATGTTAATGTACATATGCCCTGGCAATATTTGAAAGGTGGGGCAGGACTAAGCATACAAAATGATATACTCGGAGCAGAACGAAATACTGCATTTTCTGTATCTTATAACTATATCGCCCGTCTAAATGAAGGTACATACTTATCTTTGGGATTGGGAGGTGGTTTGATACAGAAGGCAATAGATGGTGAAAAATTACGTGCTCCAGAAGGAGTTTATGAAGGTAATACGATTAATCATAACGATGATTTTATTCCGCTTGGGCTTGAGAGTGCTATAGCACCAACGGCTACTTTCGGCGTATATGTGAAGACTAAGTCACTACAGTTGGGCTTGTCAGCCAATGACTTAATAGAATCCGATCTTAGCTTTGGCTCCAACCTCGTCACAAATGTACAACTCAAACGCAATTATCATGTATATGCTGCTTATGATATAGAAATAAGTGACGGACTTAGTCTTCAGCCGTCTGCATTACTAAAATCTGACTTAGTGCAAACTCAAGTAGATTTTTCAATTTTGTCAGAAATAAATGACAATATTTTTGGAGGAGTTTCGTTTAGAGGATATAGTAATGAAACTATAGATGCGCTAATTTTTATGGCGGGAATGAATGTCACACGCAATTTGAAATTAGCATACGCTTATGACCTGTCTATTTCAGGATTAAGCAGTTATAACAGCGGTTCGCATGAAATTATGCTGAACTATAATCTAGGAAAAGAGCTTGGAGGTATGATACCGGCCAAGGTAATATATAATCCAAGATTTTATTGATTTTAACATAAATGTAATAGGGGGGATAAGTGATAAACTGGTGTCTCTTATTTGTCGAAAAGAGATTGTCAGCTTTTTATGGCATAAAAATTATCAGAATAATTTTTAATGTCTTATCAAACAGATTATATTTACGTCTCTTTTTACGTTTATATACACTAATTTTTATTTATCTGTCGAAAATTCGGGTGCGAATATTATGAAAAACGTTTCAAAGTTCTTTCTTGCTCTGATGGTCATAACACTCATAGGAGCATGTAAATCAGGCGACAACGGACAACTCACAGGAGTACTTAATCGTCCGGTATGGAAAGCCATTAATCCTTATGGCATGGTTTACGTCCCATCTGGTACTTTAACTATAGGTCCTAGTGATCAGGATGTTAATTTTACTATGGTACAAAGACCTAAGGCTATCTCTATTCAAGGTTTCTACATGGATGAAACCGAAGTTACCAATAATGAATATCGCCAGTTTGTATACTGGGTAAGAGATTCTATCGCTCATACTATGCTGGATCATATCATTGATCTGGAAAGCGGCTTATCTCGTGTTGATTGGGAACAGGAATTATCCTATAAAGAAAGCCAAGAAGAATTAGAAGACATGTATTACGCTGAAAACGAGCGTTTTGCAGGTAAACGTGAAATCAATACTCAAAAATTGATTTTTGAATACCAATGGTATGATTGGAAAGCCGCTGCGCATGACCACTACCAGTCTAACAGAACTAAATTCATCAAAAAAGATAAAACGAAAATCTATCCAGATACGCTGGTATGGATTCGCGATTTCACATATTCTTACAACGAACCATATACACGTAACTATTTCTGGCACCCTGCTTTCGATGATTATCCGGTAGTAGGGGTAGATTGGAAACGTGCAAATGCATTTAGCTACTGGAGAACCAACTACTGGAATTCCTACACTACAGCTAAAGACCTCCCTAACTCAGAAGATTTCCGTCTTCCTATCGAACACGAATGGGAATACGCTGCTCGTGGAGGACACGATTGGGCACCTTACCCATGGGGTGGATATTACGTAAGAAATACTAAAGGCTGTATCTTGGCTAATTTCAAGCCTGGACGTGGTAACTATCCTGAAGATGGTGGTTTGTATACCGTAAGAGGAGATGCTTATTTCCCGAATGATTATGGATTATACAATATGGCTGGTAATGTATCTGAGTGGACATCTTCCGCTTTCTACGAAAATGGTTATGCTTTCCAACATGATTTAAATCCTGACATCCGTTTTGATGCTAAAGATGATGATCCTAAAGCATGGAAGCGTAAAGTAATCCGTGGTGGCTCCTGGAAAGATATTGCTTTCTATATCCAAACAGGTACTCGTCACTGGGAATATCAAGATACTGCTAAGTCTTATATTGGTTTCCGTAACGTACGTACTTTCTTAGGACGTGCAAAAGATGACTTCAATTAATTAGTGATATTTTTTGTACTTTTAAGAAGTTGTTTGAAACAATAAGCGTATCTTTTTTATGATTCTGCGTTATAATATTGTTCCAAACAACTTCTTAGAGTATATGAAGTATAAAAGAAATGTCAAGTGCGTGTTATCACTTTCATTTCTACCCTTTTAATTTCCTTTTAACTAACTTTTAAATTTCAGACACAAATGAGTTTTGTTCATTCTAAAGGTTTTAAATACCTAAAAAATCTGATTATCGGTATTGGTGCTGCATTGATTATGGTTGGTGCACTTTTCAAAATTGAAAGCATGCCATATGCAAGTACTTTCCTTGCTATTGGTCTGTTGACAGAGGCTGGTATCTTCTTATTACTAGGTCTTATCGGTCCTGATAAAGACTATTATTGGGAGAAATTGTATCCAGGTCTGGATAAAGCAGGAGGAGACCTTCAACACATGCGTGGTGATGGTGCTAATCTTGATATCAATACTGACAAAATGGAAGGTCAATTAGATGGTATGTTAGGCGAACTTAAAGTTATGTCTGGCAGCATGTCTTCTCTGAAAGCTTTGCAGAACGCTGATTTCTCAGGCACCGCTGACCAAGTTAAGAAAATGGGCGATTTCTACGCTAATCTTAACGAAGCGATGGCAAACATCAATGACTCTATTGAAGATACTCGCATTTATAAAGAGCAGTTAGGAGCTTTAAACAAGAATCTAGGTTCTTTGAACTCTGTTTACGGTAATATCCTTTCAGCAATGGGTAACATCAGCAAATAAGCTGATAACCAAACAAGAATGTAGATGATTTTTTATTCTTCATTCTGTATCTTTTTGCAACAGTCACGTTATTAGAGTGTAAAACTCGTCACGAGACTATTTATTGTTCTTTATAAAATTTATTCATAATGTCAATTCCTAAGGAACCGCGGCAGATCATGATTAACCTGATGTACTTGGTACTGACGGCCATGCTCGCACTTAACGTGTCCGCGGAAATTATCAATGCCTTCTTCAAATTGCAAGGTGGTATTGATCGCACAAATAGCATTGTAGCGGATGCCAATAATAGGGTAGTCACTTCTATGGAAGCAGCAGTAAAAAAGAAGCCTGATTACAAGCCTCTTGTACCCGCTGCAAAGGAAGTCCAAATGATTACAAAGGATTTCACTGATTATATCGATGATGTAACCACACGTTTCTACAAAGATGCTGGTGGTATCTTTGGCCCTGCTGATGCAGCAGATCAGATGCCTCCGGTTAAAGCTACCGATGATACTACTAAATGGGGTAAGCCTGTCAGATACAAAGATAAAGAGGTTCCAACTCGTTTCTTTGTAGAAGGTTTTAAACCAAACAGTTTAATGCCTGAAGGGCAGGTCGCTGAAGGTCCAAAGATCAAACAGAAAATCCTTGATACCAGAGCGCAACTAGAAGCTGCTATTAAAAAAGTATCTGGCAACAGAACACTTGGTATTAGTCAGGAAGAAGTCAATGAGATTATTGATAAACTGACACTCGAAGTAGATACTACTGATATGGGCGGTAAGTCCTGGTCTCAGTTCAACTTCGGTTATATGCCAGTTGCAGCTTGTTTACCAATTTTGTCTAAGATTAAAAACGATGCTAAAACTTCTGAAGCATCTGTAGTTAACTTCTTAGCCAGTAAGATTGGTGCAACAACAGTTAAATTCGATAAATTCGTTGTATCTGCTTCACCAAAGAAAACATTCTTATTACAAGGTGATAAGTATGAAGCTGATATCTTCCTGAGTGCGGCATCAAGCCAGGCACAGGTAAGTATCAACGTAGGTGGTCAGTCATTATCTGCTAAAGATGGTGTAGCTACCTATACTACTACAGCAAGTGGACTAGGTGAAAAGTCTTACACAGCGAATATTACAGTTAAGAACCCGTTCAACGGCAAACAGGAAACATATAAAAAGACTTTCAACTACCAGGTAGGTACACAGTCTGGTGCTACAGTTTCTGCTGATAAAATGAACGTATTCTACATCGGTGTAGATAATCCTGTATCAGTTGCAGCAGGTGGTGATTTCTCAAAAATCAACGCAAGCTGTAGCGGAGGCGGATGTAACATGAGCAAAACAGGTGGAGGAAAATACAATGTACGTGTTTCTACTCCTGGTAAAGCAAGTGTCTCTGTATCTGCTCCAGATGTGAAATCTGAATCTTTTGAGTTCCGTGTAAAGCGTATTCCTGATCCAGTTGCAATGATTGGTAGAGGATATAAAAGCTCAATGGGTACTGGTGAGTTCAAAGCTCAGGAAGGTATCCGTGCTGAGTTGAAAGATTTCGACTTTGAGGCAAGATGTAAGATTTCTGGTTTCGAGATTGCTCGTGTACCTAAGCGTGCAGATCCAATCGTAAGAAGCCAAGCAGGTGGTCGTTACGACGGTACAACTCAAAACATCGTACAAGCCGCTAAACCTGGCGATATTTACTACTTCAGTAGAATTAAAGCGAAGTGTCCTGGTGATGCTGCTTCTCGTCAGATCAACGATTTGGTAATCAATATCAAATAAGCTATTCTATAGCTAACACAATATAAGTTCGGAAGTATAGTTTCGTTATTGTACTTCCGAACTCTTTTAAAAGTTCTTTGCTTTCTTTTGTTCCATGAAAACGCCCATAGTACTGGTTATTCTATTCGCTTTATGTGCAGCTTGTTCCAGCAAAACATCCCAAAATAAAGAAATTCAAAATACTCCAGAAGATCATCAACAAGCAGTTGTTGAAGCGAATAATCGTAGATATCCATGTACTGTAGTTTCTGCTGATAGGATGAATATATTTTACATTGGTGTAGATAATCCTGTAACAATTAGTAGAAATGGTGACATCTCTAATGTAAAAGTAAGTTGTAGTGGGGGAGGATGTCACTTGTCAGTGATAGGTGAAGGAAAATATAATGTACGTGTTTCTACACCAGGTAAAGCGAATATCTCTGTATCTGCTCCTGGAGAACAACCTGAAATTTTTGAGTTTCGTGTAAAACGTTTTCCTGATCCGGTTGTATCTATCGGAAGATATAAAAGCTCAATCAGTGCTGCTGAATTCAAAGCACAGAAAGGTATTCGTGCCGAACTTAAAAATATTGACATTAATGCAAGGTGTGCTGTTGTTGGTTTTGAAGTTATTCATATACCCAAAGGGAAAGAACCAGTTATAGCAACTCAACCCGGAGAAAACTTTATTAAAGCAACAAGAAATATAATTGATGCTGCTAAGTCGGATGATATTTATTGTTTTAATGGAATACAAGTCAGGTGCCCTGGTGATGCTGTCGAACGTAAGGTCAATGACTTAGTTATAAAGATCAAATAGGAAACTATCTGATAAAAAGTTCTTTTTTCATGAAAATACTCCCTTTTGTACTGATTGTTTTGTCTATTTTATGTGCAGCTTGTTCCAATAAAATATCTCAAAATAAAGAAATTGAAAATACGCCAAAAGAACAAGACATAGCTGTTATATCACAGAAGAAAATTACGGTCGTCACCTGGATGACTTAATTATTGAAATAAAATAAAACCGACTATACATAAATGTTATTTTTGAAAAAAATAACATTTATGTATAGTCTCAAGGTAGGGTGAAAGCCTCAAATTTTCATCTTACTATTAATTAAACTTAGGAACGTTCAAAAAATAAGATGTACATTTCAGGCGAATTATTTTGTCGGAAGACGAGGCTCAAAGAGGGAGTTATGCCGAGCATAGTGACCGATGCAGTAACGAAGTATTCTGGCAAAAGAATCGCATCAAATGGGTAAGTTATTTTTTGAACGTTCCTTACGACATCATTTTAAAAAAATAGTTCTAATGAAAGTCAATCTTAAACTATTCTCGCTCTTTTTAATGAGCTTTATGTTTAGCGCAGCATTCGTTATGGCGCAACCTGTTTTGAATGAAAGTGGCGAGCCTACTGAGTCAGGTGGAGACGTAGAAGAAGACACACCAAGAGACGATATCTATGATAGAGACATCATTAAAGACAGAAGACTACTGACTTATGATCATATCAGAGAAGCTGATGTATTCTGGGAAAAACGTATCTGGCGTATTGTTGATGTACGTGAAAAAATGAATAAGCCTTTTACATGGCCAGAAAATCCATTCATCAATATCTTGTTGAATGCAGCTATGGAAGGTGAAATTCAGTTATATAGTACATTAGATGATAAATTCACAACTAAGCTGGAAATTGACGAAGTAAGCTCAATGGGTAGCTCAGTAGATACCATCATTACTTTTGATCCGGATACTTATGAAGAAAAGATCAAGGTAGTACGTAATGACCTGAACTGGGAAGACATCAAGCGTTTCAGATTAAAAGAAGTGTGGTTCTTTGATGAGGAGACTTCTATGCTGCAAGTGCGTATCTTAGGTATTGCTCCATTGAAGGAAGAGTACGACGATAATGGTAATTTCAAATTTGAATACCCAATGTTCTGGGCTTACTACCCTGACTGTCGTGATGTATTATCTCGTGAGTCTGCTTATAATCCACTAAATGATGCTCAGCGAATGAGTTGGGAAGATGTAATGGAAATGCGATTCTTCTCTAGTTATATCATGAAGGAGTCTAACGTTTATGACAGACGTATTCAAGATTATAAAGCTGGTGTAGATATTCTGTTTGAGGCAGAGAAAATTCACGAAACGATCTTTAACTTTGAACATGACCTCTGGACTTTCTAAGGTTCGTTTAAAGGAAAATTAATATAAAAAAAGCCTAAGTTCTTTCTAAGAGCTTAGGCTTTTTTTATGTTTGCGTGACGTTGAGGGCATTATTCGTCTGAAATGGGTAAAAACAAATAAATACATGGAATTATTTCAGTGGATTGGGATTTTCGTGGTGGCTTTGACCGTATTACTTAAAGCATCAGACTGGTTTATTGGGGCAGCTGAAAAAATCGGCTTGTCGCTGGGAATTCCTCCTTTTATTGTGGGGGTAACTATTGTGGCTGCTGGTACATCTCTGCCAGAATTGATTTCTTCTATTTTTGCAGTGATGGAAAATAGCTCAGAGATTGTTGTTGGTAATGTAGTGGGCTCTAATATTACAAACATTCTTTTAGTACTAGGGATCACTGCGATGGTTGGGCGTGATATTAAAATCAAATTTGCTGTACTGGATGTAGACCTTCCGCTTTTTATGGGCTCTGCTTTTTTACTTTGGTTTTTGTTGCAAGATGCTAAATTCACTGTTTTTGAAGCTATTATCTGTCTGGTAGGCTTGTTTATTTTTCTGGGCTACACCTTTGCCAGTGATCGGGAAGCCGATGAGGAGGCTGACCGCCCCAAAATTACGCCTAAAGTCTGGATGATGCTTGCTGCCAGTGGCGTAGGTATTTGGTTTGGCGCAGAATGGACAGTAAAGTCAGTGATAAAAATATCTGAAATGATAGGAATTGGAAAAGAAGTAGTTGCTTTGAGTATGGTCGCTTTTGGAACTTCTATTCCTGAGATAATTGTAAGTGTAATGGCAGCAAAAAGAGGAAACCCTGAAATGGCTGTAGGAAATGTGCTAGGCTCTAATATTTTCAATACATTCGCAGTGATGGGAATTCCTGCTTTATTCGGAACACTAGTTATTCCTCCGGCGATATTGACCTTCAGTCTGCCCTTGATGATAGCTGCTTCTGTTTTGTTTCTGGTGATGTCACTGGATAATAAAATATCCTTTTTTGAGGGAGCTATGCTAACTTTATTCTACGTCGTATTTATTGTACATCTTTTTACTTCGACTGGCGGATAAAGGGCTTTATTCAAATTCAATGAGTACCTGTCCTTTATTGACGGCGTCGCCTTCTTTGATTTTTACCTGTTTGATTTTGCCGGCTGTAGGCGATTTTACAACGTTCTCCATCTTCATTGCTTCCAGGATCAACAGCGTATCATCTTTGGCAATTTCCTGACCAACTTCTACGGGTACTTTTAAAACGAGTCCGGGCATAGGAGCTTTTAGCTGGCTGACTTTTCTGGAATTCATATCACTGAATCCCAATTTTTTCAATAGCCTGTCGTATTCGTCCTCAGCTTTAATACTATAGATGGTATTATTAACTTTAATACTCAACGTTTTGGAAGATGAATCAACCTCCAGCAGTTCTGCATTATAAGAACGATTATTGAACATGACATGAAAACGGTTGTTTTCATATTCCACAATATCTTGTTGAACCTGCTCGTCGGTCAGTTCAAATTCATATTTGTCATTGACAAAAAACTTATACATCCTGTCAATCAGTTTTAAATAGCTTAATTAAAAAATACAATTCAAAAGCCGTATACAAGGCATAAATAAGAAAAAACGGAAGTACAAAAAGCTTTGAAGAAGGCTGATGAATTACATGATATCCGTATACAAAAATAGCAGAACCAAAGATTTTAAGGAAATTGAACATAATGCCCATACGAAAATTTAGCATAGGGTCTTTTCGTTTATCACCTAGCCAGGCAAGAAAATAGATGAACAGGCAAAGTATAATAAAAAATACCAAACTCAGCCACGAAAAGTGGTGGAAAGGAGCAAAGGTAGGAAGCTGTAATAAGCCATAAATCAATAGAGCAACCAGTGCAGAGAAAATGCTTATTTGTATGATAAACTGAACCGGGCGCATGTAATTTAATTTTTTTCGGACATGAGTTGTCTGATGACTACAAAGAGTGCCATAAAAACACCTAACAGTGCCAAACCTGCGGTATAATATGCCTGAGTGGTCTCGAATATGTTATCCAATTTTCTACCTGCAAATACAAATAGGAATATCGTGACAGCCATCTGAAAAGCCATCCCGGTATATTTCATGAAGCGAAACTGATTAGCTGGCTTCTTTCTGGATGGAGGTAACTTTTCCTGCTTTGACATTATTGTTTTGCTGTCCCATCTTGCACGTACCATTAAAAACGGCACCCGGTGCTACGATGAATTTGAATGTAGATATTTTTCCTTCTACTTTGGCTGATTTTTCTAATTTGAGCGTCTCGGTTACTGTAATGTCTCCTTTCAAGTTACCCTCTATAACTGCATTATTGCAGTTAACGTCACCTTCTACATAACCACTCGCGCCTATAATAACCTTAGATTCGCAGCGAACACTTCCAATAACTTTTCCTTCAATACGAATGTCATTTCTGGATTTTATAGTGCCTTCTACTATTGTACCACGAACCAGTGTATTGGGAGAATTACCACCTGAATTACTCGCCCTTGGGGCAGGAGTACCAGATGTTTTGTTTTTATTTTCTTTACTTCCAAACATTGATATAATTTAATTCTACTGTATGTTAAAAGTTGATATAGTCGGCAGGATCAACCGGCTTATTATTGTGCCATAATTCAAAATGCAAATGTGGTCCATCAGAAGATTCGCCTGTATTGCCAATAATGGCTACTGCTTCGCCCGACTTTACATAATCACCTACTTCTTTCAGCAAATATGAATTATGCTTATAAACTGAAACCAGATTATTCTTATGCTGAATAGCGATAACCCGCCCTGTTTCTAGTGTTTCCTCTGATATAAAAACCGTTCCACTGAGCACACTCTGAACTGGCGTCTTTCGGGGGGCAGTAACATCAATACCAAAATGTTGTCCTTCAGGGCGAAAGGAGTCTGTAATATAGCCTTTGAGTGGTGGAACAAAATATTGCTGCGCAACACTATTACTATGGTTGCCTGTAAGAATAGCACGTACAGGGCGTTTCTTAAGCTCTGGATTGTCTGAATATTTTTTTCGTAATTCCAATTCCTCTTTAATTGGTGCAACTGGCTCTATAGCTTTAAGATCGTCTATTTCCGATACGCCTGGCCCTGATTGATAATCACCACTAAGCCTGCGTTTCTCAGCTTCAAATAAAGCAATTTGTTCTGCAAGACGGGTTTCCAGAGAGTCTATTTCGCTATTCATAGAACGAACCTGGCGGGGGTCTACATCGCCATAGCCTGGAATAACACGCTTTAGAGGGGTCAAAGCAAACAACAAACCAGTTAGTATCAGACCAGCAAATAAGACAGCGGTTCCGAGCATATACGCATTCATACGTGTGAGCCTGTAAGAACGAACCTCCTCAAAGGTCTCATCGTTCATTACTACTACACGATACTTGTCCTGCATCTTGTTTTCCGATGTATGTAAATCGTCTGACATGATTCTTTTTTTGCAAAAATAGGCTTTTAAAACAAATTAAGGTACTGATATGACGATGTTTCTGCTAACAATACCATAGAGTCTTCCTTTTTTACAAAAATTGAGATATTTTTGTAACGCTATAAAGTATTTCCACGTTTTTAAAGGAATAGCATAATATTTGTACAGTATATGGGTTAATATTATGTTGAAGAAACTGTTTACATTCAGAGACTACTGAAAAACAAAAATATTTTGAGAAAAAATCATTTAATACTGACACTCCTTATTGCAATATTCATTGTGGGCTGCGCCACTCAGAAAAAGACTGAAGGAGAATTGAAAGGATTGAAAAAATCCATTAAAGATCTTAATGCCCGGTTCAATGGTTATCATAATGCCAAACTGATACTCAAGGAAACTGGTGTCGCAATGGCTGATAATTACAGAGATAATTATAATCAGGTCTTGGAGATGTATAAAGAGGTGGCAGCCGAAGGGCAGGGCGCAAGCGAACTAGATGAAGCAATTAAAAAATCTTCGGTAGTGGTTTCCCTGTATCGCCAAAGTAAATGGGCAGACGATGCCTATCTGATCGTTGGGAAATCCGAATATTTGAAAGGAGACTTCGATGCAGCACAAGAAACTTTTCGCTATGTCTTAAGCGAGTATAATCCTCAATACCTGGTCAAAAAACGGGCTGATGCATTAAAAAACAGCAAGAAGAAAAAAGACAGGGATAAAGGAAATAAACTGGCGAAAAATCTGGAGCCTGAGAAAAAAGACTACAAAACTATCCATGACGAGGCTATGGTCTGGCTGGCACGTACTTATGTTGAGCAAGGTAAATACGGTGAAACGGAACTCATCGTAGAACAAATGAAAAAAATGGAGGAGCTGCCAGATAAGTTGAAAAGTGAAGTAGCACTGGTAGAATCTTATGCTTTTTTGAAACAAAAAGATTACGACAAGGCTATTCCCTTGATGATAAAGGCAACAGAGCTGACAAAGAGTAAAAAACAAAAAACTCGTCAGACTTATATTCTGGCGCAATTGTATCAGTTAAAAGGCAATGGAGCCGAAGCACTGGCTAATTATAAGCGTGTTCTCAAACTGAATCCCGACTATGATATGGAATTCCGTACCCGCCTGAATATAGCCACAAATGGCTGGCAAACTGGCGAAGCAGATGGAAGAGAAACATTAGCCACGCTGAAAAGAATGTCTAAAGACGTTAAAAATGAAGAATTTCGTGACCAGATATTCTTCGTTATGTCTGAGGTGGCGATGAAAGAAGACCAAATACCAGATGCCATTGGCTATTTGAGAAAATCGCTCAGAACAAATACCAATAACCAACCACAAAAAGCCGACTCTTACCTGAGATTGGCTGAAATCTATTTTCAGGAAGAAGATTACGTAAGTTCAAAGAATTACTACGACAGTACGCTTACGGCAATGGATAAAGCTGATGAACGTTATGATAAAGTGAATCGCTATAGCACATCGCTGACAGATATTGCCAAAAACATTCAAATCATCGAATTGCAGGATAGCTTACTGATGATTAAAGCTATGAATAAAGATGAGCGACTGGTTTTAGCCAAAAAGCTTAAAAAAGAACGCCTGGAAGCAGAAAAAAAGGCTAAAGAAAATCGTGCAAACAGCGCTGGTTCTTTAGGTGCCGGGCGCAGTGGGCTGGCAAATCAGACTGCACGACCACAAGCTAACACTGGTCTTTCTTCAGGAGGTATCAATAATGTCAGGAATAAAAGTGAATGGTGGGCATATGATGCAGGAGAAATCCGTAAAGGAAAAAGAGATTTTGAGAAGAAATGGGGAGATCGTCCATTGGAAGATAACTGGCGTCGCTCGAATCGTAAAGACTTTGACTTTGAAGAAGGGGAAGAGGGAGATCGGAGTATTGCCCGTATAAATGTATCTGACTCAGAAATGAAAGCTATGTTTGCTGATGTACCTTCCAATAGAAAAGAAGTACAGGCTGCCAACGATAAAATTATGGAAGCGCTTTTCACTTTGGGCGGTTTGTACCGCGACAGGCTGGAAAATGAGCGTAAGGCAATGAAGACATTCAAAGAATTACAAGAGCGTTATCCAAAAAACCCACATGAAGCCGAGGCGCTATATTCATTGTATGTATTAGCTATGGAGTCCGATCGTTCCAAGGCGGATTATTACAAGACTCAAATATTGAAAAAGTATAAAAACTCTAAGTATGCTGAGATTCTCAGGAATCCTGAGAGCATGGCAAAATTACAGGAAGAGTTTGCAGAACTGGACAGGTATTATGATATAACTTATGCTCTTTATGAAAATGGAGGTTATCAGAAAGCGCTTAGTCGTATCAATGCTGCCGATTCTCTTTTCGGAAATAATAATAAAATTCGTCCAAAATTCGCCTTGCTAAACGCCTTATGTGTTGGGCATGTAGATGGAGTAGAAGCATATAAAACATCATTAAACGGTGTAACTACAAAATTCCCAATGTCGGAAGAAAGTGAAAAAGCCAAAGAAATTCTGGCTTATCTGGATGGTAAATCTCCTAATGCTGACAAAGGTAAAGATGCTGCGGGCAAGGATGGAAAAGATGGTAAGGGCAAAGAGGAGGCAAAAGCCTTATTTAAAGAGAAAAAAGAAGAACAACATTATATACTTGTAATTCTTAGCTCAACTGAATTGAAATCTTCCGAAGTAAAATCTGCTATATCTGATTATCATAAAAAATACCACAAACTTGATAAACTATTTACAGCAAGTTTATTATTGAACAAGAATACGCAGATGATGGTTATTCGTCGATTTAAAGATGCTGAAGTCGCTGAAACCTACGCAAAATCAGTACGTAACCGACCATTGAAATACCTGAAAGACTTGGATGATAAATACAAGGTTTATCCTATTGCACAAACAAATTATAAAGCATTATTACGTTCTAAAAAACTAGATGCTTACATAGATTTTTATAATGAAAACTACAAATAATTTGAAATAAAGACAACATAAAAAATCCCGAATTTTCATCATGAAAATTCGGGATTTTTTCTCAGCGCTTCAAAATATCGCCCTGCCATTCTCCCCTCACTATCTTATCTTCTATATTCAGATACTCTTCTACCTCCTGCTCTATAAACCTGGCAGCTTCCAGCGAACGTAAATTTTTGACCAGCGGATAACGCTTTCCATTCTTTAGTACAAGATCAACAGAATAAGCATATACGGGTTGTCCATTGGTACTGCCTATACTATAACGCTTTACATACAACTGTTGTATTTCTTCTTTGGAAAAATGTCGGTCTTTCTGTATTAGGAAATTAACTGGTTTGTGCTCAATAGACAAGTTTTCTCCGTAAACAGTAACATAAGTTGTATTAAAAAGCTGACCTATACCAGAATACAGCAGATAAGCACCTACGCCATAAAACGGAAGCATAAATAAAAAAATAATAATACCTTCAGCGCCTATTCCTCCTGAGAAGAAAGCCATAAAGGAGAAGAAAATAATAAAAAGGTTCCAAAAAACCCCGAAGAATAAGGTAAAGTACTTGCCCGAACGACGCCAGTTGATCATAATTTCCAGCATACTCTCAATCTTCAAAACCTCAATGCCCGGAGGAATATGAAATATCTCCTCTTTAAGCCGGAGCTTCGTATCGGGTTCCTTCTCCACAACAGCTAGTTGTCCGGGAGTAGTAGGAAATTGATCTTCAAAATCAAAAATATTATCACAGTGTTTACATACGGCAATAGTTTTAGCAATATTGACACCCTCTGCCGTTACAGGTGTATTACATTCGGGACAATCTACATGCATGATTTTACTTGATTGACAATTTTTAAAGTCTATTTGATAACGAAAAGTTAAAATTAGTATTTCCTAGGTTAAAAACCCCAACTATTAAAGCTAAAACTTCGTTGTTTTCAAAGGTAATTTTGGCTAAGGCCTTACAAATCACTATTTTTGCAGAAAATAAAATGTCTTGACAAATCAAACCGAACATACTAACCTTTCTCAATGGCAACAGAGAAAAGCCAAACATCAAAAAATGGTCAAATGGCTATGGATGGCTTTTGGCTTGGGCTTACTAGGTGTTATTGCCATGTTCACCATTCTGTCCTTCAATCTGCCTTCTTTCCATGAATTGGAAAATCCTAAAAGTAAGTTGGCTACAGAAATATATTCGGCAGATGGTGTATTGCTGGGAAAATACTTCATTGAAAACAGAACCAATATCCGTTATCAGGATTTACCGGCAGGTATCGAGGATGCATTAATCTCTACAGAGGATGAACGTTTTTACAATCATTCTGGAATCGATGCGAAAGCATTAGGGCGGGTCTTGTATAAAACCATTTTACAGCAACAGGAAAGTGCTGGTGGAGGTAGTACAATCACACAACAGTTAGCAAAATTGCTCTACCAGCGCCCGAGTACAAGAGGGATGAACCCTGTAAGCAAGATATGGACTTTAGCCACTACGAAATTCAAAGAATGGTTAATTGCCATCAAATTGGAACGTTCTTACACCAAAGAAGAGATCATTACGATGTATCTCAATCAATTCGATTTTCTCTATGGAGCTTACGGATTGAAGTCAGCCTCTGAAACTTATTTCGCGAAGCGACCTGAAGAACTGACACTGGATGAATCTGCTATGTTTGTCGGGATGTTGAAAAACCCCGTTTTATATAACCCTAAGCGCTTTATGGAAAATGCCCTTGGGCGTCGATCCACTGTTTTTGAGCAGATGATACGCAATGAAAAACTGGATCAGGCAGGCTATGATACTTTGAATATTAAGCCTGTAGACTTGTCCAATTTCAAAAGAATTGACCACAACGAAGGTCTGGCACCGCATTTCAGAGAGTTTTTAAGATTAGATATTAAGCGTATTCTAAAAGATTACCCAAAACCAGATGGTACTTTTTATGATGTTTATAAAGATGGTCTGACCATAAAAACAACCTTAGATTCACGCATGCAGCAATATGCAGAAGAAGCAGCAAAAGAGCATCTGAGCAAAGTACAACCTCAGTTATTCAAACATTGGAAAGGTCTTGACCCATGGACTTACAGAGGGCCAGAAGAAAGTAAGAACAGAGCTTCAAAAGATGAAATCGAAGTCCGTAAATCTGCTTTACGAAGAATGATACAAGGGTCGGAACGCTACCAAAAACAACGCCCAAAACACCTGAAAAAAGCCATAGAACTTAAGCTCAGAGACGTAGATGTAGAGCGCCTTCTTATGGCTGAAAAAGATAAAAAGAAAATCACCCGTTGGGAAAAAACTGGCTTTATCGGTACCAAACTAGCTGATAATTATCGTGACGTATTACGTAGCAGCGACTGGGATATTGTGAAAAATGAATGGGAACAATTTCAGGAAAAAATGAAAGCTGAATTTGATAAGAAAACCAAGATGAAAGTCTTTTCTTACAAATCAGTTGGTGAAGCAGATACAACCATGAGTCCATTGGATTCTATCCGTTTCCATCGTATGCATTTACAGGTCGGCTCTATTGCCATGGATCCTAAAACCGGACATATCAAAGCATGGGTAGGTGGACCCGATCACAAATACTTTAAATACGATCACGCCAATTTTAATGTACAAAGACAAGTAGGTTCCACCATCAAGCCATTCTTATATACACTTTCAGTAGACCTCAGAGGGTATTCGCCATGCTATAAAGTGATGGATGCACCTGTGACGCTGGAAAGAGGTACTTTTGGTGGACTGGAAAATGACTGGCGACCTAAAAATGCCAGTGAATTTACGAATCAGCCGATCACGCTTCAGGAGGCATTGCGGAAATCTAAAAACTCTGTGTCTGCCTTTCTGATGAAAGACCTGGGAAGCGTAGAACCATTCAGGGAGTTTCTGGCTAATGTAAATATTGACACTTCACGTGTTGATCCTTATCCTTCTATTTGCCTGGGAACGCCTAATCTTTCTGTATTTGAAATGACGGGGGCTTATACGGCTTTCGCCAATGAAGGCATAGTTACTAAGCCGATATATATAACAAGTATTGAAGATGAAAACGGCAATGTTATCTATGACTCGGTTGT
>JAHDFX010000121.1 GCA_020627965.1 Saprospiraceae bacterium | reverse complement strand
AATCAGTTGTTAAATTGACTTTAAATGCACTATTTTTCATAGTGCAAAAGTCGTAAAGCTTTCGGTGTTTTAACGAAGTTCAGGATAAAATTTGCCACTTGTAGCCAATTGAGGGAAACTTAAACACGTTCTTAGTGTTTATGTATCACGATCTTTTTACTTAGCTTTGCGCTCCAAATGGCAATACCAGCATGACAAAGCAAGAACTATTCGAACAAATTCAACAAAAGAAATCCTATCTCTGCGTTGGCTTAGATACGGATATTCAACGAATACCTAAGCATTTATTGAGCTACGATGACCCTGTTTTTGAATTTAATAAGCAGATCATAGATGCCACCAAAGACCTTTGCGTAGCCTATAAGCCCAATATAGCTTTTTATGAAGCCAGAGGTGCCGAAGGCTGGAAAAGTCTGGAAAAAACGATTGCATATATCCCTGAGACACATTTTACGATAGCAGATGCCAAGCGGGGCGATATTGGCAATACTTCTCGTCTGTATGCCAGAGCTTTTTTTGAGCAATTAAATTTTGATGCTGTGACTGTAGCGCCATACATGGGCGAAGATTCTGTGAAACCTTTTCTGGAATTTGAAAATAAATGGGTCATTTTATTGGGTTTGACTTCTAATAAAGGCAGTCAGGATTTCCAAATGACCGAACAAGAAAATGGACAACCTTTGTATGAAAAAGTCATGCGCAAAGCCATGGAGTGGGGGAGTCCTGAGCAGTTGATGTTCGTTATTGGTGCAACACACCCTGAAAAGTTTACGGAAATACGTGAGATCGCTCCTGAACATTTTTATCTGGTGCCAGGCGTAGGCGCGCAGGGAGGCGATTTACAAGCCATATCAAAGTACGGACGCAACAAACACTGCGGCTTATTGGTTAATTCTTCGCGGGGCATTATATATGCTGGCGATGGTGAAGATTTTGCTGAAAAAGCCAGAAATAAAGCCTTAGCTTTACAGCAACAAATGGCTTCAGAAATTATATAAGAATTTTGGAGGTGGGAAATGAAAAGTAGACATAATCTCTCTTCTCTCAGCCCTTCAGGGCGGTCTCTCCTCTCTCTTCTAAAAAAATAAAATGGCTAAAATATCTATTAACCTGTCTGATGGGACAGTTAAGCAGGAGGAAAAGAAGGACATTATAGTTGGTATTGACTTAGGTACGACTAATAGTCTGGTTGCCTATATGGAAGCGGGTAATGCTGTTGCTGTATCGGGACAAGACGGTAAAAATACATTGGTGCCTTCTGTTGTCCACTTCTCTGAGGGTGATACTGTGCTGGTTGGCGATGCTGCCAAAGCTTTTTTATTAAAACAGCCACAAAACACAATTTATTCTGTTAAGCGATTGATGGGTAAATCGTATCAGGACATAGCAAAGGCAGGTCAGTATTTGGGTTATGAGATCATTGATGAAGATACGGAAAGCCTGGTTAAAATACGGGTTAGAGATAAGTTTTATAGTCCGGTAGAATTGTCGGCTAAGATATTGGCTGAATTGAAAAACAGGATTGAAAACACGTTGGACCAGCCCATTAGTAAAGCGGTGATTACTGTGCCAGCTTATTTCAATGATGCACAAAGACAAGCTACACGTGATGCTGGGAAACTAGCCGGATTGGATGTATTGCGTATTGTTAATGAACCCACAGCAGCTAGTCTCGCTTATGGCATTGGGTTGAGTCAGGATGAATCAAAAACCATTGCTGTGTACGACTTAGGTGGCGGCACTTTTGATATTTCTGTCCTGCAAATACAAGGCGGTATTTTTGAAGTTTTATCGACTAATGGAGATACCCTCCTCGGCGGCGATGATTTTGACAGGGCGATCATTGATTATTGGCTAGAAGAATATAACATAGAGAAAAATATCCTTACGGACAATAAGGAATTAGGTCAGTCATTCAGAATAGCAGCAGAAGAAGCCAAGAAGACGCTATCGACTCAGGATCAATATACAGGTACAGCAGGAGGACAAACGGTCAATCTGAACAAAGCACAATTTGAAAGCCTGGTAAAACCATTAATTGATAAAACATTAGTCAGTTGTAAAAACGCACTTAGTGATGCTCAATTGACAGTAGACAAAATTGATTCCGTTATTATGGTTGGCGGGTCTACTCGTGTTCCTGCCGTTAAAAAAGCCGTTTCTGCATATTTTCAGCAAGAAGTTAATGATAAGCTCAATCCTGATGAAGTTGTTGCCCTTGGCGCAGCCATACAAGCCGATATTCTAGCTGGAAATAATAAAGATTTATTGCTCATTGACATTACGCCACTTTCCTTAGGCATAGAAACAATGGGCGGTTTGATGGATACAATCATTCCCAGAAACACCAAAGTGCCTGCAAAAGCCGGACGCCAATACACGACTTCTGTAGATGGACAGAAAAATCTTCAAGTCTCGGTCTATCAGGGTGAACGAGATCTGGTGGCAGATAATCGAAAATTGGGTGAATTTATTCTACGGGGTATTCCGCCTATGCCTGCCGGCATCCCGAAAATAGATATTCAATTTATTCTTGATGCAGATGGTATTTTGACGGTGAAAGCCAGTGAATTACGTTCAGGAGTTGAACAAAGCATACAAGTAAAATCTGCTTATGGCATCAGCGAAGAAGATATGGCTCGTATGCTACTGGATTCTATTCAAAATGCAGAGGCAGACATGAAAGTACGTGCTTTACTGGAAGCTAGAAATGAAGCCAATAACATTATCCTTTCGGCGGATAAGTTTTTACAGCAGAATGCGACTATCCTAAACGAGGAAGAAACGACTCGTACTATAGAACTGACGAATGCACTTCGTGAAGCGGTTAAAGGTGAGGATAAGGATCGTATCAATCTTGCTATGGAGGAATTGAATAAGTATACAACGCCATTGGCACACCGGGCGATGGACGTGAATATTGGGGAGGCTATTAAAGGAAAGAAGTTGTAAATTCAGAGGTGTTCGACTTTTTTTAAGATTACTTTCCTAAAGCCCGCTTAAGCACCCGTTTCAACCTAGGCACTATTGCCCTTTCACCCTTCAATTTATTGTCAAAAAGAGTTTTTTGCTGCTTATAAAACTCATTATTATAAACAGCATCTTTCACTTCGCCTTTACGCACAATAGCAAATAATTCTCGTTGATTATAATCATCACCCTCTTGCATGCTTAATGCTTCTATGCCGGCAAGATTAAAGACGTTTTGCAGGGAATGAGTCGTGAAATAATAGGTATGTACGACACGAAACCAATTATCCAGTAATTTTCCATTACCGAATTTTAGATTATTGGGAACGGCTATGTAAGCTATACCGTCGTCTTTGAGGATGTGCCGTACCTTTTGCATCGTGTCTACCGGATTAGAGAAGTGTTCCAGTACATGGCGCATGATGATGAGATCAAAAGCACCTTTATAATCCTTATGAAAATTGATATCTACATCGGTGCCCAATATATTTACGCCCATGCTGGAAAGCGTGTTTCTACACTGTTCAGAAGGCTCTATAGCGTAGTATTTTGCATTGGGAATTTGTTGCATCAGGTAGTTAAGATTATTACCATCTCCGCTTCCTATATCTAACACACGCTTAATTTTACCAGTGTCCGTGCCGAAGTTGGTGAGTCGCTCGTAGACGGGTAGATAGTAGTTGATCTTACCCAAACCTTGCTCCGTTTTGTAAACTTCAGGTCGATAGTATTTATCGTATTCTTTTGTGTAAAAGTGTATATAGCGCTCCTTAGTCCAGCGTGGGTTCAGGTAGCCTAAGCCACAGTTTTTACACAATACAAGGTGCGTAGGCAGCCCAAACTGCCCACGTTCGCAAATTTTATCCGTATCATCTGCGCCGCAGACAGCGCACTTAGTGAATTCAAAGTCTTTCATCAACTTCAAAAATAGTCATTTTGAAAGAATTTTGATACTTAGTAAAGCTGAAAACAACTTTGCAATGTTAAGCCCTACCACTTCCTAAGGGTTTTACCAGCTTATTGAGCTTAAGTGTCTTTCCGTTTAATTTTATTTCAATCATGTAAACCCCTGCGGACAAATAAGATATATCAAAGGTGCTATTGTCCTGTTGAATCGCCTCCTGAAACACTAGTCGCCCATGAATGTCATAAATATTGAACTGCCCTGCTATTTCAAGTTCATAAGGGACAGTGATCGTATTTTTAGCGGGATTGGGGAAGAAAAATAAGGTTTCAGGAGTTTCTGCTACTGCTTCATTTGCTACCGGATACACCATAACATCCAAGCCGGAAAAACTGGAATTCGGTATATTGACAAGTTCCATAAGGTTAGAACCATTAAGGTCTGCCTTGTTGATCGTTCCTGCATCTCTTTCCAGCCAATACATTTCCCCTGCATATAAATCTAATGAAATAGAACCGGGTATCCCATTTGTTGAAAGGATTGTCGTACGATTTGAACTATTGAAGTCCATTCGCTCTATCTCGTTGGTCGTTCGATTTGTGAAATAGATATGTTGATTAGGGACATCAATTTGTAAATCGTACACTTGCTGCCCTGTAGATACTATGGTTACAATATTGGTTCCGTCCAGTCCTGCACGCCGAATAAGTCCTTTGTCGCTTTCCGTCCAATAAAAATGATGGTTTAGCGGATCAACATCTAAACCCAGAACAATCCCTGTTCCCTGAACCAAAACCTGAAGGTCAGAACCATCCAGGTTACATGATTTGATCTGCCCTGAGTCGGATTCCGTGAAGTAGAGGCGATTGGTGTTATTATCAATTTCAATAATGGCAATATTGGTCGTATTTTGGATAATGATCTCAGGATTTGAACCGTCAAGATTCGCTCTCTTTATCGTCTCATCTCCTCCCGTGGTCCAATACACTTTTTCATTAACTCTATCGACACGCACTCTGCGAATAATGTATTGCCCTACAGCTATATTATTAGCAGCACTATTTACAAGAATCTCTTTACTCCTCAATAATTCGGTAGGCTGGTCTCCCCAGAAAAGTATCGGGGTTTGGGATTTAAGCCCTGATAAAGCCAGGGTAGACAATAATAGAACTAAACCCAGTGTTCTTTTTCGCATGATGTATTTTTTTGAATGAGGTGATTTTTTATCGTTGCAAATATAAATCAATTAACAGTAAGATGAAACCCACAACTCATAAGCGGTAAGTATGAAGTAATAAGTGGTATGAAAGGAGGGAAATTCGGTTGTTATTGTTTATAAATTAAAGCTTTACGAGGGTTTACAAAGACAACTATTTAGCTATTTTATTTTACTCAGTCAGAATTTTCTTGCTATTTAATATTTAAATGAAATAAAAACCAAAAATAGACTATTTTTAAGTGCTATAGATTCATTTTTTTGCCTTGTTTTTCGTACTTTTGCAGGTCAACTTTTTTAAGGAAATAGAGTAGGGGAGAAGACTAATAAATAAACGCAAATAATGCCCCAAAATTTTCCCTCATTTAACAAAATTAAATGGCAGAAGACAGAATAGTTCCCATTAATATTGAGGACGAAATGAAGTCAGCCTACATTGATTATTCGATGTCGGTTATCGTGTCGAGAGCTTTACCTGATGTACGTGATGGACTTAAGCCTGTACACAGGCGGGTTTTATACGGCATGTCAGGACTTGGTTTGACTTACAACAAATCCCATAAGAAATCAGCACGTATCGTAGGGGAGGTTTTAGGTAAATATCACCCGCATGGAGACAGCTCGGTGTATGATACAATGGTGAGAATGGCGCAGCCCTGGTCTTTACGATATCCACTCGTAGACGGACAAGGGAATTTTGGCTCTATGGATGGTGATAATCCGGCAGCCATGCGTTATACCGAGGCGAGAATGCAGCGTATTACGGATGAATTACTGGCAGATATCGATAAAGAAACAGTCGATTTTAAGCTGAATTTCGATGATACGCTGGAGGAACCTACAGTGCTTCCAGCTAAACTACCTAATCTACTTATCAATGGAGCTTCGGGTATTGCGGTGGGTATGTCTACGGACATGCTACCTCATAATCTTTCCGAAGTTATAGATGGTACGATTGCCTACATTGACAATTACGATATCACGATAGAGGAATTGACGCAGCATATTAAAGCGCCAGATTTTCCTACAGGTGGTATTATTTATGGATATGAAGGAATAAAGCGTGGTTTTGAAACAGGGTTGGGCCGAGTCGTACTAAGAGCCAAAGTAGATATAGAAACCAAGCCTAATGGACGAGAAACCATCATCGTTCATGAAATACCTTATCAAGTCAATAAAGCTAATTTAATCTCTAAAATTGCTGATCTCGTCAATGAGAAAAGAATTGAGGGAATATCGGATGTAAGAGATGAATCTGATAGAAATGGTCTACGTATTGTCGTTGAAATCAAGCGTGATGCAATGGCAAATGTGGTACTTTCCAAGCTTTATAAGTACACGCAGCTTCAGAATACACTTCGTATTGGAAACATTGCATTGGTCAATGGACGCCCTGTAGTACTTAACGTAAAACGTATTATCTCCGAGTTTGTCAAATTCCGTTTGGAAGTTATCACACGTCGGACACAATATGAATTGCGTAAAGCAACTGAAAGAGCACATATCTTAGAAGGTCTTTTAGTGGCTTTAGATTATCTGGATGCTGTTATTGCACTGATCAGGAAGTCTAAAACTGCTGAAGAAGCCAGAAGGGCACTAATGGAAGGAGACTTTTTGAGTGCAGCAGAAAAGAAAAGTGGCGCAGTAAAAATCCAGTCGATTAGTGAATTATTAGGTGAAACTTTTACTCCTAATGACACACTTAGTGAAGCGCAGGCAAAAGCCATTCTGGATATGCGTCTGCAGAAACTGGTTGGATTAGAGCGTGATAAACTTAAAGCTGAGTATGAAGAAATTCAGAAGAAAATAGCTTATTTGCAATCTATTTTGAACGATGAGCAATTACGTAAAGACATCATCAAAAATGAGTTGACAGAGATCAAAGAGCGTTTTGGTGATGAACGTAGAACTAAGATAGAATACGCTGCCGGTGATATTAGCATCGAAGATATGATCGCTGATGAGGATGTTATTATTACCATTTCTCATCTGGGATATATGAAACGTACTTCTGTATCTGAATACCGTACACAGGGTAGGGGAGGTCGTGGTTCTAAAGGTTCTGCTACCAGAGATAAAGATTACATAGAACACCTGTTTGCTGCTACAGCCCATAATTATTTGATGTTGTTCACAGAACAGGGACGATGCTTTTGGCTAAGGGTGTATGAGATACCCGAAGGTACTAAGACTTCTAAAGGGAGAGTGATTCAAAATATTATTAATCTGCCAAAAGAAGACAAAGTAAAAACCTATGTAATTGTCAAAGATCTGACAGATAAAGAGTTTTTAAACAATCACTTTATCATGTTCTGTACAAAAAATGGTGTTGTAAAAAAGACTCCTTTAGAGGCTTTTTCACGTCCTAGAACTAACGGTATCAATGCAATTACCATAAACGAAGGAGATCAGCTATTAGAAGCAATACTAACAACTGGCAGCAATGATATTATTATAGGAAAGCGCTCTGGTAAAGCAATTCGTTTCCCCGAAAATAAAGTCCGTTCGATGGGAAGAACAGCCGCTGGAGTACGAGGTGTAAAGCTTGCTGACAGTGAAGATCGAGCAATTGGTATGGTTTCTGTAAATTCAGAAGAGGGAGAAGATGATATTATGATTCTTGTTCTTTCGGAAAACGGTTATGGAAAACGTTCCAAACTATCTGAATATCGAGAAACGAACAGAGGAGGTTTGGGTATTAAAACGCTTCAGGTGACGGATAAAACAGGACACCTGGTTGGTATTAAAGCGCCTGAAGAAGGAGATGATCTGATGATTACAAATAAATCAGGCATCACAATTCGCATGGACATTAACGAAATAAGTGTAATTGGACGTGCTACGCAAGGAGTTAGGCTAATCAATCTCCAGAAGAAAGATCAGATTGCAGATATTACACTGATCCCTGCAGAAGATGAAGAGGCTATAGTAGAAGAAGGCGAATCAACTGACGATCAGCCTGAGGAGAATACCAATAACGAAGAATAAAATCCAGCGAGAGCAATTGGGCGACCATTGTTGTCGTTGCCAATTGTTTAACGAATAGCTTAATGCTATTGACTAATTATCACTAAAAATTAATTTTGAAAATGAGAAAATTACTTTTCTGTTTAGTTGCAGTTCTATTTGTATCTGGTGCAGCTATGGCACAAGATGCAAACAAAGCATTTAAAACTGCAAAAAAAGCATTTACTAAGTACACATATGACCGTTCTGCGAATGCAGGTTCATTAGCAGACGCCATCAGCTCAATCGAAACAGCTTTCGGCAGCGAAGACATCAAAGGTCAGGTTGCAGCCCAGTTGTTAAGAGCGAATATCTACAATGAAGTAATGAGCGACCCGACTGATATTTACAGATTGAAATATCCAAATGCGGTTGATTTTGCCTACGAAGGTTTCCAGAATGTACTATCTATGGATGGTGCAAAGAAATTTGAGGTAACTGCAGCTAAAAAAGCTATGGAGAATATTGCAAATGGTTTCAGTATGAAAGGTGCTAATATGTTTCAGGGCGGAAAATATGCAGCAGCAGCAGCAGCTTTCAAAAAAGTACTGGAAGTAAAAGAATCTTTAGGACTGGCAGACGATTCTACTGAAGAATTTCAGGGCGACCTATACAATACAGGTTTAGCAGCCATGAATGCTGAAGACAAGCCGCTTATCATAGAAACTATGGGACGCTTACTGAAAGCTGGTTACAAAAAACCTAATGTATACGAAGGATTATATAGAGCTCATCTTGAAGATGATGAAACAAAAGCCTTAGAATACTTAGAAGCGGGAAGAACTGAGCATCCTGAAAATAATTCTCTATTGACTTCTGAAATTAACTACTACTTGAAAGCAGGCAAATTAGAAGTATTAGAAGATAAATTATTACAAGCTATCGAAAATGACCCTGAAAACAAAGTATTGCACATGGTAACAGGTAGTATGTATGAGAAATTATTCCAAAATGCTTATGAAGCTAAAGATGCAAGTGCAGATGGGCATTTCGCTAAAGCAGAGCAGTATTATAACTCTGCGATTAAGCTAGATGAAAAATACTTTGACGCTATTTACAGCTTAGGTGCTTTATACTTCAACAAAACGACTCCTATGCGTAAAGAAATGAATGAGTTGCCATATAGTGAGCAAGCTCGTTTTGATGCACTGAAAAGTGAGGTAACTGATTTAATGGATAAAGCATTGCCTTATTTTGAAACAGCAGATAAGTTGAATGCTCAGGATTATAGTACGATCTTCGCCTTGAAAGAAATCTACGCTCGTAAAGATGACTTAACTAAGTCTAACGAATACAAAGCTCGCTTAGAGAAGCTTAAAAATTAATATTTCAGTCAAGAACTGAAGCAAGATAGGAGAGGGGGAAGCGTTCAGTTTCCCTCTCTTTTTTTATCCAAACAAAAAAAATATCATGAGATACTACTTTCTTTGTTGTTTTCTTTTCATCATCATTGTCTCAGCCTGTAAAAACGAGTGTAAGGATGTAGAATGTATTAACGGTTCATGTGATGAAGGTATTTGTGAATGTTTTCCAGGCTATACTGGTACTCAGTGCGAAACCCGTATTTGCGATACATTAGAATGTCTTAATGGAGGTGAATGTATGAATGGACTATGTGATTGTCCAGAGGGTTTTTCAGGTGTGAATTGTGAAGTTAATTTAGCCTGCAATGGCGTGACTTGCCAGAATGGAGGAACCTGCAACACAGCTACAGCAACTTGTGATTGCTTACCCGGCTATACTGGTGATTTTTGTGAAACAATACTAACACCAACATCTGTACGTATTTTGTCAGCTATTGTAGATGATTTTCCAGCCACCAATAATGGACTAGGGTGGGACGCTTCTGATGGACCTGATATTTACCTAAGTATCAATGTAGGTACTACGCCAGATAATACTGAGTTTGTGACTTCTATTACACAGGATGTAACAAGTCCACCGTTCACCATTACAGGGAATTTCCCTTTAGAGATTACAGATATAGAATCTACACGTATTTTCGCTCTATATGATAGCGATACTCCTGATACAGATGAATATATGGAAGGCGTACAGTTCCCTTTATCTGATTTCCTACAAGCTGGTTTCCCTACGGAGTTAAGAATCAATCCTGCTAATCTAGATTACGATGTTACACTTAATGTGGAGTGGGTATTTTAAGTTCTTTTAAGAGCAGAATTGTATCTGCTCTTTTTCTTAATTTCACTATTTAACATAATATTAATTATAGGAAAAGTATTTATACCTGTTGCATAGTCAAATACGTCTCTACATAAAAGATTATTGCTTTCACAAACAGCCTTCGAGCACTACTGTCCTCGTAAAATATACTTGAACGAACGGCGTAATATTCCTTAAGAATGAGTTAGTTATCACTGAGAAATATATCGGCTATAGATTACTACCACAATGGTAATCTACAACAATAAGATAGACGCTCCTGTTGTCTGGTCTTACTACTTTGAATCCTATTTAACATAATACCGAAAGATGCAGACATGCCGAACTTGATCCTCCATGATAATTATCGGGACTCGTAGGCAATGAAAAGCGATTTTAAAAAGAAGCTTTGGAAGCTACTAGAGAGCAGCTTCCATTCTTAGTATACTATTGTCACATTTTTTTGCTCCTATAATTTTCTGTGTTTCCTCTCCCCTATCGTATCAAAGTACAATCGCCTTTATAGGGCAATATTTCGCCGTCAATAAAACGGATTTCAGCGTACCAGGAGAAAACAGAACCATTCATTTCCTGCCCTCTGAAAACACCATCCCAACCAGCATCTTGTTGGTTTAAAGGCACATCTGTGGTTTCAAATACTAACTCGCCCCAACGATCATATATCCTGAAAGATTCTACACGTTCGGCAGCTGAACCACCTTGTACAAAGAGATAATCGTTGATATTATCTCCATTGGGCGTAAAGGCATTGGCAACGAAAATAGCTTGTGTTTCAGCTATATAGATTCTGACTTCATCTTCAGCAGTACAGCCATTGTTATTGGTCACCAATATATTATAAGTAAGATCATAAGTAGGTTGTGCCTGAGGATTAGGGCAGTCAGTACAACTTAAATTCATATCAGGAGAGAAAGAAGACCATTCGTAGATATAATTACCTGGCGCATTGACTACTACTGCAATTATAGTCGAATCGCCATAATTTAAGGTAATATCTGGCCCTGCATCGACGATCAATTCCTGTGGTTCATCAACAATGCTTGTCGTCGTAGAAATACAGCCATTACCATCTTGTGCATAAACAGTATAGGTGCCTGCTTCCAAACCGACAATTATATTTGAACCGTTATAATATTCGTTATCTAAACTGTAGTTGTATGGTGGAATACCGCCTGTTGAGCTAACATTGATTGTACCATTATCTTCACCAAAACAATCAGCCGGATTGCCGATGGCTGAAACAAGCAAAGGCTCTGCCGGTTCTGTCAGGGTGATCGCTTCTGAAATAAAACAATTATTGGCATCAGTAACAGAAACTGTATATGTTCCGGCTGTTAGGTTGACAGCAGTATTGGTTATTTGGCTGGCTGCATCACTCCAAACTATTGTATAGCCCGGTGTGCCCCCATTTACAGAAACTGTAGCCGAGCCTGTAGCATCTCCTGCACAAAGCGGATTCACACCACTCAAATTTAGAGTAAGTGGACTAGGTTCATCTACAGTCACCGTTACTTGAGTCGTGCAACTTAAGCTGTCTGTCACTATGGCTGTATAATCCCCTTGTGTAAGTCCTGAAGCAATATCTGTAGTTTGATTTCCTGTATTAGCATCCCACAAATAAGTATATGGAGGTGTCCCGCCATTCGCAAGGACTGTTGCTGTTCCGTCAGCACCACCATTACAACTTACTCCAACAGATGTAGCCGTAGCTGTAGGTATCGGAGATGGATCTACTGTCACCATAATTGTTTCCAGACAAGCATTTGCATCAGTAACAGATACCGTGTAATTTCCTGCTGCTAAGCCTGTGATAATATCCGTAGTTGCTCCGCCGGGCTGCCATTCATAAGTGTAACCCCCTACTCCTCCACTAACTATTACAGATGCTTCTCCGTCAGATCCGGCACAGGTTTGTGGAATGGAATTAGTCATTAAAGTAATCGCCGCAGGTTCTGTGATCGTAATTTCATCTGTTGCGGTACAGCTATTGGCATCCGTAACAAATACTGTGTAGGTTCCGGCTGTTAAGCCCATAAATGTATTAGCCGTCTGTAGTGTCGTACCTCCGTCAATAGAATACTCGTAAGTCGGTACACCACCTGAAGCACTTAGTGTTATTTCACCTTCTGCTAAGCCATTACAACTGACATCAACACTGGAAAGCGAAAGGTTAAGCAATGTTGATTCATTTATTATAATCGTATAAATCACTGAACAGGCATTGGCATCTGTTACAGTGCATAAAATAGTTCCTGCGGCTAATCCTGTTATATTACTTGTTGTTGCTCCATTGTCCCATTGATAAGTATAAGGAATTGTACCTCCTGTAGGGCTAATGCTTGCTGTTCCATCATCATTTCCATTACAAGAAACATCTGTAGTCGTAACACTCGCTAGTAATGCATCAGGTTCTTCCAGGGTCACATTGACACTAACCGGGCAGTTGTTTGCGTCATTTACAAGAATAGTGTAAATACCATCTGCCAGTCCTGAAAAAGTACTGTCTGGCTGTGTGTTTGCTCCTCCATCAATGCTGTAAGTGTAGGGAGCTGTTCCGCCATTGGGAGTCACTATAATTTCTCCATTTGTATCTCCTTCACAAGCTGGATTAGTTGTAGATGCGATACTCACACCGACAGCCGTTGGTTCGTCCACTGTGTAACTACCTTCTCCTACACACCCATCATTATCCGTTACCGTCACATTATAGGTTCCTGCTGCTAAATTAGAAGCCGTGGGTACATTACCTACGCCAATATCCCATTGATAGGTTAAAGGAGCGGCGCCACCAGGAGCAGCTATGCTTATACTCCCGTCGCTATCCCCTGTACAAGAGACATTTATAATGGATTCTGTTAATGTTAGGAAGGGCGATAAATTTACATTAACAGATGTTGTTCCTATACAGCCCGAATTATCGGTTACAGTTAGAACGTATAAACCTGTTTCTGTAGCGGTGATAGATTCGCCTATTTCTCCATTGCCTGAAGGTGTTGTCCAGTCGTAAGTATTGTAACCCGTTGTAGCGGTCAATGTTGTGCTGGTTCCATTGCATATGCTTGTATCTCCTGTAATATTTAAAGCGCCAACTCCCTGAAAGGTCACTTCTACCATATCCATAACATCTACAGTAGCCATACAGCCTGAATAATTGGCTAACACTGTGTATTCCGTGGGTTGTGAAGGACAAACAGTGATCGTTGTTCCTGTGCCGATTTCTACACCTGCTGCATCTTGCCAGGTTACCGAGTAATTAGGAATACCGTCGGGAGAAATTCTCCAGGCTTCATTAGTGTTTGTCCATACGGTTGGGAAATTATAATTATCAATGACTAAAGCCTGAGTTCCATCTGCATTTTGAATTCCCATGATAGCTGCTGCACCGTTCCAGGAGTTGCAAGTTGGTTTGCTTTCTACATATATGTCTATAACGTTGGTTGTCTCATAGATAACCAATTGCTGAGTGGCAATTAAATTATTACAATCGTACATAGGCACATTATACCAACTCACTACTGCGGCTCTACATGGTGCTGTACCTACTATTTCATAAAATATTTCTCCACCTACTGCCGGATCTATATCGTGAAATGGCGCCATAATGGAGTTGTATGCATCTATGTTACCCGGAATGCCATTCGCTATTGCCCATTCATTGTAGCCGTTGGCATAAGTCAGGTCAAAAGAAATTAATCCATTTGAGCCAATTGTAAATTGATTATAGGTATTGCCATAAAAACAAAAATTGAAAGGCAGGGCAACAATACCAGTCCAAAGATCATCAGTATTATTTAACACTTGAGTTCCTGTATTATAGGAAAAAGGAGCATAAGGTATTACATCATAAGTATATGAAGATGTTTCTGCTCCGCCTACTGGAATTGCTTCAAGATTAACACATTCACCAGGACATATTTGTTGGTCGGCACCTGCATCTACAGCTGGGCATCCTGGGAAATTTTGTGTTTGTACAATTGTACTTGATAAAAGTATAAGAAAAAGCAATGCGGACTTGGTTAAGTTCATTATCTAGTGAATTTAAATAAGCAATTGGTCAGAGTAAAATTAAGACACCAAATTACGGAATACCCCTATTTTTCAATAGAGGTTAAGTTACGAATCGGCAAGCACAATCATATAACTAATACAGATTTTCATCTATACATGTGACAGTCTATACAAATCTTGTTAAATGTCTTCTGTTTATTAAACGCTTTTTGTGATTGGTGTGTCCGCTTGATGTGTTTGGAATGACTTAAAGAGCTGTTTTTAGAATTAACTTCTCGTCGGACTGTATGATCGTAGTTTGTGTAGCATGGCAGTCATAGACAAATGTGTAAGGCTGATCCAAGTCTAATTTCCCATTGCTTAGTTTAAAAACATTATCATAACCTACTTTTCCATCAGGAGTATATCGTTGTACCCGAAATTCGTTGCTCACAACTCCATTTGCATATTGAATATCAAACCAGGCACCTGCCCCTCTTCCATTTAACCATTGCGCTTTTACTGGTATTTGGGACGGTCTTTCGGGTTCTATCATATTTCCTATAAGGTTTACTTCACCAATATCACTATCTTTACCAAAAGTATTGACAATCAATTCAATGGCTGTTTTCCTTCTGCTTCCTGGATATGCCTTGACTTTTCCTTCATAAACCTCCCACATCTCTTTGTCAGGCGTTCCATTGACTACATTACCTATTGGAGAAGGCGTGATAGTCATGGTGAATTTATGGCGTAGCTTTAGACGATTATTTAATGTTCCTGCTTTAAAGGAATCAGCAACAAAACGAGAACAATTAGAACCTGGATTTGCAAATGGTCCATAATCTATACTGCCTTTATTTTGCAAAGTTGTAATGTAATCTTTTGCTTTTTCGTAATTAATTTCATAGCAAAATGAAGCGAGCATCCTCCCCTCTCCATGAGTAGCTTCCGGATCAGACTCTAATCTGATAAGCACATCATTTAGATTAGTGATCTTACCGGTATCATCAAATTTTGCTCTCAGTTCAATGCCTACTTCCGGATCGGTTTTGGCGCTTCGCACCCTTGCCTTTCCATCTGGCGTAATATAGCGCCCGAAATCGAAAAACTCTACAATGCCTGTTGAGCGTTCGATGAGAGCCAAAGCTGCATGACCGGCTTTAAACTTAGATTCCTTACCTCCGCCAAGCATTTGCACAAAACGCTCTAATTTACCTCCTGAAGTACTTACGAAAGTATCTGGCCATGCCAGACTGACAAAAACTCCTGTTGCTTGTGAGTTCATTATTTTAATACAAAAGAATTGGGTAAAGTTGAAAAAGATGCTGAACCTTTAGCAAAAGTACGTAAATCTTCATAAAGAAGGTTCACTTGATCTGTAGTTTTTTCGACGCTTGTAATACTGACAGTACGCAAATAACCTCGTTCAGTACGAAGGTTTGTGATGGGATCGCCTTCGCCTGCATTGGCATGAAAATGCCGAATATTGGACATTTTATATCCTTCTTGTTGATCTAACCATTCGCTAAACCAATCCATCCGTTTTGCATGCATTGTGCTATCATATAAAGTAGCAGACGACCATATTTGTGGTTCATTGGCTAATCGTTTGATATGTCTTTGTGTTCCATCCCAGCGTAGTTCCCAAGCTTGCAAATCAAACTCCCAATCAATAAGTACAATGGTAAATGGCTCTATATTGTCCAGCAGATAATCTTGTAAAAACCTTTCTGTGCTATCAGCGCTTAAGCCGTCTAATACAACCTGTCCTCTACTCATTCTGTAAGGCAAGTGGCGTTCATGACGTACAAAAGCACCATTCATGAGACAGATCAGACGATTTGTTTCTGATATGCCTATCCAGGTGCCTCCTGCTTCACCATCTTTAGGGAAGATTATTTTTTTGCCATTGACTTCATACTCTGCTGGCATTAAGGCTGGTTTCCTTTTAACACCTTCATCTCTGTTGGATGTCAAGATGAAATTCTTATCTTTTAATGGCAAATAAGTTACTGTACACATGTTTTTCTATATTCTATAGTCGATGGGGCTACTCCAAGGTTACTATCTACATCAAAATTTGGAAAATGGGCTTTAAGTCCCATTTTTACAATAGCTAAATGATGTATAGCATGCTCAAAAGCATACATTAATTCTCTGCCTGATGAGGAATTTACTGCCAGTTCTTCAGGCATATCTGCTGTATGCATACCTTGTTTTACTTTTACATTAACTGTTAAGGGAAAGTTTTTTATACCGCTAAGTAACTCCTTGAAAGATGTTTCACAATAGCAGGTTTCAGTTTGCACACGCATATCACGTTTGCGTTTGTCATAATTTACCGTTCCTTCATTGATGCCATTAAGCAAACAAACATAAAACTCATAAATATGTCTGATATGTTGCCCGACAGTACTTCCTGAATAAATATCAAGCGGACGGGAATACATTTCATTGTCCATTTGTTTCAGCAATGAGCATATCTGATGAATAATTCCCTTTGTATCTTGTTTTAAATTCATATTTTACAATTGTCTGGCCTTTGTTTTTACAACGGATGATAGTACAAAAATGGGGAATAAAAGTGTAAAAATCGGAAATAAGAATACAAAATTGAGAAAATGAATATTGTTGTAGTGTCTTCCAGCTGACGTTTTAAATGTTCAGTGAAAAAGGTTTTCCCATAATGTAGAAATAGGCGGCAGCTACTAGTACAGGTGTAATTACTGAAATTCCCATTACAATAAAATACAATTTGGATATTTTAGATCGCTCTAATAATTCTGCTATTCCAGCTATAATCAAAATAGAGCCACAAAGAACCGGGATAATCAAAGTAAATATTCCTGCGACTAGGTCATTGATCAACCATAGTGACAGAAAAACAACTACTTCCAAAAGAAAAACTTCTATTGCTCTTACCCAGATGTTTTTTGCTGACATTTTGCAAAGGTAGAGAAGAGTATTAACTTATTTAAATATTATTTCTTCACCAAAGAAACAACTCAACTTTTATTTGTACATTTGCGCCCCGTAACATGGTGAACAAATTGTATCACTAATATCTCAACTTTTCATCTCTTTTCTGTGAACACCAAATATATTTTTGTTACGGGCGGCGTTAGCTCTTCACTGGGTAAAGGTATTATTTCTGCTTCTTTAGCTAAATTACTGCAAGCCAGAGGTTTCTCTGTAACAATTCAAAAATTCGATCCATATATCAATGTTGATCCTGGCACACTCAATCCATATGAGCATGGTGAATGTTATGTAACCAATGACGGCGCGGAAACTGACCTGGATCTCGGACATTATGAACGTTTCCTTAATATTCCGACTTCACAGGCGAATAATGTTACGACAGGCAGAATATATCAAACTGTTATAGAAAAAGAACGTGCGGGTGATTATTTAGGAAAAACAGTTCAGGTGATTCCGCATATTACAGATGAGATCAAGCGTCGTTTTAGTTTGCTTAGTGAAGATGGCAATTATAATATTATCATTTCTGAAATTGGGGGTACGGTAGGAGACATTGAATCTCTGCCTTATATTGAGGCTATGCGTCAGGTACGCTGGGAATTGGGCAGCACAAACTGTCTGGTGATTCACCTCACCCTCCTACCCTATTTAAGTGCTGCCAAAGAATTAAAAACCAAACCAACACAACATTCTGTCAAGGAGTTGTTGAGTTCAGGTATACAGCCCGACATACTCGTTTGTCGTACAGAACATCCAATAAACCTGTCTATTCGTCAAAAGTTGGCTCTGTTTTGCAATGTGGATATTAGTTCTGTTATCGAAGCCATTGATGCTGATACGATCTATGATGTTCCTCTCCTGATGCTCAAAGAAAAATTAGATCATACTGTACTTAAGAAATTTCAACTTCTAAGTAAGCAAGAGCCCGATTTAAGTTCGTGGAAAGATTTTCTTGGCAAACTTAAAAACCCTTTACACGAGGTTACTATAGGGCTTATTGGCAAGTACCATGAGTTGCAGGATGCTTATAAATCTATTCTTGAAGCTTTTGTACACTCAGGAGCAGTCAATGAATGTAAAGTCAATGTCGTATCTATCCATTCTGAAAATATATATCCCGATAATATTAAAGAGATACTAGGAGATATGCATGGTATATTAATTGCCCCTGGTTTTGGAGAACGTGGTGTAGATGGAAAAATATCGGCGGTACAATATGCTAGAGAGGAAGGAATTCCTTTTTTCGGTATTTGTCTGGGTATGCAGTGTGCTGTTATTGAGTATGCTCAAAATGTGGTCGGTTTGATTGGAGCATCCTCTACTGAAGTAAACAACAAAGCTGTTCATCCTGTTATTAGTAAAATGGAAGAGCAGAAGAAAATTACGAAGATGGGCGGTACTATGCGACTTGGTGCCTACAAATGTGAGTTAAAGAAAAAAACTCATGCTTATAAGGCGTATAAGAAAACTGTTATTAGTGAACGTCACCGTCATCGTTATGAGTTCAATAATGATTATTTAAAGCAATTTGAAAAAGAGGGTATGATAGCAACGGGTAGAAACCCTGAGTCGGGGCTGGTAGAGGTTGTCGAAGTAAAAGATCATCCTTGGTTTGTTGGTGTTCAGTTTCATCCTGAGCTTAAAAGTACTGTAGAGAATCCTC
>JAHDFX010000120.1 GCA_020627965.1 Saprospiraceae bacterium | reverse complement strand
AACCACTCACCACTCAACCACTCACCACTCACCACTCAACCACTCACCACTCAACCACTCACCACCCAACCACTCACCACCCAACCACTCACTTACAAAAGCTCACCAAATGTCTTCTTTTTCCTGGCAAAATAATTCCAAATAATACTCCCGTCAAACCTGCCTTTCTGGTTTGCTTCGCCAATACGTATCTCCTGCACAGCCTGCTTCGCCTGCTTTCTTCTTTTCAAGATACTCCCAATATGAAAATAACAATGAAAATGCGATTTAATAATTGCCCAGATGTGCAGAAATTTGCCTTGTGTGAGGAAGCGGACGCCTGCAATACCGTCGAGTACTAAGCGGGTAGGGATCAGCCATAATAAGCGACTGACGGGTTCGTTTTTGGCTAAAGTGATCAGGCTATTTCTAAAATTGAGATAAGTTTTTCTTGGGTTTTGTGTATTGAGTGTTCCGCCTCCAATGTGATACACGACTGATTCGGGATAAGCCATCACTTTATAGCCTGCTCGTTTCAATCGCCAACAAAGGTCTATTTCTTCCATGTGGGCGAAAAAATTGCCATCTAGTCCGCCTGCTTTATGGTAAAGTTCAGCCCGAATAAACATGGCTGCTCCACTTGCCCAGAAAATCTCCTGCACCTCATCGTATTGCCCCGCATCTTTTTCTCTATTATCTAGTATCCTACCTCTACAAAATGGGTAGCCTAGTTTGTCTATCCAGCCACCTGCGCCTCCAGCATGATCGAAAGTGCTTTTGTTGATGTTGAGAATTTTGGGCTGGGCTGCTGCGATGCTTTTATCGGCTTCCATGTATTGGATGATGGGCTTTATCCAATCTGCTGTGGTTTCTACATCGGAGTTGAGCAGGATATAATAGTCTGCCGAAACCTGTTTTAAAGCTTGGTTATAACCTGCTGCAAAGCCATAGTTTTCTGGAAGTTCTATTCTATTAATTTCGGGATAATTATTCTTTACAAATAGAATAGAATCATCGGTAGAGCCATTATCGGCTATCCATATGTCGGCATTTTCGCTGCTTTGTACTACGGAAGGAAGGAAGCGTTCTAAGTGGTGCTTTCCATTATAGTTTAATATGACTACGGCGACTGTTGGCATTTTTTAAACACTAAGGTGAAAAGGGGGACTAAGGCACTAAGCCTTATTAAATACTTTCAGGGCGGTTTTTTTGTCTTCTGCTAATTGTTTTTTTAAGGCTTCCAAACCCGAGAAGCGCATTGTATTTCGAGTACGTTGAACAAATTCTATGGTGAGTTCTTGATCGTAAATGTCTTGATTGAAATCGAAGATATTGACTTCTACGGTTCTGTTTTCATTGTTCAATGAACGACCGATGTTGAGCATAGACTGATAGACCTTACCCTGATAATGTATTTTGGCTGCGTAGACGCCATTTGCGGGGATAATTTTGTGACGGGAAGCTACTGATACATTGGCAGTAGGAAAGCCGATCTGGCTACCTCTCTGTTTGCCTCTGACGACTTTTCCGCTAAGGCTAAAAGGATGATTGAGTAAAGCGGTTGCTGTGCGGATATTACCAGCTTCTATATTATTTCTGATCTTGGTAGAGCTGACGACTATGTCGTCTACTTCCTGCTTTTCTATTTCTTCTACTTTGTAGCCAAGTTCTTTTTCAAACTTTTTTAAATATTCAATATTGCCTGCTCGTTTATTGCCAAACCTATGGTCGTAGCCAATGACGATTTTTTGCGGATGAATTTTATCGACCAGAAAATTACGGATGTATTCATCAGGTGTTTGCTGAGAAAAAGCCTTTGTAAATGGAACCACAACCAGATTGTCTAATTCGTATTGTCTGAGTAGTGCTATCTTTTCTTCGAGCAGCGTAATGAGTCGAAGTGAATCATCATCAGGATTAACAACTAGCCGGGGGTGGGGATGGAAAGTAACCAAAACACTTTCTCCGTTGATCTGTTGGGCGCGGCGGTTGACGCGTCGCAGAATTTCCTGATGTCCACTATGTACTCCATCATATGAGCCAATTGTGACGACAGCATTTTGAAATTTAGGAAGTGTATCAAGGTCTCTAAAAACGTTCATGCCCAAAGGGAAATTTTAAGATTGCAAAAGTACGGTTTTTATCAGAATAAAGTCTAATTTATTGATCGTCAAATGACATTAGGTCTTAAACGAATGCGGAGCATTCTCAATATCAATACGGAGTATTGAAAGAGGGATGCCATTTCTGTGTTCCTTGATGGGCAAACTATCGTCAGGCGAATTGTAAAGTTATCAGGTTTTCTGTTCTGTCAGGCAGCAATAGAGCAGCTAAATCAGTTACAAAAAGGTAAAAACTTTTTCAGTTTAAACCATCAATTATGAAGCCTATTTACACCTTGTTACTGATTTCCTTGTTTTTCTGTGGGAATCTATTTGCCCAGTCCTGTTTGCCGAATGGCATTGCTTTCACTACACAACAAGCGATCGATGATTTTGCTACTAACTATCCCGGATGTACAGAGATAGAAGGTTATGTAGTAATTGATGATGTAAATGCAGGAGAAATTCAAAACCTGAACGGACTCAGTCAGTTGACTGCTATTGGTGGACGTTTGCATATTGAATCTTGTAATCAGTTGACTAGTTTACAAGGACTTCAAAATATTAATTCTATTGGAGACGATATAAGGATCATTTTCCTTTCTCAGCTTACCAGTATTCAGGAATTATCAGGACTTACTACAGTTGCTGGTGATCTGGAAATCGTAAATTATGCTATAGCTAACTTACAGGGACTTCAGAATATTACCTCAATTGAGGGCAATCTGATCCTTGAGAATTTTGATTCAATATCTAATTTACAGGAATTAGAAAACCTAAGTTATATTGGAGAAGATTTATTTATTAACGGCTGTGACAATTTAGTCAGTTTGCAAGGTTTGTCAAATCTTGATACACTCGGAGGTATGCTGCGTATTTTGTATAATGATGGATTATCTGATCTAAATGGCTTAGAAAATCTGGTTTCGGTACAAAGTTTAAATATTGCTGGGAATAATAATATGGTGAGCCTTTCCGGACTGGATAATTTGAGTCACATTGAAGAATACATAGGGATCAACGATAATGAAAGTCTGTTGAATATTGATGCCTTGTCTAATATAACTTCTGCTTCAGGCGATCTTATCATTACTGACAATAACTCACTGGTCGATCTGAATGGCTTAGACAATCTTTCCTCAATTTATAGAATAACGATACAGGGCAATTCTGCGCTTTCTGATATAAGTGGTCTTAATAACATAAGCTCTCTGGGCAGTCATCTAAGAATCGAAAATAATAATGTTTTAACGAGCTTGACAGGCCTGGAAAATCTGGATACGCTTGGCGGAGCATTGACCATAAACGCTAATGATAATCTGACGGACATAACGGCATTGGAGAATTTGGTCTCGATTGGTAATGGGTTCGCAATATCTGGAAATAACTCACTGACAAGTCTGGCAGGTCTTCAAAATGTAGATACAGATGCTGGTACCATAACTATACTGATATTAGAATTGAATCCTAATCTTTCGGTTTGTGAACTTTCTAATATTTGTAACTTTATCATTAATTATCCCAATTCGACCTTCATATCAGGAAATGCTACTAATTGCAATAGTGAACTTGAAGTACTCAGCCTTTGCTCTAATCTTACCAGTCTACAAAGCCATACTTTTTATGATATTAATCAAAACCAAATAAAAGATAATGATGAGCCGAATTATAATGATACGCCTGTACTGATCGAACCAGGTAGTTTGGCCTTTTTCCCCAATACAGCTAATGGTAGCGTTTTCATAGTAGAGCCGGGAAATTACACGGCTACTTATCAGGCAATACCAGGCTGGGAACTGACTACCGACTCGGCATCTTATTTTTTGTCACTCACAGAAAATGAAACCGATACGATCTATTTTGGGATTTATCCACTCCAATCCGCCTCCGAACAGCTTGCTTATATAAATGCTCCTCCAGCTCGTTGCAACGAAATTATTGCTTTCGATATTAGCACTAAAAACCTGGGAACGACAATCACCAATGGAACATTATGGCTGGAGGTAGATAATAATGTCAGTGCTGTTGATTTTATAGATGTGCCGGACATTACTGTTCCGCCTAATCGGTATGGTTGGAATTTTACGGATTTGTATCCCAGCCAGACTTTTAGCCGACAGATAAGTATTGGAATACCTGGCCCACCAGACTTTCCGCTAGGAGATTTGCTGAATTTTGATGCTTACGCACAATATAATGATGTAAATGGCGCTCATGTATCGCCTTTATTTGAATATCATACTGAAGTTCAGTGTTCTTTTGATCCTAATGACAAATTGGTCAATCCAGATCGAACGGATGAATTTGAGGAAAATTATACGCTATTTGACGAAAGTCTTTTCTATACTGTTCGCTTTCAGAATACTGGTAATGCAGTTGCCTACGATGTATTTATAAAAGACACCTTAGATGCTAATTTAGACTGGTCTACTTTTCAATTATTAGGCAGCAGCCATATAGATAAACTGGTCACTACAATGGATAATGATGGCATACTAACCTTCGATTTTCAAAATATTTTCCTGCCCGATTCTACCAGCAATTTTGAAGCTAGTAATGGTTACGTGAGTTACCTGATAAAACCTTTGAGCGGACTGATTGAAGAGACTGTTATCGAAAATTCTGCCGGGATTTACTTTGATCTTAATCCACCTGTTATTACTAATACAACAGAGAACGTTATGGTCAGTGAATTGCCGGTCGTTTCTACAACTGAACCTGATGGATTCAGTGGTTTTGCTATCATTCCGAATCCGAATTCTGGTTTATTTGAAGTGGTCGGTATTGCTAAAGGTGATTATAATATCCTAAATACAAAAGGACAGGTTATTCAATCCGGGCGATTGGAAAATGGGAATAGCATTGATATTTCGGCTATGCCACAAGGAGTTTATTTTATTTCTTTGATTGTTGAGGAACAGGCAGTCGTGAAAAGCATAGTGAAGTTGTAATCCTTTGTTCTCTATGGTGGGGGTTAGGGTTGAGGTTTTTGTTTTAAACACGTTCTTATGTTCAAAATAGAACGATCTACAAGGCGTTTATCATTAGGTGGAAAGTACTTGTGTATTGCATATAAACCCATTGCGAGTAATACACCACACCAACTTCCAAGGTATACGTCTTCCAGGAAATGTTGTGTTAGTACAATTCTGGAAATACCAATAAGCAAAGCCATCAGAAAAAGAGGTAGTCCCCATTTTTTATTGTATATCAATAAAGCCAGTAAGCCATACAAAGCAAAAGCAGACATCGTATGCCCTGACGGGAAACTGTTCAGGGCTTCATTGGCAGGATAACCTGGAACATAGCTGATAATGTTGCGGTCATGTTCTACCCAGTACAAATAACCAGGGCGAGGATGAGAAAACCAGCTTTTTAGTCCAGAACTAATGACCAGGCTTAATATACCAGTAAGGGCGATCATGATCGTATAACGAAACCGAATAAACATAGCAGTTATAGCAATGCCTGCATATACAGGTTCTTCCGCACAACGAGTGATCCAAAGAAAAATCTGGTCGATGACAGGCTTTCTTTCAGTCGCAAAATAGAGTACAAAAGTGCCTTTCTCTATGCTTACCAATAAATAAGTCCCTATTATAACCGCTAATAGAAAAGGAATAAAAAAGTACTGATTTTCTTTTAGTAATCTAAGCATATCAACCACCAAGTCGAGCTATCCAGTTAAAAAATTTAAATATGGGACCGAAATAGGTATCTATGTTAAGTACTTTAGAGTCATTCATAGCTTTCCAGGTCAGGAAAAAACCAACTGGAGTCAGTATTATAGAAGGTAACCAGATTCCCCAAAAAGGGCTGATTGCCATGATCTTAGCTGATTTCTCGCCCATGATACTAAACATAATGAAAAAGACGAAGAATTTTATGGCAATCAGGATTGGCCATCCAAAGCCGCCTTTACGCACAATGGCCCCCATTGGTGCCCCTATAAATAAGAACATAATACAGGCATAAGCCCAGGCAAATTTTTTGTGAAATTCAATTTTGTGGTTGGCTATACTCTTATTGAGATGTGGACGGTCATTTACTGCATTTTGCGCGTAATTTCTTACATTTCTTGCACGGGTGAGAGCAGCACCTATCATTTTCCCTCTGTTTTCTTTTGAAAATAAATTAAGAAAAGCACTCTCCTCAGATAATACAACACTATCCTGCACAATTTCTTCTGCTATTGCCTGACGTATACTATCAGGACGACGAAGCGTATAAAAATAGGGTTGAACACTTTTATAGACATCTTTATTACGTTTATCTTTTCTACGATACAAAGAATCTATAGCTACGATTAATTGCCTTGTACTCAGCATGCTATAGTGGCTTTTGAATCGATCTTCATTGGTTTCATTGAGGTCAAATTCACTCATATCAAATACCTTCTCCCATTCTTTGAACTTGATATGCAGATGCTCATAATTATCATTCTTATCTCGTGTAGCTGGTTTCAGCTCCTCATACTGATGTCCTTCATATAGTTTCATCACCAGAAAACCGCCACCAGTTGTAGAGAACATTTCACCCTTACGTGCATTAATTTGTTTGCGGTTTCCCTGATTATCACTGTGGTCATAAATGATAATATCTTTCAGTTCGCTGCCATCTTCATTTTTTTCCTTCACCCGAATAATAGTCCCACCAAAATCATCATTAAAAGCACCTTCTGCCAGATTGAAAGTTGGTTTTTGTTTACGAATATCATGCAAACGGGATTTAAACTTAAGATTAGAATAAGGAATAAGAATATCAGAGGAAAAATAAGATAAAACACTGACAAGCAGACCAAAAACGATCAATGGGCGCATAACACGCAGTAAAGGTATGCCAGCCGACTTTATACTGGCCAGTTCATATCGTTCTGCCAGATTTCCCATGACCATGACTGCAGCGATTAATACGCCTATAGGTAATGCCATTGGAATCAATGCGGTAGAACGATAAAAAAGAAGCTCCAGAATAACGGATAGTTCTAAGCCTTTTCCTACTATATCGTCAATGTATTTCCATAAAAACTGCATGATTAACACAAACAGTGATATGATAAACCACAATACAAAAGGCGGTAGAAAACTTTTAATCAGTAATTTGTCTAGCTTCTTCACTGGATGTAAAGTTACATTGTATTAAACCATAAGGCAAAAATGTAGTGCTTTTTATGAAAGTATTAATAAAGAAAGGCGTTCCGAACATTGTCAGAACGCCTTATATAATAATGGTTAGAGGAAGTCTATTGATAAATTGAATTATTAGTAATTAGGTTGAGTTGTTTTTGCAAAGCAAACTCAACCACTCACCACTCAACTACTATTTAACCAAAGTCACATCGCCTTTATACGGAATAACCAAGCCGTCTATAAACTCAGCTTCCACATAATAGACAAAAACACCTGGGTTCAGGAATTTACCTTTGTATTTTCCATCCCAGCCATATGTTGGGTCATTCGGGCTGAAATTTTGTGCTTCATGCAGCAGTTCGCCCCAGCGATCATATACACGCATCTGGCGTATAGTCGCTACACCTGCACCTCCAAAGACCATGAAGAAATCGTTATCTCCATCACCATTGGGCGAGAAAATATTTGGAATGAAAATATTTCTTTGTTTGTCTACAAATATTGTGATTTGATCCATTGCACTACAGCCATTTACGGTATCTAGTGCAGTTACAGTATAAGTTACGTCATCCAAAGGCGTAATAGGTAATGTCGCTGGACATTCATTACAAACAGTTCCGTCCGTTCCTGACCAGTTGAAGACAAACATGGTATCTGTAGAAGGCACATTCAATTGTGCGAACAGTTCAGTACTATCACCAAATACAATCGTAATATCATCACCAAGATCAGTAATAACTTCAGAAGGCTGGTTGACCAGAATATCTTCAGAGAAAGTACAACCATTGATGTCCTGTACATAAATAGTATAATTATCTGCGGCTAATCCGAAGAAAATAGTATCCGTCTGAAATAAATTACCATCTATAGAATAAGTATATGGAGGTGTGCCGCCTACAGCACTATTGACGCTAATCGTTCCATTTTCATCGCCAAAACAGGTCGCATCAGTATTGATTAAGTCAATTATAATAGCTGAAGGCTCTGTGATAGTAACGGAGGTAGTAGCAACACATCCATTAACATCAGCAACCGTTACATCGTATGTCCCAAAAGTCAGGTTAAGTGCTGTTTGTGTTGTTTGGAAACCAGCATTGGCAGACCATTGATAAGTATAGCTTGGCGTACCGCCTGATGCAACAACTGTTGCTGAACCATTTTCTTCTCCACTACAATCAGGTCCTTGACCGGAAGCAGCCAAAGTAACTGGCTCGTCAGGCTCAATAACTGTAATATTAATTGGTGGTAATGCACATCCATTAGCATCAGTTACGAGTACAGAATAAACCCCTGCGGCTAAATCAGTAGTCGTAGAAGATGGACCAAAGTCATTATTAATAACTGCACCATTAAATGACCATTCGTAAGAATAAGATGGTGTACCTCCTGCCGGAGTAATAGTCGCAGCACCATCATTACCGCCAAAACAACTAACCGGATCAGAAGTTATTGCACCTGGTACAAGTGGGGCAGGCTGACCTATAGTGAAAGTTTCTACGGCTACACAACCATTAGCATCGTTAACCGATATCGTATGTGTACCTGGGCATAGGAAAGTTGCCATACTAGTCGTTTGACCGTTATCCCATTGATAGGTATAATTTCCTGCACCTCCACTAGCAATTACATTGGCTTGTCCATCACAAGCGCCAGTACAATTAGCATCCTGAGTTGTTATATTAAGGGTGATTGCTGTAGGCTCATTTAAAGTTAAATTATCATTAATCATACAGCCATTGGCATCTGTTATCACAACAGAATAATTGCCTGAAGCCAGTCCGGTAGCTACAGCGCTAGTCTGTCCATTACTCCATAAATAGCTATAAGGCATAGTGCCTCCCGTAGCATTGGCAGTCATCGTTCCGTCTGTTCCGCCTGCACAGTTTGGGTCTGCACCTGCTAGGCTTAATCCTAGAGCAGTTGGTTCATTAATGGTAACATCCGCTGTTTCTGAACAGCCATTTAAATCTGTAACAGTAACCGTATGTATACCTGCGGGCAACATAGTGGCAGTCTGGGTAACTTCTCCACTACCGCCCCAATTGTATGTATATGGCACTGTTCCACCAGTAACTAAGGCTGTTGCAATACCATTTGCCTGACCATTACATAATGCATCTGTTGCATTGGTGATATTAACAAAAACCGGAGTGGGTTCAGTAATCGTGATGGTCACAACTATAGAGCAGCCATTAATGTCAGAAATAGTCACCGTATAAACACCTGCGCCTAATCCGTTTACTGTTGCTGTAAAAGCACTTCCTGCATTGGCACTCCATTGATAAGAATATACACCTCCTGGTCCGGGTGTTCCTCCTGAAGCAGTTACAGTAGCACTACCATCACTGTCGCCATTACAACTAACATTGGTGGTGGCAACAGTTGCAGTTACTGGTGTCGGTTCTGTAATACTTACACTTCCTGTTTCTGTACATCCATTGGCATCTGTAACTGTTACGTCATGCGTGCCGGCTGGAAGATTGTTTGCTGTAGCTGTATTCTGACTACCTGCACTAGTAGACCATTGATAAGTATAATTACCTGAAATGTCTGGTGTTCCACCACTGGCAGTAACACTTGCTTCAGCATCAGCTCCGCCATTACAACTAATATCTGCATTGATATTTAAAGTAAGTAAAATAGCTGTAGGTTCAGTAATGATTACTGATTCAACTATTTCACACCCATTGGCATCTGTAACCGTTACATCATGTGTACCAACTGATAAGCCGGTCGCTGTCGCCGTATTTTGATTGCCAGCACTAGTACTCCAATCGTAGGTATATCCGGGCGTACCGCCACCTGTTATGGCTGTAGCGGAGGCATCACTACCACCATTACAGCTTACTTCATTGTCGGTATTTATCGTAAGGGTTTGAGGTAGCGGTTCAGAAATAGTAACACTGACAGCAGCGGTACATCCATTGGCATCTGTAACCGTTACATCATGCAGGCCTGCTGGTAAGCCTGTTGCGGTAGCACTTGTCTGGCTACCTGCACTGGCAGACCATTGATAAGTGTAAATACCTCCAGGGAAAGGAGTTCCTCCACTGGCATTTACTATTGCACTACCATCAGTACCACCATTACAACTTACATTGTTATTAACGTTTGTTGAGGCGCCCATTGCGGGAGGATTAGAAATCAGAACAGTACCTGTAACTGTACATCCATTAGTATCTGTAATCGTTACATCATGATTATTTGCGGGTAATCCAGTTGCTGTCATAGAAGTTTGTCCGTCACTCCATAGATAAGTATAAGGAGCTGTACCACCTACGACGGTTGCGGTAGCTATACCATCCGAATCACCAGGGCAACTAACACCACTATCTGGAGTAACATTTACAACTAATGGATTGGGTTCCGTTAAAGTGGCTTCTGCTGTTGTTGTACAACCATTGTCGTCTGTTACTATAACGGTATAAGTGCCAGCAGCCAATCCTGTTGCTATTGCTGTTGTTTGATTACCAGCGCTGGCATCCCATTGGTAAGTGTAATTACCAGCTCCATCGGGCGTACCACCTCCGGCTGTGGCTGTAGCTTGTCCGTCATTTCCACCATTACAATTTACATTATTATCAACATTTGTGCTTAATGTCAGCACTGGCGGTTCTGTTAATGTTACATCGCCTGCAATCGTACAACCATTGGCATCAGTTACAGTAAGTCCATGTGTACCTGCTGGTAAATTCGTAGCTGTCGCTGTAAGTTGATTACCAGCACTTGGACTCCACAAATAACTATAAGGAGGTGTACCGTCACCTGCTATAGCTGTAGCTTGTCCATCACTATCCCCGCCACAGCTTACATCATTATCATTATTAACTGTCAAGGTTAGGGCGGTCGGTTCATTAATAGTAACCGAACCTGTAATCGTACAGCCATTATCATCCGTAACCGTTACATCATGCATGCCTGCGGGCAAATTGAAAGCTGTTGCCGTTGTTTGTCCGCCTGTACTGGCAGACCATTGGTACATGTAATTGCCAGCAGCATTTGGTGTGCCGCCTGTTGCGCTTGCTGTAGCTTGTCCATCTGTTCCTGCATTACAACTTACATCATTATCTACAGTAGTACTTAATGCAAGTGCAGTCGGTTCATTGATGTTAACTGTGCTTGTAATGGTACAACCATTCGTATCCGTAACTGTAATCTCATGTGTACCTGCTGGTAAATTACTTGCAGTAGAAGTCGTTTGATTACCTGCACTGGCACTCCATAAGTAAGTATAGCCTGGAGTTCCTCCTGTTACACTCACAGAGCCTTGTCCGTCGGCATCGCCATTACAAGTAACATCATTGTCGGTATTTGATGCAATGACTAATGCTGTTGGTTCATTGATAACATATTGGAAAGTTGCCTGACAGCCTGCTGCATCTGTTACCGTTACAAAATAAGTATCGGCAAAGAGACTGGAAGCTGTAGCGCTATTACCTGTTGTAGCATTTGGCGACCAGACAAAACTGTATGGTAGATTTGGGCTACCTGATGGGCTTAGCGTAATCGCACCGGAAGCTTCTGAATTACAAAGTGCATCAGTCGTTACACCGCCATCAGTTATAGTTACATCTGAACCGACCAATTGACTGCCAGTGGCAGTACATCCGTTAGCATCAGTTATTGTTACTGTGTATGATCCGGGGTCAAGATCGTTTGGATTAGAGATATTAAGTCCATTATCGTGCGACCATGAGTAAGTGTAGGGTAGTGTACCGCCACTAACATTGGCTGTCAATTGTCCATCCATACTTCCCTGACAACTGGCATCTGAATCTAATGTCAGGTTGGTTGTGAGTAAATTAGGTTCAAAAAGCGTAGTACTTGCAAAAGCCGCACAGTTATTGACATCAGTTATCGTCAGTCCATAAAAGCCAGCTGACAAGTTTGTGATTCCTGATGTTGTTTGTCCATTTGACCAAAGGTAGGTGTATGGCGGAGTACCACCTATACCTACTCCATCTATACTACCTGAATTTTCACCAAAACAAAGCGGACTGGTTTCATTATTGAGAATGGCACCAAGTAAAGGAGGTTGTTCGATTACATCTGAGGCAAAAGCTAAACAACCATTAGCATCGGTTACCGTGACTACATAAGAACCAGGTGATAGTCCTCCAACTGTCTGGCTGGTCAATGCTGTTCCTGACCAGTTGAAAGTGTATGGCGGAGTACCGCCTGTTGGGTTGGCAGTAATACTACCATCTATACCATTATTACAGGTAACACTATCTGCAACGGCTGTAGTGGTTAGCATAGTGGGTTCAATGACCGTTACTTCATCAGTAGCAGTACAGCCTACGTTATCTGTTATTGTCACCGTGTAAGTTCCTGGAGCCAGATTGTTCAGTGATTGGGTTGTTGCGCCACCAGGTAACCAACTGAAAGTATAGGGGGCAGTACCACCGCCTGGTAATACATTGGCTGTTCCATCATTGGCACCATTACAAACTACATCAGTTGAACTGGCTGTAGCAGTTGGTGCAGGGATCGTATTTCCTGTAAAAGTAGAGCTACAACCTGCTTCATCCGTCACTGTAATAGTATAAGTAGAACTAGGTGGATGATTTGGAATGACGTAAGTACCGCCAGCAGCAACTATGCCGCCAGGTCCATCCCCAGTTATTGTATAACTGGTTGTATTATCAAAGGTTGGCAAACCACCACCAAAAGTGAAAGTTACTTCAACACCTCCTGCGGCACCACAGACTTGTGTAGCATTACTTAATATTTCATCTAAAAACACAACTTCTGTTGCATCCGTGATATTCGTATCAAAACAATCATTAGTACCATCTGCTCCTATATCAACAGCCACAGTAATCAAGCCTCCATTATCCATGTCAAAACCATAAATAGTGGTTACATAGTAAGGCGTATTGGTAAGAATAGTTGTTCCATTAATGATAGTTCCTGCGGGGAAACCAGCCGCTATCTCTGTACCTCCGGCAGTTGGAGGACTAGCGCCAAATAACCCGATGAGGTTAGGATCATTGAGTACATCTCCGTTTGAAGGTGGGGCGTTGTAGATACCATAAGCAACTCCATTGAACATATCGCCATCACCACCATTGGCTGGATCATCATTACTACTTCCATCTTCAAATGAACCTGCGTAGTCACCATTTGATAAAATAGAAAGATCAGTACCGAAACATATATTGACACCATTAGGTGTAGTAAACGTACCTGCATTAGCAGCACATCCACAACCTGCCAGCGTAAAAGTTGTAAAGTCAGTCAGGCTACATTGTCCTGCTCCCAGCCCATCACTAGTAATAGAAAATACATAATCGCCGTCTTCTGAACCTGTAAGCGTGATGGGAGTGCCAGTTCCTGTTACTACATTACCACTTGGTGTAGTGTATGACCATGAATAATCAGCAGTATTATCAACACTTGGAAAACCGCCAGTTAGATCAATCGAAATATCACAGTTATTTTGAGCAGCATTAAAAGACAGAGGCGGATTCATAAAAATGGTATATCCACCAGATAAACCTGTACAAGTAGGGTCAAATGAACCAGTAGTAGCATCTGCTACAAAAGGCGCTACATAATAGGTAATACCAGAACCATCAGGCGTAAGAGTAACACTAGTACCTGAAGCAGCAAGCACACCAAGAAAGTTGGTATCATCAATAGGGTTTTGGTCGGCAGGAAGCCCGCCAGGTGTCACTCCACTTACACCAAGTGGATCATTTAACACCCAAAGTCCCCAGACCACGTCAGGGAAAGTTGCATCTGTCACCTCATTGGTCGTTGATAAAACATAAGGTGCATCATCTGCACAAAGATTGACCGTAGTTGGTGGGGTAATTGTTCCACCAGATAGTGTACAACCAGTACATGTTACTGTAAAGTCTATCGTTTCAGAACCCATGCAATCGTCTCCATCATCCCAGGTATAGGTAACTGAATAAGTACCTGCCGATAATCCTGAAGGATCAAAAGTGGCATAACCTCCACCAACATCACCAACAATTCCCGGACCTGAAAAGGTCGCTGTTCCTGTAGGCGCACCTATATTGATAGTAAAGCAGTTCATTATACTATGGTCGAAAGTACCTGTATCCATGATATTGCCATTGGCGTAATCTACTACATCATAATTAAATACGCCTGTTCCTGCATTATCGCACCATACTACAGAGTAATTACCTGTAGGAGGAGGAGTAAAATATTCTCCATAGCCGGTAAAGTCTGTATTATTAGGTAAAGGACCAAGATAAGGTCCACCGTTATCCGTTGGTCCCCAATAACCAAGGAGTGTTCCTGTAGCATTTGGCCCATCCCATATCTCCATGGAGTTTTGTGTAGCGCCATTAGCATCTGTAGTGATCTCAACTCCAAAAGCTGGCGTGATAAATTCATTGACGCCTGGAGCTGTTCCTGGGGTAGCTACTACTGCAATTGGTGGATCAGTACAATCAATCGTTGTTGGTAGTGGAATGGTATTTCCCATGCCATCATTAGCTCCGAAAGTTACATCTCTGCAAGGATTTATAATAGAACAATTAGTGGCTCCTGTACCACCAGTTTGATTGGCAAAAATATCCGTCGCCATATTGGAAAAGTTAGTAATCAGGAAAACATACACTTCCCCTACTTGTCCGTTTGGAATAGTAGCGACCTCTACTTCCTGAGGATCATAACTACAATCTAATCCATCACCTGTAACACAGGAATTACCAGCATTTGTACAAGAAGCTGGATTATCCGGACAGCCATTTCCGATCAAAGGAACACAGGCAAATAGGTCTTCTGTTGCGGTTAAACTCCCACATAAGCCTTGTGCTGTAGTCAGGTCTGAAAAAGGGCCGTACATAATAAAATCGACATCCACACTCATGGAATTAGTCAATGTAATTTCAATATCGCCTGCTGTGGCAATTTCAAGATAATACCAGGCAGGGTTAGGTTGATCGATCAGGCAACCATAAGTATTGCCAGCTTCGGATGTTGTGTTTGTACTGGCAGGGAAAGCAGCACCTGAGTCTGTACAAAAAGGCGTCATTTCTGAGCATAGTGCACCTTGTGAAAAAGATTGCACAGAACATAGCATCAAAGCAGAAATGAGTAATAAAAACAAATAATTTTTCATAGTAAATATGGATGATTGCTCTTTCCATCTATTCATAGACACGTTGTAGAGCAAGGTACTTTTTATGTAAATTCGATAGTGTGGGCAGGTTTTCAATTATTTTTATTAAAAACCGTTTCTTCTAATACTTCTGATCTGCTTCACCCGTTCAAGCGTAGCTTCGTACTTTTCTAGTGTAGCTTCATGTGTATTTTTATCAGCTTTCAATGCTACTATTTTCTGTTCAAGACTGATGATCTTTTGGTCAATATCAGCATAAGCACTTGGTTGTGTGTGAGCTTTAAGTTGAGGGCTAGTAAGATTGTTTGATGCTGTTCTCTGCTGCTTATCAGCAGCTTTCAACTGTTTGGTCTGTTGGTATAGAGGAACAATCTTCCTTGAAGAATTTACATTGTTATTTCCAACAACTTTCTGAGATTCAATAGCTTTAACAGTCGGCTGTATATCTTTTTTCTGCTGTGCAAGCACATTAACAGAAAATAAAAGGCTAATAGCCGTTGTCATTAATAATGAGAAGACCGATTTTATCATTATATAATAGTTTTGTTATTTTTTTATAAAAACGTGCAAAATTACAATTTCAATGTCGGAATACAAAGGAATGAATTTATAGTCTTACACCGTATAAAGACGCTTTAAACACCTGTTTGCCCCTATTGTTAAATAAATTTGCTCTACTAAATCTATTCAATTCCAATAAGGAATTACTCAATAAGTAATCACTACATTTCTCTAATTGGATTAACTATCTTTACCAAAAATTATAATTCTAGCACAATGGGCATCAAATCTACTCTAGTCAGACCAATTGCAAAATATACAGCCAGGCAAATCAAAAATTGGTCAGGAAAAGCGGTACAGCATCAGGAAGCTATTTTCAAACAACTTGTTCAGCAAGGAAAAATGACCGCTTTTGGACAAGATCATGGTTTTTCTAAAATCCAGACTTATGAGGATTATGCAAAGTGCGTGCCTATTCAGGATTATGAAGGTTTGAAACCATATTTTGAACGAGTAAAAGACGGTGAAAGCAATGTGTTGTGGAAAGAAAAACCTCGTTATTTTGCTAAAACTTCCGGTACGACTTCCGGTGTGAAATATATTCCCATCACTAAGGACAGCCTACCCAATCATTTTGGCTCTGCCCGTAATATGACTTTCAACTATATCGCAGAAACAGGCAATTCACAATTTCTGGATGGTAAACTCATTTTCCTGTCTGGCAGTCCTGAGATGGATATACTCAATGATGTACATGTTGGCCGACTTTCAGGCATTTCCAATCATTTAATTCCCAATTGGCTGAAAAGCAGTCAGATGCCTACTTACCCTACAAATTGCATCGAAGACTGGGAAACCAAGCTCGATAAAATAGTTGAGGAAACCGTAAAAGAAGATATGCGAATGATTAGCGGTATTCCGCCCTGGGTAGTGATGTATTACGAGCGATTAATGGATTATACAGGCAAGAAACACATCATTGATATCTTTCCTAATCTATCACTTTTTGTTTACGGCGGTGTTAATTTTGAGCCTTATCGGGCAAAATTAGAAGGCATGGTCGGCAAGAAAATAGATACGCTGGAAACTTACCCTGCTTCTGAAGGTTTTATAGCTTTTCAGAATGAACAAAATGATCCCTCTTTACTGCTTAATTCCAAATCAGGTATTTTCTTCGAGTTTGTTCCAGCCGACGAATTTTTCAATGAAAACCCAACAAGGGTCAGTCTGCGTGATGTGGAAGTTGGTGTAAATTATGCCATTATCATCAACAGTAATGCCGGATTATGGGGCTATAATATCGGCGATACGGTGCGTTTTGTTTCCAAAGATCCATACAAATTGTTAGTCACAGGACGTATCAAACACTTTATATCTGCTTTCGGCGAACACGTTATTGGAAAAGAAGTAGAAGAAGCTTTAATGGCCGTTGCTAATCAGGATAACATCCGCATAGTAGAATTTACAGTCGCTCCGCAGGTCAATCCCTCCAATGGAGAAACGCCTTATCACGAATGGTTTATCGAGTTTGACAATATACCAGATAATTTAGAAGCTTTCGCTAAAAGAGTGGATGCAGAAGTCGTCCGTCAGAATTCTTATTACAAAGATTTGATCGACGGCAACATCCTCCAAAGTCTCAAGATCAGACCTTTAAAAGCAGAATCTTTCCGTAATTACATGAAATCGCAAGGCAAGTTAGGCGGACAAAATAAAGTCCCAAGATTATCGGATAACCGAAAAATTGCAGATGCTTTACAAGGATATTTAAACACGTTCTTATTGTAATTACAACTAATCTTTCCAGCTCCAAAAATCATAAACCTCACCAGCTTCATAGCGGTCTTTGCCTCGTTCAAGCTCAATAAAACCATCTGCATGAACTAGGCTTGGAAAGTCACCGGAGCCATTATCAGCTATAGGCAAAGCACTAATACCGCCTTCTGGCAAATATTGTAATTTCACCTGTTTGAAATAAGTTAAGTCCGGTTTGAAATCCAAAGCAGCAGCCAGCGGGATACGCATCATTGGTTCGGCTTTAAGTCCAAGACTATGCCTTAGCCACAAACGAAAATAACGATTTAAACACATAAAAGAAGAAACTGGATTGCCCGGCAATGCAAAGACAAAAGTATCTGTCGTTCTGCCAAACCAGAAGGGCTTACCGGGGCGTTGTCGTACTCTATGAAACAGTTTTTCAACGCGAAGTTCTTCCAATATTTCAGGAATAAAATCAAATTTACCCTTAGATACACCGCCGCTTAATATCAGCACATCATAATCCTGAATGCTCCTGCTCAATTTATCTCTGAGCTGCTCTTTATTATCCAATAAATGGAGTCGGTCAGTAGTATAACCTCTGGATTGCAGAGTGGTTTGTATCGTATATACATTAGAAGTTCTGATCTGATGCGGGAGCGGAGTCTGGTCAACTTCAATCAACTCATCTCCGGTAGAAATGATCTGTATTTTGGGTGATTTAGATACTAATAGATGGGCTTTACCAATGGAAGCTGCTACACCAATTTCGGCAGGACTAATCTTTATGCCGGCACTGGCTGCGAGGCTTCCTTTTTTCCTGTCGATACCCTGAAAATGTATGTTTTGTCGATGCTTGATCTCTTCTATTTGTATACTTGCCACACCATTCTCGATTTCCAAATCCTCATAACGAATGACAGTATCCGCACCAATAGGCACCATAGCCCCCGTCATGATCTCAATACAATTTTCAGGGTTTTTTAAGGTTGTTTGTGGTGCCCCTGCTGCGCCTACACTTTCTATTTTAAACTGCCTTTGTCCTTTTTCAAAAGCTGTATATTGAATGGCGATGCCGTCCATGGTTACCCGATCAAAAGGCGGTAAATCTCGGTCTGTATGCAAGTCTTCCTGTAAAACCCGTCCTATAGCTGCTGAGATGGGTACTTGCTCAATTCCCAGATTGCCCAGGTTATTCAGGATGATATCTGTGGCTTGTTCTACTGTTATCATTAGGTGGATATTTTAGATAAGCAAGATAGGAAATAATAGATAAACTCCTCCCGACACTTCAGAAATGTGTGTGTAACAAATTGCACAGTTTTCCAGTTGTCCTCCCTCTTTTTCTCCCTC
>JAHDFX010000119.1 GCA_020627965.1 Saprospiraceae bacterium | reverse complement strand
GACACACTCGGCAAATTCAATAAATCCAAATTGGTTATCAAAGACCAATGGGCTTCTCACCCAAGTACACCGGAGCGAATAGAACGCCTGGAACAAACCAATTTGACCGCCGACAAAATAACTTATACGCCAGCATCAACGATATTTAGAAATATAGAAACCACACAAAAAAAGCTGACAGAAAAGCTATTTAAACCTATTGAGTACAAAGGCAAAGTCGCTACGCTTTCTTTCCGGCAATTCCGTTCAGAATACGATGCTGATTATGTAAAAAACAGTTTTCCTGAAATTTTTAGAAGTTATTATGACCATAAAAACCCGACACCAATAGATATCAACACCTTGCCTTTTTCTGATGAATCCGTAAAACTAGAGGATTTATTCTCCGATGAAAAAACTGATAAGGTTTACAATATGCTTGCGCTGAATAGCGACATTGACACCCTCAAACAAATTGACAATAAAGCTATTCCTGTTGAAACATTCGATTATGATGGTAAAAAATACCGGCAAGAAGCGGCTCAAAAGCTGATAAGACGACTTGAAAAAGAATCCAAAGAACTGGAAAAACAGATCAAAAAGAACGACCTGAAAATATTTAATTTTTTCAGACAACAGGAACAAAATGCCAAGACAGATCAGTTGATTCCACTCTATCAGACGCTCTTTGATTTTGATAAAACATTCGAAGAAAAATATAAAATATATACTGATTTATCCGAAGCCCTTCAATTTCTCAATTATACGACCTCTTTTGAAGAAATAAGAACTAATTTTGTAGATATTAAGCCGCTGGAAAGCGCCATGAAAGAAGAAATCGCCCGAATACTGGAAGACGATATCTACGAAGGTGAGATACCTATGGAAGTGGAACGCAATTTCACGATGTATCTTTCTAAAGATTTCAGGTATTTTGGTGGTGAAAAATATTATGATGATAATCTGAATGTCCTGTTCTCTGCTATGAATGATTATGCTTTTGCTCTATCAAAAGGCTACTTTTTAAGGAAAAAGGAATTGCTAAATTATAAAGGAGAATTGGTGAAGTAAGTAATTATGGAATATGAAATTGTAGTCGGACTGGAAGTACATGTTCAGTTAAGTACAGCCAGTAAAGCCTTTTGCGCAGATGCTGCCACATACGGCGCTGCACCCAACACACAAGTGAGTACCATCTCAATGGCACACCCCGGAACTTTGCCCCGCATCAATGAAAAAGTCATAGAATATGCTGTCAGGCTTGGCTTGGCTTTGGGTTGTGAAATTACACGAGACACCCGTTTCGACCGGAAGAATTACTTTTATGCAGATTTGCCGAAAGGCTTTCAAACCACTCAGGATAGCCACCCCATTTGTGTAGGCGGCGGGCTGGATATTCAAATTGATGGCAAGACAAAACACGTCAGACTACATCATATTCACCTCGAAGAGGATGCCGGTAAATCTATTCACGATATTGATCCCAGACATTCATTGATCGACCTCAACAGGGCTGGTGTGCCTTTATTAGAGATCGTTACCGAACCTGACCTGCGCTCTCCTGAAGAAGCTTATGAATTCATTACTGAGCTGCGCCAAATAGTCCGCTATCTGGATATTTCGGATGGCAATATGCAGGAAGGCTCTATTCGCTGCGATTGCAATGTATCTCTACGCCCAATGGGAGAAACGAAATTGGGAACTCGATGCGAGATTAAGAATGTCAATTCTATGCGTAATGCAAAACGAGCTATCGCCTATGAAGCCAAACGCCAACAAGGTATTTTAGAAAAAGGCGGTACAATAGATCAGGAAACCCGTTCTTTCGACGCTCAGGCGGGGCATACCAACAATGTCCTGCGAACTAAAGAGAATGCCCATGACTATCGCTACTTCCCCGAACCCGATCTTCCTCCCGTCGTTTTGACAGAAGAGTACATAGAGCAGGTCAGGGCAAATATGCCCAAATTACCCAATGAGATACAGCAGGAATTAATGACCACATATAGCCTGTCGGAATACGATGTAAAAGTCTTATTGGAAGATAAAGAAATGGTAGATTTTTATACACAGATCACTCAGCATACCAGTAATTATAAGGCTGCCGCTAATTGGCTGAACAATGTTATAAAATCGTATTTAAATGAAAATAACCTGCCGGTCAATGATTTTAAAATATCGCCAAAAAGCATTGCAGCATTGATACAACTGGTCGATGATAATAAAGTCAGTAATGCTGCTGCCAGTCAGAAAATATTCCCGGAACTCGTCAAGCAACCAGACACAGCCCCGCTTCAACTAGCCACTCAACTCAACCTCATACAAGATTCCAATGAGGATAGTATAGAAGGCATTATAGATGAAATTTTGGCTAAGTTTCCCGATAAGGTAGCTGCTTATCGCAAAGGCAAAAAAGGACTGCTCGGTATGTTTATGGGACAGGTCATGAAGGCTTCCGGTGGTAAGGTAAATCCGAAAGTAGCGAATCAGTTGCTTAGGGATAAGTTGGAAACTTAAACACGTTCTTAGAATAGACTTTGGACAAGCTGTTCTACACCCCATCGGCAAACATCAGCACTTGAGCGGCCAGTTCCTTATACCCTCCTTTAAGCAAAGTCTTAGCTTCATGATGCAGGCGGGTGCGCAGCGCCTCGGCATTACCTGTGTGAGCTTGTATGAGTTCCTGAATTCTGCTGTCTTTACCAATAACTTCTACCTCTTCAGTTGTTGGCAGATTTTCCAGACCAGCCAGAATACCTAAGTCATTTCCAGAAAGCACATGGCTATTACGAATAGAAGCCGGCAAGTTGTCAAAACCAACACTGATTTTAGTAACAGGTTGAAAAACAGTAAAAACAGAATCACCACTAGCTCTAGTATAATAAGATCGTCCCATTCTGCCCACCAGGTCTATCTTATGTGGATTGATTCGGCCATTATCCACCACATTTTCATCAATATGCATACGGAGGACATTACAAATGATCAGATGCCCGGCTCCACCCTGATCGCCGAGCGTGATGATCTCACTAACTCTGCACTCCATCTGAACCGGAGATTCTTTGATGCGGGGTGGCTTAACCAGTTCTGAAGCTATTGGCGTTAAGCCGGTTTTAGCAAATTCACTGACCGTCTTATCAAACTGAATCGCTGAGACTGCCATCTGCCTGACAATACTGTAATTAACTACATTGATAACGACTTCTTTGCTGACTTCTATATTGTGCAAAGTGTCTTTAGTCGTATTATCTGCAACACGTCGATTCGATGAAAAAACCAGAATAGGCGGATTGGAACTAAAAGCATTGAAGAAGCTATAAGGGGCAATATTAGCAAGACCATTTTCATCTATTGTGCTGGCAAAAGCAATAGGACGAGGTGCAACTGCTCCTAATAAAAATTGATGTAAATCACGGGTTGGCGTAGTGGATGGATCTATGCTAAGCATGTTATTTGTTTTTTACCACTGCTCCACGATAGCTATCGGGATTCGTGTTGATAATATTTTATAACTTTCCATCATCCCAATTGCTATCCACGCTGTTTTGTGGTTGAGGATTAGCTTTTTTAGCTTCTTTTTTGGATAGGGGAGATGAAGGCTCTGTTTTAAAGTGGTGGCGATTCCGATAAACTAAAAAAGCAATAATACACAACAATGCTAACCCACCTACAAGCATGGCTATACGACGGATTTTTCGCTGATAAGCTGCACGATCTTCTACGTAAGAAGGATTAGGTTCATTTGGCGTACCAAAACCTCCGGCAATTTTCCAATTGTCGAGCATGCTATTGTCTACATAAGGTAGCTTTAGGCTAAGTGTGAACACTGAATCTACTGGTTCTAATTTATAACTGAGGCTATCTATAGGCGCTCCGGTATTGCTGTACAACTCAAGTCGTTCTTTTCGTTTGCTCAAACCAAAAGGGAAATTACCAATATAACGGGTTTCAAAAGGGAAAATTTTCTTGAAGGCTGCTGTATCTTCGCAGAGAATAATATGCTCTCCTGATCTAAGTTTAGAATCCGGCAATTGAAATTCATGTCCTTTATCCAGAAAAAACCAGCCTTTAAGATTAACGTCTTCTTTGGAATAATTGAATAATTCTACCCAGTCGCCAGTAGTTTTATTATTACAACTGATTTCATTAAACATGATCTTTTCCGTCAGCGGATGCTCAGACTTTTCATAAACTGCCCGTATGAAGTATTCTTTATCTTTAAATAATTGCAGGCTGACAATTGGATTAGAGGAAGTATCATTCAAACCTTCCCAATGAGAAAATTTATAGCCAAAATGAGGTAAAGCCTGTAATTTGACAGGATAATTTTCAAAATATAGACCAGAAAAATCTGTCTTATCAACTTCTATATTGTTATTAAAAATAATCCGTCCATTGTTAGATTCTTCAATATTAACCCTGATTGTATCACCAATATCAAAACGCTTATCCAGAAACTTACGCATAAAAGCAGGGCGCTCTACGGCAAAAGTCCTGATTCTATCTAAATGGCTGTTACGACGATTAGAACTCAGGTTCCAACGTTTTAATTGTTTGCCGATTTCCGGTTCATAAACCACTAGAATACTGTCTAAATGATTTAAGGTACGCTGCGGATCAAAGTAAGTATTCATATGATCTGCAAAACGATTGATGAAATCAGCTTTAAATTCATCATTTTCAATCAACTGACGAAGAATGAAAGTTGTCCAGGGCGGATTGGGCCAGCGTGGGCCATCAGGGGTCAAATGAAAGTGAAGAGAATTAAACTTATAAGCTTCCTTATTGTGCAAACCATAGCCCCAGTCAGTATCATATAAAATCCAGCGCCATCTGCCATTTGGAATAGCCGGGCGCCAAAATTTAATATTTCCACCTGCGTCACGGTTGTCAATATATATCTGAATGATCTGGAGGTCCATGAAATTTTCGACCTCCATCTGTGTTTTTATATAATCATAGTGTTTTTGTTCGCTCAGCTTATGCTTCTCCATGTACTTGAGCATCTCCTTATAATGCTTATTACTTCCTCTTCGTACACGATTCTGGTGTTCGATCAAGTCCATACTGTCTTTGTGGGTATCCGTATGAGAAGCTACAAAATAACGATTGATCTTCTCCCGGATATTGTAAATACCCCAGTATTCCCCATTTAAGTATAAATGAGAAGGACGGTAGCTTTGTTTTTCAATATCCATCCCTTCTACCAGGCTCGTCACAAAGGGATCACGAAGGTGAGCTTTACTAAAATCACTACCAGCATTTCTTAGTACAAAGTATTTGTAAGCCTTGATATCCTTTTCGGGAAACATTTTATGCCGGAAACGGGTAGGACCATAACGGCTACGGGTCATGATAGCCATTGACTTTTGAGGAAAAAGGCGGCTCATTCCACCAAATAATCTCATTCCGGTATTGGCACCAAATACCCGTTCTCCATCTGTTTCAAATATCTCAGTATGAATCTGTATCTCTTTTCTCGACCAGAAATTGGCATTATTATAAGGCGGCAGTGAATCGGCATTGGGACCCATTTGGAAGAGTCCGATCTCTTCATCAAAAAGATAAGATGAGTTAAGTGAGAGTGAAACAATAGGGAAAGTCGTCTCAGGATTAAGCACGTAAGTGTTTGTTACAATGCTACTTCTTGAGTCTTTCTTTACTGCAATCGCCCGGACAACAGTAGTGTTTTTTAATTTTATTGGCTTGCGGTAACGTATAGAGCGCTTAGACGGAATGGAACCATCCATAGTATAATAGATAGTAGCATCATCTACATTACAGGTTATTTTCACCTCGACGGATTTTTCATAAAATCCAGCAGGGCGGGACAACCTGACGTATAAGCGTTCACTCTGTCCGAAAACCGACACGACCGCCAATAAACATAACCAACTTAGAACGATACGTTTCATACCCCTCTCACAATGGGTTTCGACTTTATTTTTCTTTCAATAAAAATGGGTTCAAAGCTACTCAAATTTTAATTGACCTTGTATGAAAAAATGATTTTTTTGAAAATGCTGGCTATTCTCCAAGTTGAGTTGCTTACTTTTGCCTTATGAATCTTTTTGGTCTCAGTTGGAAAAGTGTATTATATAAACCCTGGTCTACCCTATTAAGTGTATTGCTATTTGCGCTTGGAATTGGCTTAGTTGTGTTCCTTTTTTTATTACAAAAACAGGTTCAGGATAATTTCAAAAAAAACATGGCTGGTATAGATCTTGTGATTGGTGCAAAAGGAAGCCCTTTACAACTGGTGATGAGCAGTATGTATCATATAGATGCACCAACTGGCAATATCAGCCTGAAAGACATCCGCCCTTTTCTCAAGCCTAAACACCCTTTTATTGAACAGGCAGTTCCAATGGCGCTAGGTGATAGTTATAGAGGTTACAGGATTGTTGGTACGACTAATAATTTTCTTTCTTTATATAATGCTGAAGTTGCTACAGGAAAAATTTGGGAAAATGATCTGGAAGTAACTGCTGGTGCTGCCGTAGCCGATGCTTTGGGACTCAAAATTGGAGACGAATTCCATAGTTCGCATGGCTTTGATCATAGCGATCATGCCACACACGACGATACTTCACTAAAAATAGTCGGAATATTAAAACCAACAGGCTCTATAGCAGATCAGCTTTTATTAACCACCCCTCAAAGTTTTTGGATCACACATAGTCATGGCACGAACAAGGGAAAGACCGCTTCGCTGAGAGAAGAGATAGATGCTCATAGTGACCACGACCACGACCACCATCATGACCACGACCATACACACCAACATGATAACACGATAACACATAAACACGATAACACAGCTTTACTAGATGCTCCTGATGATGCTGAAATCACCTCAATTCTGATCAAGTATAGAGGACACAGCATTAACACACTCAATATGCCAAGAAAGGTCAATGAAAAAAAAGGCTTGCAGGCTGCTTCTCCGGCAATTGAACTTAACAGACTTTACAGCTTGATGGGAAATGCTGAAATGACTCTAAAGATCCTTGCCTGGCTGATTATTGTAGTTTCAGGGCTAAGTGTGTTTATTGCTTTATTATCTTCTTTACGAAAAAGACGTTATGAATTAGCGATTATGCGAACAATGGGAGGAAGTCGCAGACAACTTTTTACGCTGATTATTCTGGAAGGCTTGTTGATTGCCTTTTTAGGTTATTTACTCGGGCTTCTGCTTGGGCATTTTGGTATGTATTTGATGGCAAATAATCTGGAAGATGCTTATCGTTATTCTTTTTCTACAAGACTATTTTTAGTTCAGGAAGTTTGGTTATTGTTTGCTGCTTTGCTGCTCGGTTTTCTGGCTGCCCTTCTCCCTGCTGCTCAGGCTGCCCTTACAGATATATCTCAAACCTTAAGCAGAGATAATTAATGAATTGTCTCACATGTAGCCTATGAATTATCTATAGATTTGAACTTATGTTATTATTCAGATTTTAAACATAGCCCGAAATCCCTATCTTTATGCCCGTGCGTTACTTAATTATCCATAGAACAGAAAACTTATTATTTATCTTACTTGCTGTAATACTGATATTTACAGCTTGTGGTGAAAATAATGAGCCATCCACTCCTACCATACCCAAAGTCGCTGAGGTTCAGCCTTCCGATACATTAGTCATTCCTGAAAAAAAGGATACTGTTAAAGTCAAATACGTTTTCAAAAAAGAAGACTATCAGTACAAAGGAGATTATTTGTTATTAACCTGGCCGGATCTGGCCAGGGTGAAATTCGAGGAACAGTATAATGAAACGGTAGAAGAATATATTTTATATCCCGTATTCAATGACACGCTTAAGGCGCTGGATGGTAAAAAAGTTCAAATAGAGGGTTTTGTAATTCCTTTTGAGGAAACAGGAGATGAAACTTTTATTGTATTATCTGCTTATCCTTATTTACAATGCTTTTTCTGTGGTGGTGCTGGTCCTGAAACTGTATTGGACATTTTAGCAAAAGATGATCTGGGACGTCTAAAAACAGATCAAAAGACAACTTTCCGAGGAAAATTGCGTCTTAATGATAAAGATTTAGATTATCTTAATTACATTATGGATGATGCGGAATTGGTGGATTAAATGTGATACGTAAATAAGAAAGAAAAATGTTACACAAAAGATACGGATTACTACTTACAACTTTGGCGTTCATTACCATTATGTATGCTCTAATGGCCTGGCAAATTGTTGGAGACGACAATCGTACAGCAGTTTCATCTGAATCATTAGCTTATGTAGTACAAACAGAAGACAGCCCTCCTGTAGAACAAAAAGCAACAACACCTGTCAAAAAGAAAGGGCCCAAGAATGTTATCCTCATGATTGGTGATGGAATGGGTATCACACACATCACAGCAGCAACCATCGCGAATAAAAATACACTTGAGCTCGAACGCTTTCCTTTTGTCGGACTCATGAAAACTTTCTCAACTCAGTTAATCACTGACAGTGCAGCCAGCGCAACCGCTATGTCTACCGGAAAGAAAACGTATAATGGAGCCATTGCACAAGACCCAAAAGGCAGAAAATTAAAGACCGTTGTTGAAATAGCCGAAGAACAAAAGCTTGCAACAGGTATTGTAACAACTTCCTCCGTAACACACGCCACACCTGCTGCTTTCTATGCACATCAGCCCAAACGTAGCCGTATCAATCGTGAAGTATCTGCCGAATTTATGACCAAAGGAATTGAGGTGTTGATGGGCGGAGGCAAACGCTACTTCCTTAAAGAACACCGTAAAGACAATCGTAACCTGATCCGTGAATTACAACGCAAGGGATATAAAGTAGTAGATAGTATAGATGAATTGGGAGAAACAGTGCCCAAGAAAGTGGTATGCCTGATTGCTGATATGCAACCTAAAGGCATCAAAACACGTGGCGATTATCTTCCAAAAGCCACTAAAAAAGCGACTGAAATTCTCAATCAGAATAAAAAAGGATTTTTCATGATGGTAGAAGGTGCTCAGATCGACTGGGGAGGGCATAGCCGTAATTCTAAATACATTATTCGTGAAATGCTGGATTTCGACCGAAGCGTAGGCGAAGCTCTGGATTTCGCTGAAGCCGATGGCGAAACCTTAGTGATTGTAACTTCCGATCACGAAACAGGCGGCTACAGTATCAATGCCGGTAGTTTGAAAGACGGAGAAATTAAAACCAAATTTACAGATGATTACCACACTGCCGCTATGGTTCCCGTATATGCCTATGGTCCTGGAGCAGAGAAATTTTCTGGCACCATAGACAATACAGATATTTTCTTCAAAGTCTGTGAATTATTAAATTTGCCTGTCCCCGAAGATGTTTTAAAAGAGCGTGAAGACCAACTCAAATTATTGGCAGTCGATTCTATAGCTGTCGGGCAAGATAGTGCTGCAATCATGTCTGACCATGGTGATTTTGGTGGTTTTGGGAAAAGAATGTTGGAAAAGGATAAAAAATAGGTTTTTCGGACAAATTGAAAATCGTAGCTTTGTACCTCAAATATTAGGCTATGATTACCATTAAACCAGTCGAAACCCGTCGTCAAAAAACACAATTCATTAAATTTCCATGGAAAATTTATAAGAATGACCCCATGTGGGTTCCCCCTTTGCTCATGGACATTAAGGAAAAACTATCTCCTAAGTTTTCCTTCTTCGAGTTTGGCACTATGCAACTTTTTCTTGCTTATAAAGGCAATGAAATTGTAGGGCGTATTGCTGCTATCCAGAATGATTTATACAATAAAGAGCATAATAATAAAACAGGCTTTTTTGGCTTTTTTGAATGTATTAATGACCAGGCAGTTGCCAATGCATTACTAGATACTGCTAAAGCCTGGCTACTGGAACGTGGACGTGATATTATGCACGGGCCTGCCAGTCCTTCCAGCAACCACGACTATGGTTTGCTGGTAGATGGTTTTGACGGCCCGCCCAGACTGGGCATGGTACACAATCCGAAATACTATCAGGCTTTGTTGGAAAATTATGGCTTCAAAAAATCGATGGGTTTATTTGCTTATAAAATTGATGCACAGCGTGTCATGGAAGACCCAAAAATGGTGCGCGGCAATAAAATTGTAAGAGCAAGAACAGGAGTAAAGATTCGTACTATCAATATGAAAGATCTCAAAAATGAGATCAATATTCTTCGTAAAATTTATAATGAAGCCTGGGAAAAAAATTATGGCTTTGTGCCCATGACTGATAAAGAGATTGACGAATATGCCGCCGGATTCAAGCAAATAGCAGAGCCTTCCCTGATCTTTTTTGCTGAAATTGATGGAGAGCCTATTGGTACAGCCCTGACCTTGCTGGATTATAATTATATTTTCAAGCAAATGAATGGACGCCTGTTTCCTTTCAATTTTTTAAAATTATTTACACAGAAAAAAAACATTACCTGGGCAAGAGTTATGCTTTTAGGCATTCTGCCTCAATACAGAGGGCGAGGACTCGATGCCGTATTATATTATGAAACGGTGAAAGCTGCACAAGCAGTAGGCGTAGAATATGGCGAAGCTAGCTGGATATTGGAAGACAATGATATGATGCGCCGAGGTATGGAGTTGATAAAAGGCGAAATTTACAAGACTTATAATGTTTATGAAGTAGCTATATAAAGCTAAAGAAATTTAGTTTACAATGTAATTAGTGTCCTTCTTTAGTAACGAAAAACAATCATTCCAATGACTTCTGGTATTTTGCATACTGTTTTTCAGCAATGTAAATACTTATCTCATAAAGTCCATAAATAGGAATAGCGATAAGAAACTGAGTGACTACATCGGGCGGTGTAATAATAGCAGCCAAAACTATAATACCCAAAAAAGCTTGTTTTCTGTAATTACGCATAAATTCAGCAGACAATAAGCCCATTCTTGATAAGTAGAAGACCACTAAAGGTAGTTGAAAAACAATACCAGTTGGAATTAGGAAAATAATGATATAATTCACATAAGAGGCGAGTGTAGGTGTATCGTTGATAACGCCAGCAAGTTCATAACCAACCAAAAATTTAACCGCAAAAGGAGCAATAACAAAATAACCGAACAGTACGCCGAGCAAAAATAATCCGCTAGCTATACCCACCACACCACGTACCGACTTCGCCTCATGTTCATGAAGTCCTGGTTTTACAAAAAGCCATATTTCCCTAAAGATAAAAGGAAAGGCTGCTGCAAGACCGAGAATAACAGATGTCTTTATATGTACAAAAAAGGTCTCTCCCATCTCTCGTGTATCAAACTTAAATTCGGGAGGCGTCATACAAAGACTATCGCTCAAACCTACGGCATTACTAAACCAGCACATGACACGATACGAGATAAAATTAGGATTGCGTGGCCCAAAAATGAAGTGTTGGAAAATAAAATCACCAAGAATGAAGACCACAACAGCCACGACAAGTGTTACGATAACAGAACGAACAATATGCCCTCGTAATTCATCAAGATGATCAAAAAAACTCATTTCCTTCCCTTCCTGTGGCTGGTCTAATTTCGACATGTTTTTTATTTTATATACCTTTACGCACCATACATACCCTCCATTACTCAAACAAATTTAGCAAAAATACAAAAGATAAATGTTACGAAAACTCGTTCTGTTGGCAAGTTGTTTATTCTTGTCTTTTAATCAGGTCTTTACCCAAATAAACCCCGATGACGTTACAATTGTTCGAGACAAGTGGGGAGTTCCGCATATTTATGGCAAAACAGATGCTGATGCAGCCTATGGACTTGCCTGGGCGCATTGCGAAGATGATTTTCAAAATGTACAGGCGGCTCTCTTGGCGATGCAGGGACGACTTTCAGAAGTTGATGGTGTTTCTGGCGCTATACTGGATGTCGGTGTTTTTGTACTTAATGCTGATGCTATCGTTGAAGAACAGTTTGATTCGGCTTTTTCTCCCGAATTTAGAAAAGTATTGGCGGGTTCTGTGCAAGGATTGAATGACTACGCGGCTGCTCATCCTAAAGAAGTTCTCAAAAAAGGTATTTTTCCGACAAACGAAAAAGAAATTATCAAAGGCTATGTCTTAGCCCAGGGCTTATTGTCCAATACGCTTTTCGGCATTGCTCGTTTGATAGATGATAAACACGTATCCGTTGCATCCAGTTTTCAGCCACAAGGTTCCAATGCCTGGGCTTATTCTTCAAAAAAGACTAAAAATGGCGATGCTTACCTGATTTCTAATACACATCAACCTCTACACGGGCCAGTTTCCTGGTATGAAGCACATGTAGTAAGTGAAGAAGGCTGGAATATGCTAGGCGGAACGTTCTCTACAGGCGCCACGCTGTTTCTCGGAGCCAATGAAAATCTGGGCTGGACACATACAACCAACTATCCCGACTTTCATGACGTATTTGAATTAAAAATGCACCCTAAAAAGAAAAACTACTATCAGTTTGACGGTGAATGGTACAAGCTGGAAGAAAGAAAAATCAAATTGAAGGTAAAGATTGGCCCGATTAAGGTTCCTGTTACCAGAAAATTTTACTGGAGCAAATATGGGACAACCATCAAAAATAAATCAGGCTATTACTCAGTGCGTTTTCCGGGGCAATTTGATATTCGTGCTGCTGAGCAATGGTTTCACATGAATAAAGCCAGTAATTTTGAAGAATTTCAAGCAGCATTAGATATGCAGGGGCTGGTCAGTCAAAATATCATTTATGCAGACAAAGAGGATAATATTTTCTTTCGTTGCAATGGCTTATTTCCCTACAGAGATAAAAATTATGACTGGCTGAATATTGTTCCCGGAGATACCTCTGCCACACTTTGGAAGGCGCAGTTTATGCCTATTTCAGACCTGCCGACGATTATCAATCCTGAATCTGGCTATTTGTATAATTGTAATAATACACCTTTCTCAGCTACTGTGTCAAGTGAAGATTTGAAAGAACAGGACTTTGACCATACGATGGGCTTTTCTAAAGAACAGACCAACCGTAGTCTGCGTTTTATGGAATTGATCGAAGCATACGACAAGGTCAGCTATGAAGATATTAAGACTATAAAATACGACCAGCAATACGCCAGTAATATGTACACAAAAGGGCTGGAAAACATGGAAATTCTAATCAGCCTCAGTCCAGAAGAATATCCTGACCTGGCAGACTTGATAGAAAGAGGAAAAAACTGGGATAGAAAGACAAATCCTGAAAGCACACAGGCAACAGTATTTTTTGTAGCAACAACTTACCTGATAAAACTAATATCGGATGATGTACGGATGGATCTGGCAAACACATTGCCAAAGGAAGAGTATGTCAATGCACTCCGTTATGCCAGGAAATTCCTGATGAAGCATTATGGTTCATTAGATGTACCACTAGGAACTGTGCAAAGACATGTGAAAGGAGAAGTGTCCTTGCCCGTAGGTGGTATGCCTGAAATTCTTTGTGCGATGTATGTCGTCCCTAATGATAAAAAGACTTTCAAGAGTGACATGGGAGAATCTTATATCCAATTTGTGCAGTATACGGATGAGGGCGTGAAGATAGAGTCGGTGCATCCCTTTGGTGCTTCCAATAAGCCGGAAAGCCCGCATTATACAGATCAAATGCCACTCTATGTAGATCACAAACTCAAGGAGATGACGCTGGATAAAGAAAAGATCATGGAAGCGGCCGTAGAGGTGTATAACCCGGGGAAACGATAGGGAGTTAAGTGCCTGAAGAAATTTTGTTGTGAGTATTTTTTTCACTAACTTTGGTACTTTAAATATTTTCGCAAACGAAATAAAAAAAAGTACCTTGCTAAGTGTTGTAGAAGCTGCCTTAAAAATGAATCTCTCTCCACAACAAGTCAGAAATTTGTGCAGGGAAGAGAAATTAAATTCAGAAAAAATCGGACGTTCCTGGATATTAAAAGAAAAAGATGTTAAAGAATACATAAGCAAAAATTCATGTGGTGTAGCTGAAGACCAGCTATTTTATGGTATTGGACAGGAAAGAACAGGAAAACCTATTGCTCTGAGTTTTTTTAGTGGTGCAATGGGGATGGACATTGGGTTGGAAAAAGCAGGTTTCGAAGTTCTATTTGCCAGTGAAATAAATAATTCATGTAGGAAGACTATTGTGAGGAATAATCCTGAAATTGCTCTTGTGGGGGATATTAGAAATTATGATGCTGAAAAAATCAAAAATATAGCAGGATTAAAAAAAGGAGAGGACGTTGACCTGATCGTTGGTGGTCCTCCTTGCCAAGCATTCAGTACCGCCGGAAAAAGAAAGGCTTTCGAGGATGACAGAGGTAATGTATTTCTAAATTTCATAGATGTAATTATCGGGATAAAGCCCAAATTTGCTGTTATTGAAAATGTTAGAGGTTTATTATCGGCCCCTTTAAAACATCGTCCTCATGCTAAGCGAGGAGATGGAAATCTTCACTTATCAAAAGAAGAACAACCAGGCGGAGCGTTAAATACCATTATTGGCAAATTAGAGGAAGCGGGTTATTCTGTAAGTTTCAATTTATATAATTCTGCAAACTTTGGCACACCACAAAAACGAGAAAGAGTAGTGATTATATGTTCTCGGGAATTGAAAAAAATCCCTTACTTAGAGCCTACTCATTCAGAAAATGGGACATTCGGATTGCCTGAGTGGCGAACATTTAAAGAGGCTGTAGTCGGATTAGCAGATATTGAACACAAACACCTAAATTTTCCGGAAAAAAGGTTAAAATATTATCGAATGTTAAAAGCAGGAGAAAATTGGCGAGCTTTACCTATAGATCTGCAGAAAGAAGCTCTTGGGGCGTCTTTTTATGCAGGAGGAGGAAAAACTGGTTTTTTAAGGAGATTATCTTGGGATGCCCCTAGCCCAACATTAGTTACCCACCCAGCAATGCCCGCTACAGACCTTGCTCATCCTACTGAAAACCGACCATTAAGTGTTCAGGAGTACAAAAGAGTCCAAGAGTTTCCCGATGATTGGCAAATAGAAGGTAGCCTGATTGAACAATATAAACAAATTGGAAATGCTGTTCCAATTGGTCTGGGGAAGACAATTGGCGAACATGTACTAAAACTCATAAACGGAGATAATATTCGCCAAATAGAAGGCTTTAGGTATTCCAGATATAGAAATACAGACATTGATGCATGGAAGCGTAATTTTGCAAAAAATTAAAGATCAGATATTTTTTTCCTTGTTTCTTCTCCCACTTTTTTAAAAACATCCAAAAGGTTTATGTAGGTATCTTTATGTTCACCCAAAAAATTCCAGTAATCTGCCCCAATTAATACTACTGGGTCTTTCAACATATCAAAAATGCTAGATGGAATTGTCCAGTTGTATTCGGACCTTTCTTCACCACCTGGATTATAAAAAAGCCCAAAATATACTTGGCAATTAGGATCATGGGCTTTCAAAAGTAGCATATCACTTTTTGCTTTTTCTGTCTGATCCAAGTTGGGCTTCACAGTTTTTATTGAAATAAAGAACTCTGTATTATTTTTATTCAACCACAGATCAGAAATAACTCTTCTTACTTCTGTATCTCCTTTTGAATATGCTGTCACTTTCTTTACTTCTTTTTCCCAATTTGGAGACTTATCTCTTCCCCTGAGACTACTACATATTCTTTCCACTTCATCTATAGCTCCTTTGAAGACATTAATTTGAGTCTCTCGTTGTCTTTCCACTTCAAAACCACTATCCAATGCAATTAACATTGAAATTTCCTCAATTGGTCCTTGCCCAAATGAAGTAGAGAAAGACCTTTCAAATGCAGATGCATTTACAAGTTCTTCTGTCAGTAAAGCATTATGAAATGGGCGATGAGTTTTCTTACTACCTATTCGCTTGAAGGTTCTATCAACACAGTTTTTTAGAATTTTGGCTATTTGGTTTTTTGTGTTTTCTTTCATAACAGTGTCTAGTCCTGAAATAACGTTACAGGATTAAAGAATAAAAATTAACTAGTATTGTCTGCTGTTGATGCTCCGTTTTTTGTTTTTTATAGATCAAACCGCTTGTCCTGCTGTAGCCAGCAAAGACTCAAATAGTATTCGTCCGTCGGTATTACCCAAAATACCCTCGGAAGCTCGTTCAGGGTGTGGCATCATACCAAAAACATTTCTGCCTGCATTACATATGCCAGCTATATGATCTACAGAACCATTAGGATTAGCGGCTGTTGTGACTTCGCCCTGCTCATTGCAATAGCGGAATAATATCTGATCGTTATCCTGCAATTGTTTTAAAGTATCTGCGTCGGCATAATAACGTCCTTCGGCATGAGCTATAGGTATTTTGAGCGGTTCTGCGAGATTGACACGACTCGTGAGGGCTGTATTATTACTCGCTGCACGAAGATGTACATTTTTACAGATGAATCTCTGGTTTGTATTGCGAAGTAAAGCACCAGGCAACAAACCTGTTTCACATAAAATTTGGAAGCCATTACAAATTCCAAATAGATAACCACCATTTCTGGCAAATTCTATAACAGATTTCATAATTGGCGAATGGCTGGCTATTGCGCCACAACGCAAATAATCACCATAAGAAAAACCGCCTGGCAGTAAGATGCAGTCCCCCTTTTTAAAATCAGGTAATGCTGTTTCTTTATGCCAAAGTTCGATAACCTCTTGTCCCATTACCTGACCAATAACATGCAACATATCACTATCGCAATTGGAACCGGGAAAAACAACTACTCCAAATTTCATCTTTCTAAAGTATTTACCACTAAGAGCGCTAAGGACAGTAAGACATATGACACAGAGAACACTAAGCGATGAAAAAATATATTATAGCCACAAAATTAGCCTTTTTTGGGCAACAGAGCACATACAAAAGCCCGAAATCCACAACTTATTTTTTTATCCTTCCTTTTATAAAAGTAAATCACTTAATTTGCGACATTAAACTTTTTAAATTACTTATTAAGCCTGGTTCTATTTTTTCATCGTTATTTAATAACAAATATTAATGGCAAAAATACTGATTAACGACGGTATCCACCCCGATGGGCAGAGATTGCTCGAAAATGCTGGACATGAAGTCCACACAACTAAAATCCCACAAGATGAGCTAGCAGCGAAATTACCTGCTTATGATGCGATTTGTGTCCGAAGTGCGACTAAAGTACGCCAGGCATTGATCGATCAATGTCCGAATTTGAAGATCATCGGACGTGGTGGTGTTGGTTTGGACAATATAGATGTGGATCATGCAGCAAGCAAAGGCGTTCATGTAATCAATACACCTGCGGCTTCTTCACAGGCTGTTGCAGAACTGGCAATTGGGCAGATGTTCAGTCTGGCTCGTTTTCTATATGATGCAGATCGAAAAATGCCCGTCGAAGGCGACACAAGTTTTAAAAGCTTGAAAAAAAGCTATGCTAAAGGTGTTGAACTAAGGGGCAAAAAATTAGGTATTATCGGTTTTGGCCGTATTGGTCAGGAGGTAGCCAGAATAGGCTTGGGCATTGGTATGGAAGTACTTCCAGTAGATATGGCTTTTGATGAAATGCGTATCGAAGTAGATATTTTCAGGTCGAAAAATGCTGCACTTTCCTTGACATTGCCCACCGTTGAAATGAAAGAAATGCTGGCAGAAGCTGATTTTATTACCATACATGTTCCATTTAAGACAGGAAATAAAGCGCTTTTAGGCAAAGAGGAATTTGGGATTATGAAAGAGGGGATTCGCATTATCAATACAGCTAGAGGCGGAGCCATTGATGAAGATGCACTGCTGGAAGCGCTGGAAAGTGGTAAAGTAGCAGCAGCAGCTCTGGATGTTTTTGAAAATGAACCTAGTCCGAGAAAAGATATTCTAACGCATCCAAGAATTGCGCTTTCTCCACATATTGGCGCATCTACACAAGAAGCACAAAGAAAAATAGGTTTACAATTAGCTACTCAGATTATTGATATACTTGAGGGATAATTTTAAAAAATCGCCGATAAACAATGGCTAATATAGCACCATTCAGGGCTACAATACCTGACCTGGACAAAATACAGGATACGGACACTTTTTTCGATGAGGTCAAAGAGGAGTATCCTGTATTTGCCCGGCAAGGGTATTTCAAAACATTAGACAAACAAGCGCTCATTGTCTATCGTCTTCGTAATGCTGAACGTACGTTTACTGGTCTGCTTGCCTGTACAGATATTCAGGATTATTTGAATGGAAATATTATTCGCCATGAACTGACTTTGAAGGAGAAGGAAAGGAAGATGGCGAATTTGGTGCGTTTGCGAGAGGCGATGATCAAGCCTACTGTGCTTACTTATCCTAAGGTAGAGGCGATCAGTGAATTACTGGAAAACTACATAGAAGATTATCCGCTTCATTATCAGGTAGATTATAAAGGACTGGAGCATAATTTTTATATGGTCAACCAGCAAAAAGATATTGATAAGCTGGTTCAGTTTTTTGAACAATACGTTCCGAAAGCTTATATAGCTGATGGTCATCACCGTTTTGCTACGACAGCTAATTTGTATAAAGAAAATAAAGAACGTCAGTTTCAATTGAGTTGTCTTTTTCCATCTGACCAATTAGAAATTCATGAATTTAACCGTATTGTAGAAACCCTGAATAATTATTCTACCAAAGGTTTCAAAGCAGAGTTGCGCAAATTTTTTATTGTTGAAAAGCAGTTAGCACCTAGCAAACCGAAAACACCACATGAGATCATCATGTATTTGAATGAAAAGTGGTATAGTTTAAAATTGAAAGAACAAGAGCTGCTAAAACTGAGTAATGCCAGTCCAAGCGAAAAACTGGATGTAAGCTTGTTGAATAAAGTGGTTTTACAACGGGTATTAGGTATAAAAAATGTAAGAGAAGATGCTCGTGTAAAATATCTGGAAGGGATAAAAGGACTTGAAGAAGTGAAACGGAAAGTCAATAAAAGTCAACATCGTGTAGGTTTTATCCTGCATCCTATTGGAATGAAAGAATTCATGTCGGTTTCTAATGCAGGGGAAATCCTACCACCAAAATCTACTTTTTTTGCTCCACGTATGCGGAATGGGCTGATCGTGCACCAGTTTT
>JAHDFX010000118.1 GCA_020627965.1 Saprospiraceae bacterium | reverse complement strand
CACCACCATGAACATCATTAATTAAATCAGTCTTAAAGAAAAAGCAAGGCGAAGTAATATAAAAGTTGCTTCGTCTTGCATATTTTTAAACCTTTGAAAATTAAGTTTGATGATTTTATTTATATATCTATTAATTTATTTTTCACTTGTTTTTGTGATAAGGTCGTTGCTAATTTGGAAAAGAACGGGAGTCAACCCATTGACATTTAACAAAACTGATGACGCTCATGGATTTAACGGAAAAGTATTTACGATAATCACGTTTTTAGAATTGATAATTGTAGGAATTTACGCTTTCAAAAATGATTGGTATGACTATTTGCTTCCTTTTTGGTATTTAGAAAATCCAATTCTAATTAAGATTGGTTGGGGATTACTGATATTATCCTTAATTTTAGTTTGGATTGCACAAAGTCAAATGGCAAACTCTTGGAGAATTGGAATTGACGAAAAAAATAAAACGAAATTAGTTACTTCGGGGATGTTTTTATTTTCAAGAAATCCAGTATTTTTAGGAATAATGATAGCCAATGTTGGATTATTCCTTGTGATACCTAATGCTTTTACTTTATTGATAATTTCTTTATCCACGATAAGTATCAATACTCAAATCAGATTGGAAGAAGAATTTTTGAGAAAAGAATTTGGAACTGAATACGTAGAATACCTAAAAGAAGTAAGACGGTGGATTTGAAATTAAAAAGAAGAAAAAAATAAATGAAAGTAAGCGAAGGTGGAGGATTAGAATTAAATCTACCGATATTTTGTCTCTACGAGACTGCTTATAAAGTTCTGTCCCGCTGGGGACTACATGTTGGTAGCTAAATATTTTCAGCCTTGATTCACGTGCTGTTAAGTACGACATATGTTCTACGCACATCATGAAAATATTTTTTTGTCCTGTACAGAGAAATTTTAAGTGATTCGATAAAAAGATAAATACGACTAAGGTACAACGAGCCAGGCAATGAAGCCAATGTTAATCACACAGCCTGACTGAAGGTGCGAGTACGAAACTTACCAATTTATCGTGATCGTCTCTTCCAGGTCGGGATGCAAGCTTCTTTTGACCGGGCAGCCGTGTGCAGCTCTTTCTAATACCAACTTATCCTTATGAGAAAATGCTCTATCGGGCATTTGTACGATGACTTCTAGTTTGCCGATTCTGCGTGGATTGGATAACATGGTTTTTGTTACTTGTGCTGTGGCTCCACTGATGTCAATATCGTAATTGCGGGCGGATATACCCATGATAGTCAATATACAGGAACCTAGTGCCGCCGCTACCAGATCGGTTGGCGAAAAGGCTTCTCCTTTACCATTATTATCTGTAGGGGCATCCGTTGCTATAGTATTGCCGGAACGAATGTGTTTTGCATCTGTATGTAAGTCGCCGGTATAAATAATTTCTGTTGTCATAAGCCAAAGATATATAACAAATACACAATTTTCGTCGTATTAATGATAGATTAAGCAATCTCTACAACCAAGCGTGGATTTATTTTGTTTTATTTTGTAATTTTATAGATGATGTAATAATGTGAATCACCGCCTATACAAAATCCGATGAATACATGCATTTGATAAAAATATTAAACCTTACTCTACTGGTCAGTTTTCTGGCAATGCAAATGTTTGCACAGACAGAAACTTATGCCGATTCTAAACTTGACAAAGAAGTCGTATTCTCCATTCAGGCACATACTGCTGGTATAGCTATTGGTGCCGATTATGGCTTTATGAAAAAGCCTAAATTCACGCAATTACTACGCTTTGAAATTACGTCATTGCGTCATCATCGTGAAATTCGCCAGCAGGGAAGTGGGGCAGTAAGTGGTCCATTCACCAATGCTTCGCATAATTATATTTTTGGCAAACAGAATAGTTTCTACGGCATCCATATAGGTTATGGTGGGAAATTGTATTTTTCGGATAAAGCCCGTAAGCAAGGCGTAGCTGTCGGATTTTCCTATGCTGTAGGTCCTTCTATAGGGTTGACCAAGCCTTATTATCTGGATTTGAGGGTATTAGATGGTGTTGTTTCTGAATCGTATAGCGAAGAAAATCGCTCTTGCTTTTTAAATACAGCCTGTGTACGTGGCTCCTCTGGTTTCTTGACTGGTTTTGGTGAACTGGGTTTTGTTCCGGGTGGTTTTATTAAAGCAGGGCTTAATTTTGATTGGGGCGCATATAATCACTTCGTAAAAGCACTGGATATGGGAATAATGTTGGATATTTACACCCAAGAAGTTCCTATTATGCTGACAGAAGATAATAAAGCTATTTTTCCGACGGTATATATTGCTTTGCAATTAGGAAAGCGTTGGTAATAATATAAATAGAAAGATCCATAGCCGATGGTCTATAGTCGATGGTTGAAATTCAACGAAGTTTTTAAAAACAACATGCTACTATCGACCATGGACTATCGACTATCGACCTCAAAATTGCGAAGTATCGCAATTTAATCAATTTGAAATGATAGATTTACCTATAGTTAATAAACAAGAACAAAGAAAGCGGAAGCCGGATTGGTTGCGTGTAAAACTCCCCATAGGAGAGACTTACCGCAATGTGAGAAGTATTGTAGATGAATATAAACTGCATACTATTTGTCAAAGCGGGCATTGTCCGAACATGGGAGAATGTTGGGGAGAAGGTACGGCAACTTTTATGATATTGGGTAATACCTGTACACGCTCCTGCTCGTTTTGTGCAGTAAAAACAGGTCGCCCTAATGAATATGATGAAGATGAGCCTTATCGTGTAGCAGAGGCTATTAAATTGATGGGCGTCAAACATGCTGTCATTACTTCAGTTAATAGAGACGAGCTGAAAGACCGGGGTGCTGCTATATGGCATGCCACCGTTAAAGAAGTAAAAAATCTATCACCTGAGACGACAATAGAGACCTTGATTCCTGATGTTCGGGCTAATTGGGAAGCATTGGAAACCATGATCAGTCCTGGTCAGGAAGTGGTTTCTCACAATATGGAGACGGTAAAGAGTTTGTATAGAAAAGTTCGTCCTCAGGCAAAATATGACCGCAGTCTGGAACAAATCAAGCGCACTAAAGCTTACGGTAAGCGTACTAAATCGGGCATTATGGTCGGTTTGGGTGAGACAGATGAGGAAGTTTTCCAGATCATGGACGACCTGGTTGAGCATGGCTGTGATGTACTGACTATCGGGCAATATCTCCAACCCACTAAACTACACCTCAATGTAGAGTCTTTTGTGCATCCTGATACTTTTGCTATGTATAAAGAAGTAGGACTGGAAAAGGGCTTTGATTATGTGGAGAGTGGCCCTCTGGTACGTTCTTCTTATCATGCAGAACGGCATATATAGAAACGCTCTTATTTTTATATAAGTGCTAGGACTTACTGTATGATTTGACTTTTTTAGTTTTTAGCTTTTTAAAGACTTTAAGCAGGTGGGCATTTGTAACATAATAACCTCCGTGAAATCCGATATCACTATATGGTTCATTCACATAGTCCTGCATTTTGAAGTTATAAGGAATATCTCCGGTATTATCTGTCCAGGGTGGTAATTTTTGTTGTATCAGCAGAGTTTCTCCATTTTCGTCTTCCAGACTCAGCCATACACATATTGTATTGGAGGGAGTCCCGGCTTCATAATAGTCATCATTATCTTTTACCGGGTCGCCAGGAAATTTATAATTCCACCAAAACTCATACTTCACCACATTCATGGGTCGGTCAAGTATTTTACTTTCAACAATCAGTCTGTCTTCTCTATTTTCATACAGGTACATCCTGCGAGTATTCTCTATGATGTCAAACAGCATTGTTAAAGCAAAGAAGGACAATCCGGCAACAATGATACACAATACAATAAAGTTATAAATTTCAGGTAGGTTGAATACACTTATACTCGACAAATAAGCCAATATGTTAGGTTGAAATATGAATGCACAGCTTAGTATGATTATGATGAGCAATATTTCCAGAATCGTGTTGCGCAGATCAACAAAAGAAACCAGTAATTTGAAGCTGAGTTTTTTCATGGGAGAATATTTAAGTACCTAAGTAAAGTTGAAAAAATAACATATCGATTTGATACGATTCTTTTGCCTGAAATCGAAACCTTATTTTTTCAGCTTTACTAATTGGTGAAATGTCTTATTTCTAAAACAACTTTTTGCTATTGAAAGTTCGGTATAAAAATAAATGTCCCTACACATTCATTCATGCATAGGGAACATTCAATTGGCGTTTTATATTGCCTTGGGGGTTTTCGGGTTAGATCATATTCTCACTGTATCTCCGTTGAATAAAGGCACAGTCATCGAGAAATTTTCCATAAAAGTCAGTTTTTGCTCACGCAGGATTTCCAGAGCAATCTGTTCACCCATAAGCAATGACTCATAATAATCCGTAAAGTAGTGAACACCCGCCCAGTTTCTACCTATTGAGATATTAGAAGCCAATTTATTCAGCTCGCCTTCTACGGTTAACTGAGCAGGGTTTCCATCTGCATCATAAACTGGCACAACTTCCAATTTATAAGTACCATCAAAAACCGTCACGTATCCATAATTCGAAGAAGCTTTAGGCGTTCCCGGAATTTCATTGACAGGTACAATATTCAGGTGGTGTTCGTGATCAAAGAATGCCTTAAGTATTGTAATACAAGCTCCTGCTACAGTAGCATGTCCGGCACCATAAGCAGGGTGCATTGGCGAACCTTCACAAAAAGCCATCGGCAATAATTCAGTACCAGGGTTATTAGCTGTACCATTATGATTTCTGACTTCTTGTAATAAACCTATAGAATTAAGTTCATTTTTCATTTTCGTTAATTCTGGCGCCATATCCTTTAAGTCTTGCTCTTTGTAAACTCTTGCTGCCAATACTTCAGGGCGACAACGGCGATGTACATTAAACTTCTGGAAACGTACCGCTTTAAGAGCACGAGTAGCCACTTCTGTAACCAGAGACAAAATATGTGGTCCGCCAAAATGTGCAAAGCCTTGCTGGTGGTCAATCGAATCTGCCTCCTGAAAAGGTAATCCCAGATCAAAAGGTACGCCCATATTCAGCAAGATCAGACAAGCATTCAGATAAGCCTGATAGAGTGCATCATAATGAACATAGGTAGCCAGGTCGCGAGGTGTATAAATAGGGCGGTCAATCGGTCTGCTTTCATATTCTTCCCGACCTCTCAAATCTGCTCCATTTTGTACATCTAACCACTCATCCCAAGTTGTCATATAATCTTTTTGCGCTGCGGTTCTTACTTGTTGCAATATAGTCATTGCCCCATATGTAATTAATCCATCTTTTGGAGAATGTTGTACATTTACACCATTGATTCCTCTATTACCTGCCAATAAGAACTGAGAAAGATAAGGTCCTATGTCGTCTCCTGGAGTAATGCCACGAAAAGCTGTAGCCGGATTGAGTCTCATAGTTCTCCTTCTGATGCGTTCAATTTCATTCAGGTTCAAAGATGTACCATTAAACCAGTTGAGATTACCCAATTTATCAGTCAGGTCTTTTACCTTATCAACATCGGCTTTATCAGCAAACAGACGTCTTAATTTAGCGGCCGTGTTGGTATTATTGTTGCCGGCACGGGTTACTCCTGCACTTAGTGCATTAAAAGGAATGTCTCTAAGTAATGCCTGTGCATATACTTCTGCCATTTCGGCTGTCAGTTCGTCATCACCTAGTCTTGGAGCAGGTGGCATAGTAACTGCCTGTGCATCTGGCCCCTGTAATTCAAAGACCAGTCCTGCCCCCTGACTTTCCCAGCCTCGTATTCCAGCATCATTGTCTTTAGCTTTATCTGACTTCCAGCCGGCTGTACCATTTTCAGGTCCGAGCGGTGTATCAATAAAGTCACGAGAGTTCCCGCTATCAATACCTCTGACAAAATACTGAAAATGAGTTGGGTCATTGACCAGTCCTGTTTTTTCATTGTGAGGTAGCCCTTTAGTAAAGCTCATCATGAAGGAGGGTCTGTTTTCTACATTAAGTCCTGCATGATCTTTTGCAGTGTCGACATTGTGTCTAAATTTTTGCTCATCCCCATTGTTTACATGGTCAGGATGCGGACGGTTAGTAGCAAGTTCAGCAGCATCTTTCCTTGTTTTGAATGCTTCTTGTTGTCTGTTGTTCATGATTTAATTGAATTTTAGTTGTTAAACTTTACAGCATGTCTAAAACAGATATCTACTTTTAATGGAGTTCATGATGTTTGTAGTATCTGTTTATCAATACTGTTCTATTCATTTGACAACACAAAGATGCAGGCATTTCGCATGAGAACAAATTACTATTTCAATTCAAAATCCTTGAAAACAGCAAAAAATTAAAACATAAAAAAAGCCTGCTCATAGGAATGAACAGGCTTTTTTATTTACAATTCTTAGTTTTTATAGAGAATCACATGAAATCGGAGTTGGTCTTAACCTTCTTCTGTTTTTATTTTTAAAGCATTTAATTAATAACTTTAAATTTCCACAGTGCTGTTCACACTCACAAAAATCTGTCATCGTATAATATTCATTATTGTTACTGCCTCTAAGCGTATCCAATTGGGTTGTATTCATTCCACAAAATGAATCAAGAGCACTATCAAATCTAATATAGTTAGCACAATTTCTCATCTCACCTTTACATATGCCCCCATTATTGGCTCTATGCACAACGGCAACAGTGGCAATTCCTCCTTTAGGAACAATATATTCAATACTCACAGGTTCTATTGGCTCATCACTCTTCCTGCAAATAGTTTCTACCGAAAAGTTTAGAGAATCTCCTTCCTGTGCTGTAGGAATCTGGAAATCTATAGTAGGTGTACCTGTAGTAGCTCCAAATACACTACTAAATAATATAGTATCCCCATTTAGTTCTAGCTCATAATCATATTCTGCACCATTTGGGTCACCATCCCATTGATAAGTGATACCAAACCAATTGATTGTGTCGGTAGAGCTTACCTGTAGATTAGTAGGTTGGATACAGTCATCACCAGGAGGAGGACCACCAATATCAATGGGGCATCCGTCACAGGCAGCAATAATAATGGCGATAAGCAGGATAAAAAGCCCGCTAAACATTTTGTTACTTCTCATGATTTTTTAAAGTTTTTGCTTAATAAATTGATAGTATTTTGCTTGGAGCAAAAGTAATATAGAGTTAGATCAGTGTCAATTACGTTTTTTGCTTAAAATCTCCGAAATATACATATATTTAAGCATGTTATTACTCACAAATAAGCTAAAATAAAATACTTGAAAGACTCTAAACTCATAAAAGCCATTGAAAAACTCTCAAAATCAGACCTGAAACGATTTAGGGAATTTGTGTATTCTCCATTTTTCAATAAAAGGAAAACTGTAACCGACCTATTTGATTTTATTGAGAAGTATGCTCCAAACTTTGAGCATAAAAAGCTTACTCAGGAGTACGCATCAAAATATATTTTCCCGGAAGAGCCTTATAACCCTGATGCTATCATCAAATTGCAGTCCCGTCTTTTCAAATTGCTGGAATTATTTATTTACCATCACTTCAAATCAGAGAAGTTACCAGATAAAGAAATTGCACTTATGCAATTTTATGATGAAAACAGCTTGAGCACTCATTTTAAAAATATCTATAAAAGAGTTCAAAAGGTTCAGCAAGATTATCCCTATCGGGATGCCTTGTACCACTATCACCAGTTCAGAATAGAGGAAAATTACCATATGTATCTTGCCGGAAAATACGATGATGGCAAAGGGGATATTCATTATGAAGAAGTCACAAAGATGCTTGAAATTTTTTATCTATCTGAAAAATTAACTCAATTATGCCTGATGATTAACCGCCAGGGTACAGCTAAAATTGATTATAATATGGTCTTGATGAAGGAAATTCTTAATTTTCTTCAAAATAGTGAATACAAAGAAATTCCAGTTATTGCACTATGGCATGAAGCTTTGTTATTATTAACTGATAAGAAAATAGAGCATTATATCAAATTAAAAAATTTACTAAAAGAACATGGAGTTACTATAAATACACTAGAACAGAGGATGTTATATACTTATCTAGAGAATTGTTCCAAGAGCTTTTTTCCTGTAAGGCAGCAATACTATGAAGAGTTGTTTGATCGGTATAAAATGCAGTTGGAGGATGGAGTGATGTATATTAATGGTTTTTTGTTACCAGTTATTTTTAGGAATATTGTCACTGTAGCCCTCAATCTGAATCAACTTGACTGGATAGCGCAATTTTTAGACCATAACAAAGATAAAATTGCTCCAGAATACAAAGGTCGGGAAGACCCTTATAATTATTGTCTGGCTCGATTATATTGCAAGCAAAGTAAATTTGATGCTGTGCTTGACATCATCGACAACCCAAGCTTCAATGATACTAAATTCGGGGTAAGGGTTCTCAGAACACAAGTATATTATGAAAAGCGTAAAACTCATGCCTCCATGTTTGAGGATATGATCAATAGTTTTAGAAGATTTCTTTTCGCTCAACAGAAATTTACCCCCAATGACCAAATACAGCCTTATCGTGACTTTGTGAACATTATTAATAAGATATACAACACATTAAGAAAAGACCAACAGAGATTGGATGATATAGAACAGCAGATCAATGAGACTCCAATACTACCTGAAGGAGCATGGCTATTAGAGAAATTAAATGAATTGCGCTAAATCTATTTGTAAGTAAGACACACACTTTTCCAATTCATTCATACACGATTTATATAAATTTCACTATCTTAGCTTAGATGCTATTTTGAATTTAATTTTAAGCATCATTTTCAAACAATATCATTTCCTAATTTAAAAATCCAATATTATATGAAAACTTTTACAAACGCTACTTTGAAGTTTTGCTTAGTATTCTCACTCGGACTACTGACTAATAGTATGTTTGCACAGGTGGCTTTCTTCATTAACAGCCCTGCCTCGCTGGAAGGTACTTATACCAATATAGGTCTTGCAGCTGATGGTTTCGGTTCTGCTATTGACACCACTTACATGGGTGATCTAGCACTCGTAAACGACGGAAGCCTTAATCCTACGGAGGGTTGTAATGCGCTTACAAATGGTGCTGACATATCAGGTAATATTGCCTTGATAGATAGAGGTAGCTGTGAGTTTGGTACCAAAGTATTGAATGCTGAAGCTGAAGGTGCTATTGCTGTTGTTATTTGTAATAACGTTGCCGGAGAGCCTATTACAATGGGTGCTGGTGCAGTTGGTGCGCAGGCTACTATTCCTTCTGTTATGATTACACTTGACTTTTGTAATCAAATCAAAATGGAATTGGCGAATGGCCCAGTAAATATTTCATTATCCAATGCATTTAATCTGTATGGTTCTGCAGCCGCTTATGCTTATATGACGCCTATCGACCATGTAGTAGAACTGCAGGATATTAGCGCTATTATTTCTAACAGGTCTACTGCCGACCAATCTAACATTGTTGTTTCCTGTGAGATTACAGATCCTATGGGTACTGTAACAACAGTATCTGAGACGATCAACACATTACCTGCTGGTATGGATTCTCTTGTTACCATTACAGATACTTATACCCCAACAATGCTAGGTGATTATACTGCCAGATTCTACAATAATGGTACTGGCATCATGGGATATGAGCAAGGTGTAGACGAAGAAATGATTGGCTTTACAGTTACTGCCGATCAGTTTGGACTAGATGATAATCTACAAAATCCAGGCGGTATCACTATCGGAGGTGGTGGAAACTTCGGTATGGGTTCTTACTACACTATGGGTGAAAATACAGAAGCTTTATCTGCTACTTTTGCTATTAGTCAGCCAGACTCTATTTTGGGTGAGTTCCTTACAGTTACTCTTTATCAGGCAGATGCCAATAATGATGATGATCCTGACGAAAATGGTGATGGTAATTTTGATGATTCAGACTTAAATCCAATAGCCTTCAATTCTTATGAGGTAACAGCAGCTGATGTGGAAGATGCATTGATTGATCTTCCATTGGACAACTTTATAAGTCTTGGGGATCCTATTACTCTTGACATGGATAATGATTACATTATTGCAGTAGAATACATCGGGAATAATTTCTTCTTCATTACCGCTTCCGGTTCAACCACTTACCCTGATATTGGCTCTGTTGTGAAGCAAGGAACTAGCTGGTTCTTAGGTGGTTTCACTAGTGGTATCAATGGTGTAATCCGATTAAATATTCTTCCATCTACAATCAATGCAAATACACCTTTATTGGATGAGGATCAAATCAGCTTAATGCCTAATCCAGCTAGTGATTATGTAAATATTGATCTGGATTTGAAAGAAATTTCTGAGCAGGTTACAGTTACTTTAATGGATGTAACCGGACGTATTGTTGAGACTACTATTCACAATAATATTCAGCAAGAAGTTTTGCGCATGGATACTCAAAATCTGACAGCAGGTACTTATTTTGTTAATGTACAAACGGCTGAAGGTATGAGAACGATGAAGCTAAGCGTTGTCCGTAACAGATAATGAATAGACTTTAAGATATTAGATAAAAAGGCACTCCTTTGGGGGTGCCTTTTTTTATCCTACATACAAGACTAAACCTTTCAGATAACTCACCTCAGGATGAAATAAATTTACCGGATGATCTGCTGGCTGGGTAAGTTCATGAAGGATACGTACTGGTCTGCCAGCTTCCAGTGCTGCTGCCAGTATTGTATTCCGAAACAACTCTCTATCAACTACCTGAGAACAGGAAAAAGTAAATAAAATACCAGCATCTTTAATGCTTTTCAAACCTGCCGCATTCAGTCTTTTATAGCCCTGAACAGCATTATGTCTTGCTTTTTTATTTTTAGCAAAAGCAGGCGGGTCGAGTACCATTACTTCGTAGTTTTCTGGCGGACTTTTCAGGAATTTCATGACGTCGGCTGTGATAGACTGATGCTTTTTGTCAGCATTATCAATTAAGGCAACATTGCGATCGGTCAAGTCCATTGCTTTCTGAGAAATATCAACAGAGTGAACGGATGCTGCCCCGGCAGCTAATGCATATATAGAGAAGCCACCAGAATAACAAAAGGCATTGAGAACAGTTTTTCCTGCTACATATTGCCCCAGTAATTTCCTGTTTTCTCTTTGATCCAGGAAGAAACCTGTCTTTTGTCCTGTCTCCCAGTTTACCAAAAATTGATGTCCGTATTCGGAGACTATCGTTTCGCCAGAATTACCATATAGATACTGGTTATTGATCTCTTTGGCATAATTGGGCGGTAAGGTATCGGCGCTTTTATCGTACACGGCTTTCAGGTCAGTTCCATATATGCCCTGTAATGCCTTTATAATATTATCTGAGGCTTTGTGCATACCGATAGAGTGCGCCTGTAAAACAACTGTTCCGTTGTAATAGTCCAATATCAAGCCGGACAAACCATCTCCTTCCGCATGGATCAGCCGATAGGCATTAGTATCCTCTGATTGCGTCAGCCCGAGTTCTTCTCTCATTTTGAAAGCTTCCCCTAGCCTTTTTTCCCAGAAAGGCAGCTCGAATTTCGTTTTTTCAAAGGAGCAAATACGCACAGCAATACTACCATCATGATAATGACCAGTTCCCAGGTATTCACCGTTTCCAGAAAATACTTCGACAATATCTCCGTCTTCCACCTCCCCTTCTATACGATGAATAGCTCCAGAAAAGACCCAACGATGTGAACGACGTAATGGCGCATCTTTACGATGTTTCAGAATAATTTTTGAAAATGACTGACTCATAGCCTGCGAATATAGGAAGAAAAAAATAAAGCCTGATTGACGATAATCAATCAGGCTTAAAATTAGATATTATGTTACTCTTAACTAGTTTTTCTTGGTAACCGGAATTGCATCAGCATCAGCCGCCGCAGCTTCCAACACAGATGGTCCCCATTTGATACTACAACCATCAGATTTTGTCATTTTACGCTTTGGGAGATCGCCTGCCAGTAAAAGATTTACTGCTTCTTCCAGATAAGCTATTTCTACATTATCTGCTTCAAAGGTGTTATCATCAATAGCACCGATATAGCGAATGATGTTGGTCCCTTTCTTTTTCTGAACAACAAATACATGCGGCGTCTCAGTAACTCCGTATTCAAGTGCAATGTCTTGTGTTGCGTCATTTAAATAAGCAAAAGGAAAGTTTTTCTCCTTTGCCCGTATTTTCATGCTTTCGTAAGATTCTTCCGGCAACATTTCAGAATCATTTGGGTTGATCGCAATGACCGGATAACCCTCAAGAGCAAATTTTCGATGTAATGCAATGAGTCTGTCTTCATAAGCTACAGAAACCTCACATTCATTGCAAGTGAATACTATAATGTATCCTTTTGCATTGTTGTAGTCTTCCAAACTGACCTCCGCATCAATCCCATTAATGGTATTCCCTGCATTAACCAGTTTGAAATTAGCTGCCTCATCACCCACTTTTAGCCCATCTTGAGCATATAGGCTGGTAATTGCCAGCGTGAACATAATTATAAGTAGTTTCCTCATCGTTATATATTTTGGTAAGAGGGGTAAACTTACGCTGAGAAAAAAATATAAAACTGAATTCGGTCTTATACCGAAACTGTTTTTGTTTAAGATTTACAAACAGAGTGCCAGTTCATATAATATGACACTATTTCATGCTTAAAACACTGTGTTTGTCACCCTAAAACTAGCCTTTTAACAAAATTTAAACTAAGTTCCTGTGTCATTTAAACGTAGAAAATACCTTTTTGATACATTTTCAACGTATTTCTATTGCTATAGAGTCTTTAACATAGCTAAAGGTTGTATTTGTGCCCTTAACTCATCAAAACTGTATTTTTTCTGGTAAAAAAGCCAGGTTTCCGTACTATTATCGACAAATAAAGTTGCTGGCAATTGTCCTTTCCAATCCGGGTCAATGACATCATAGACCATTTCCGGTTTGGCTACATCTAAGATTACTGTTTTGGCGGAAAGCCCCATTTTATTAACCACAGGAGTTACTTTCTCATCCAGTTCTTTTGCTGAATCCATGTTCACAAACACTAATTGAACCTTTTTATTGTCTATTTCCTGAACTATTTTTTCAAAGCAAGACATTTGTTCGAGACATGATGCACAGTCAGCCGACCAAAAATTGTAAATGTACAGCACGTCATCGTCAATGTCAAGCATATCCTCAAACACATCGTAGCGAATCTTACGCGGCTTCTCAGGCTGATCGGCAACTTTAAAAGTACATGCTGGCTTATTTTCCGCCGAAACTTCTGGTGTAGAAACATTTTTTTCAGGTTTCGTCACAGTATTTTTTGGCTCATTCTTACATGACAGAGCCATTGAAATGATAGTAAAAAAGAGTAAAATGTGTAGATATTTCATATTGATCTTGATTATTTACCACTAAAAACACTAGAGCTCATACGATGCAAGAGTACATATAGAGACTCCATTTACTTTGGTGGTATCTGCGTTATACTAGTACATTTAATTTTCTGAGACTCCACCAGTCGTTTTCTGTTTTTTCTTTCTGTTTTTCTTTTTCTTCAAACTACCAAAAAAGGACTCTACAAATTCATTTAAGTTATCAAATTCAGTGCGGTAGGAGAAGCCTACACCAGTTTCATTGACTTGCGTATTGAAATCCAATCCGGCTTCACTACGATTATAAGCCCGAATCTTATAGCGTCCGTCGGCTGTCAGCAGATACTCCAATACGAAGTCGCCCGCGATATAAGAACCCAAATTTGTATTATCGTCAATGGCATAGGAAGGGCCAAAATCTAAATTTCCACCAATATTGACCAAAAGCCGGTCATTGAACAGGTAATTTTTCAAACCCAACTGAAATTGTCGCCCCGTAACTGAAAAATCATCAATACTCACATCATCTAAGCCTTCTATCTGATAAAGTCGATAATTGACATCAAAATCAATTCCTGAAATAAAATTGACATCTGTCACCACATCCGACAGCAGGTCAGTCAGATAGAGAGAAAGCTGATTGGATAATACTTCACTAAGCGTATTGATACCAGTTATCAGTTGGTTTCCCTGCAAACCCGTTCCTGCAATATCTGAAGGCAGGAAATTTCCTAAGACAATCAAACCAAAGACCTGTCGATTGAGTTCGTTTTTATCATCACGCAACAACCTTAGTTTACCATCTACATAGCCACGCAGTTTGGGGTCTAACTGAGGAAATTCAATATCAAAATTGATGTCAGGCTTTAATAAGCTGCCCACGAGTTCCATACTTAAATCCACGTTTGTACTAATACCCGCAGTACGTTTCAGGTCTGAATCTGCATCAGATAAATATTCCAAAATGAAATTGCTTGGTGGCACTCTCAAACCTTCATAAACCGCATCTACATTAATCCGGGCATCATATGGGTCTCCTGTCCAGGCGATGGTGCCTCCTGGTTTTACCCTGAAGGGTTTATTGATGAAATTCTGATAGGTAAACAGGTATTCTCCTCTGTCAATTTCGTAGTTTCCAAATACGGAAAATTCCCCGGTACGTGTGATATTGAGTTGAATATCGCCTTTTCCAATTCCTTTGATGACATCCCCCACCCTTTCGTCAAATGGTAGGAAAATATTGGCTTCAGGCGTTACAGTCAGCTTCATTTCAATATTGGCTCCTCGAATCAGGGGCTTCCTTCTTTTTTCCTTGACAATGACGGTATCTTTTGGTATAAACTCAATAAAACTAACCTTTCGGGCAACCTGTTCGTCTGTCAGTGGGATAGTAATGTTTGACCCCGCAGCAGAAGTAGCTGTGATATTAATATCAGTACGGTTAAAAGGACCCGAAAAACTAACATTTGCCTTCCCTATACCTCGCCCATAATACAATGGATTGTCCTTTTTCTCTGTGTTGAGTAGAAGAAATTGATCGGCGTTAACTTGAGTAGCCAATTGAAAATTTCGGAGATGATCGTGTGTTATTCCTCCGGTCAGGTCTGCACTATTTCGGAAGTCATCGTAAATGTTATTGCCATTTAAATCCAGAAAAGTACTGCTTACATCTACCAGAACATCATCAATAAAATAGCGGGTTTGCAGATAGTTTATCTTTACAGAGCCATCAAACAATCTTAGTTTTCCACTGATTTCAGGTTTTTTAAAATTTCCCCAAAGACGTAGATCTGCATCAAATCGCCCACGCAGGTCTGATATTTCGCCTCGTAATAAATACTCCACAAATTCAACAGAATAATTACCTGCTTCTACCTGACAATCAAACGAGTTGGGATTGACTTTTCCTACATCGGAAAGCGGAGAAAAGTATTGCCCGGTAATCAGTATAGAATCGGTTTGATTGAGCATATTGACACGCAGGCGGGTTTCTACTGGAGTTGTAATATCTTTTGCGGTTGCTGACAGTTCTACATTTCCCCAATAATCATTATTGATGACAAAACTATCCAGGGTAGTTGTCGTTCTAAGGTCAGTTAGTTTAAATAGGTCTTCTGTCGTTACTTTAGCATTCAATTTGCCGCCAAATTCTGTATTGCGTAATTGTATAATATCATTCAACCACTTCACCGCTATATTGCTAATGCCCAGTTCAAGTCCACTTTCACCAAAACTATTCAATGAAATTTGTTCATCTTCATAATTGATGAGCAAATTTTTAGTATCGATATATTTTTTGCCAAACCGAATATAATTATCGCCAGAGATGTCCCATTTTCTATTGAAAATATAGAAGTCTGATGGTAAAAGACTGATTTGAAAGTAATCATCTGCAGGAAACAGCACACCATTAAAATGCATATCAGTAACGACATCACCAAACCCAGCTGATCTTACATCAAAATGAGCTGTATCTAATTCCAGGTCTGCCTGTACAGATATTGGTGGTAGTACCAGTGCAGAGTCTTTTCCTACCACTAAGCCCTTTGTCTGGATGTTTAAATCTGCAATATCTGCATCAGCAGAAAAACGGGTAGTAACTTCATCTACAAATATGCTGGATGTTTTAATACCTGGCACTTTGGCTACAAAAGCCAATTGGTCATCACGTGTGCTGAATACGCCTTTAATTTGGGTTCCCTGATATATTTGAAGGTCTTTGACCACCAGTTTCAATAATTCATTCGTTTCCTTGATCCTAATGTCAAACTTAAAATCCTGATCCCTTACTTCGACAGGTACTTCAACCAGTTGGCCCGATGTATCTAATTCAATTTTCTTTTTGGGCATTAATTTGGCACTCGAAATGCCAGCTCTGTCGGCATATTTAGGATAATGAGTTTCGATATAGCTGGCAGCAGCCCCCGGCAATTGGAGGATGTCAAATTCTCCACGTATCAGTGCATCCGCAATATCTGAATCCAATTTAAGAATCCTGTCAAAACGACTGTTAATTTTTGAGCTGATTAATATCGTATCTGCCTGATAAGTTTTGTCATCTTTTGAAAATTCAAAGCGATAAACAGATGCATCTCCTACTACATTGTCGATATTATTACCGGAAAAATCAAAGGCAAGATCACCGGCAAGACGTATATTTTGCTTAGACAGATTAAGTGCTTTTAAATCCAGTTCATCTATGGCAGCAGTAAAGTCAAAGACAGGCAGGCTATCCCGAAAATCGACTGTACCTTCAAACTTCATGTCTACTTCATCCTGTTCCAGAATCAGTTCTCCATCAAATAATTTCCCGGTAAGGCGCCCATCCATCCGAACATCTTGATAATCATACCCTTTGAATGTAAAATTTCGTACTTTGGCATCCAACTGAGCATCTACATTATTCAGGCGAACCCCTTTACCTTTTACCTTTCCACTAAAACTTGCTTTGTCGAACAAATCATTACCTGACCAGGTTTTAACATCAAAATCACGTACGGTCAAACTCCCTGAGTACTCGCTTTGCTCAAAGCCATTACGCAGATTAATTTTCAAATCGGAATTAACATACCCCAGGTCTGTTTTTAATTTACCATCTGCTACAAAATCCAGTAAGAAGCCTGTGAAACGTCCGCTAAAATCTAGTTTACCCAGTTTAGCAAAATTGCGTGGCAACTTGACGTCTGCATAACGTTTGATTTCTTTGATAGACGTGTTGAGTTCATCTACTTTTACATCAAGAAAAGCATCTTCGGGTTCTGTAATATCTCTTAAACTGAAATTACCTTTCAGACGAGTGCCTTCGCCAATAGCTAAAACAATGTCTTTGCCTTTCAGTCGATTAACTTTACCTGAAATCAGACCATCTATACGAATTATTTTATCGCTGTTGCGTTTAAATATCTTCTCCTCCTTGAGTTTAGGGATGAACACCAAGAGATCATTTGGTGAAAATAGTGTATTCTCAAGCTCGGCTTTAATACGAACATCATCAGGAAAGGTTTTGAAGCTTTCGAGAGAACGAAAACTCAGTTTCAATTCATTACGCACCTGACTATTGGGTGTTTGCAGATCTAAGTTTGATAATTCAATATTTTTTGCATCGACCTTTGCTGTAGCATTGAGCTTTTTCAGTATAAAGCCACTTTTTTCCACAAAATCTGCCCGACTGATCTGCCCTGTAAATGTTCCATTTTCGTTGATAAAATCATTGATATGAATGTCAATATCAGATAATGCCAGTCTGTTAAAATCTATGCCTTCCTCTTTAGCTTCATGCAGAAAATTATTTAATTTAAAACTCGCTTTACTGATTCTGCCTTGATCTAATTTGAATACCCAGGATTTATCTGCCTGGTCTTTTTTGGGTGCTTTGCGTTGTACTTTTAATGATCCAGATTTATCTTTTATCAATTGGACATTGACCTCCGTAAGTTGGAGTTTTTTAAGATCGATCAGTCGTTCAGCCGGATCAATATCATTGAAACTGACTTTCCCATCTGGTAGTTTAACCAGCAATTCTGTTCCTGTTAGTTCATCATTTAAATGAAATTGAATATCTTCAAGATAGAGTCCATTTACTTTGAGTAGCCAGTTTTTCTTAGGTTTATTGGTCTGAGAATTAGGTGCTTCTTCTTGACTCAAATCTGCTTTTTCTTTGTCGCCTCCGAAAAATTCATTGATAAAATCAATATTAAAACTGAGACTATCGGCAGGACGATGCAAGTTGAAACGAGCTTTGTTGAGGTGAATATCATCTACAAAAAGTTTTTTCTCGCTCAAATAGCTAAATGCATTGATATCAGCCGTCAAAGACTTAGCAAATAATAAGGTATCTTGTTGTTGATCCTCAACATAAAACCCTTTCAGTACCAGTCGGTCGAAAAAACTCAGATCAACGTGTTCAACTTCTACTTTGGTGTTTAATTCTTTTGAGAGGTAAGTCGTGATGCGATCGACCAGTTCATTCTGTACGGCTGGCAGACGAATCAGGAAACTCATGGCAATCATTAATACGAGGAGAAAAGCAATCAGGCGAACGAATCTTTTCCATCCCTTTCGTTTTGGTGTAGCCGTCACCTTATCCTGTGCTTTATTTTGCTTCTTTGTACTGATGACTTTAATGATTTAGATGTAAGTCTTAGAACATGTTTAAACTGTTGCACATAACGTGCCAGGCACTGGAATTGTTGGCTGATTCAATTAGCAGGTGTTTTTTGTACAAAAAAATGACAATCTATTCTTCTCCTACATTACAATTGCCACGTAGTTTTGCTCCATTCTCAACAACTAGATTTTTCGTATTAATATTACCCCGAATATCTGCATCACTTCTGATCTGTAGTGTCTCACTGATATGGAGTTCGCCACTAAATTTTCCACGAATATCCAGATTCTGAGCTTTTACATTTCCATCTATGATACCCGTTTTTCCCATTACTACTTTAGCTTCAGAAATAACATCCCCCACTATTTCTCCTTCTAATCTTAAATCGCCGGGAATGTGTAATTTACCTTCTATAACAGTCCCTGCTACAATCTGGCTGGTTCCTGATTTTACTGGTCCTTTCTGATTCGTACTCATTGGCAATTTTTTTTCAATTTAGAATAAGTACAAAGATAGGGATTAGTATTGTAAATTTGTGCAATTTTGCAAACGATGAA